>NZ_JBMPQA010000002.1:0-426729 GCF_049725055.1 Pseudactinotalea sp. Z1739 | reverse complement strand
GCACGATCGTGGCCGTTTCTGCCTTGTCCCCCTCGAAGCAGCCGATCTCCAGCGGGAACCCACCCCGGTCGACCAGCAGGCCGACCACGATCTGCGGGTCCACCCTGCGTTCCTTCGAATAGCCGACCTTGCGCAGCTCGTCCTCCTTCTCGGCCTCGAAGTACAGGGTCGTGACGTCGTACATGATCAGTGAGACATCCCCGGTGCTGACCGCATGCTCGAAGCAGGCCCCGGCGACCAGGTCGCGATACCCGCGCTCCTGCGCGCGGGCCAGGGTGCGCCCCATCGTCTTGTAACTCGCAGCCTCCTGGCCAAGGTCGTCCAGCACCCGAGCGACGTCCAGCAGCGAGGTCGGCTCCACCACCCGGGCGATCACCAGATCGGCGAACACCTCATCCCCGACCACCCCGAACCCCAGCTGGGCGTACACCGCGGCCAAAGCCTCAAACAGCACCCGGCTGTCCGTGCCGACCACCCGGCCGGCAGCGTCCCGACCCCTCGGCGACGCAGTGACGGGCGTGTCGAACAGGGCCGGCTCAGAAGCAGGTCGCACCAGCGACGCCGCCACCGGCGCCGGTCGCACGTCCAACTCCAGGGTGCCCTGAGCGGGGTCTTCGAGCAGTTCCCGAGCCCGTGCCAGCAGCACCCCAAGCTCGGCTTCAGTGTGCGCAGACCCGAGATGCTTAACGATCCGCTGCCGCCCCCGGGCGTACTCGGCGATCTGCACGGCCGTGGCCCCCGACTTCGTCCGCACCCGCCTGATGAACGCCACACCAGGAGGCTAGACGCATCCGATTAGTGCGTGAAACCCCACGTCCAGAAGCAGAACACCGCAGGTCAGCGGCCTCCGGCCACGCGAGGACGCACTACCTGTCCAAACTCAGGCGAACTCTGCGCCGACTTTAGCGCACGCGGCTAATCTCGAATTCAGCACGCGCTTTGGTGTAGCGGGATGCCAAGCGGGTCTGAGCACCGTGCGCGAAGCCCGCTCGAAGCAGCCGACCCTTCACGGGACCGCTAAAGCGTCCCCGGATGTCACCGGCGCCTGTTCTAATGAGGTGAACGGCGGTTCGGCGCGGGGGTAGGTAATGCTGCAGCACATCACAACGGCCTACGGCCTACCGGCCCTGGACCGGCTCCATGCGGTGGTCAGCCAGGTCAAAGCCGAGGACCCCATGGCCCCAGTGCTGGTGCTCGCGCCGAGCAATATCGCGGGCACGGTCGCCCGGCGTCATCTCGCCCGCGAGGGATCGCCCCATGGGCCAGGCATCGCCGGGATCGACATCACCGTCACTACACGGCTGGCCGAACAACTCGCCACCCCGATCCTGGCTCCGCGCCGCCCACTGACCCGCCAAGTCCTCGCAGCAGGATGGCGCCGCGCGCTCGCCACCGACCCCGGCATCTTCGAAGAAACCGCCGACCATCCCGCCACCGTGCAGGCCCTGATACAAGCGCACACCGAACTGCGCGACCTGTCCGAAGTCGAACTCGATCACGTTGCCGCCGCGGGCACGGTGAGCCGTGACCTGGTTCGGCTGCACCGTCAGGTGGTCACCGCCATGGCCCCGCAGTGGTACGACCGCACCGACATCCTCACCACCGCGACAGGCCACATTCCGTTCGACCCGCTCGCCGCCGCGGTGATCGTCTACCTCCCGCAAGACCTCACCGTCGCCGAGCAGTCATTCCTGCACGCTCTCGCCAGGAACAACGAGGTCACGGTGCTCCTCGGCAGCAGCGGGGTGGCACGCGCGGACGAAGGGTCCCACCGACTCATCGCAAGCGGCGCACTCGAACGGCTGGACGCGCCCGTGCCCACCGCCACCGGGATCCTGAACACCTCCGACTCCGACGACGAAGTACGCACCGTGGTGCGCCACGTCCTAGACGACCTCAACAACGCCCAGGCACATCGAATCGCCGTGCTCTACACCGCCGCCGACCCCTACGCCGCCCTGCTTCACGACCACCTGCGCGACGCCGGGGTGCGGATCAACGGCACCGGGTCGCGCCCGATCATCGACCGCGCGCTGTCCCGCGCGGTCCTCGGGCTGCTTGACCTGGCTGCTGATGAGATGCCCCGCGCCGGGTTGTTCCGCACCTTGGCTGACGCCCCGTTCCTTACCTTCACCGGCGGTCGGGTGCCGGTGGCCCGATGGGAACGCATCTCCCGGGAGGCCGGGGTGGTGAGCGGCACCGACTGGCGCACCCGCCTGGACCGCTATATCCAGCAGCAACACACGCGCGCCGACCGGGCCCGCGAGGACGATCGCGACGGTGCAGTGCGGTACGCCACCGCCCAGGCGCAGGCCGCGGCGGACCTGCAGCAGTTCGTGCACCACCTGGCCGGCGAACTCCAGCGCGCCACCCAGATGACCGGCTGGACGGACCTGGCCACCTGGTGCCAGGACCTCATCACCACCTGCTTCGGCGAACCGGGCGACCTGACCGCCCTCCCACCGGAGGAGCAGTACGCCGCAGCCGCCATCCGCACCACGCTGGGCGCCCTGAGCATCCTCGATGACATCGACTCCACCGCCTCCCTGGCGGCCCTGCGCCAAGCCCTGGACGCCGACCTCAGCGAGGCCATCCCCCGCCTGGGCCGCTTCGGCGACGGCGTGCTCGTCGCGCCGCTGTCCCACGCCGTCGGGCTCGACGCCGACGTCGTGTACGTGCTGGGCCTGAGCGAGGACCTCTACCCCGGACGACCCAGCGGGGACTCGCTGCTGCCCGACCCGGTGCGCTCCGCCGTCGGCCCCTTGACCACCCTGCGGGACCGGCAAGGCACCGCCTACCGGCACCTGCTCGCCGCGTTCGCAGCCGCACCGCACGTCGTCGCCTCCTTCCCCCGCGGGGACCTACGGAGTTCCTCCCGCCGCCTACCCAGCCGCTGGCTGCTGGGCACCCTGCGTGAGCTCGCCGGGGACAACACCCTGGCCGCCACCGACTGGGACACGGTCGGGGACCTCGGCGGGGCACTGAGCACCTCCAGTTCCTTCTCCGCCGAACTCCTGCGCGGGCAACGCCTCGCCACCGACCAGGAGTGGCGCACCCGGGCCGCGGCCACCGACCAACTCAACGACGCCGTCGTCCATGCCGCCCAGGAGACCCTGCGCGCCCGGGCCGGTGCCGCGTTCACCCGGTACGACGGCAACCTCACCGCCAGCACAGACCTGCCCGACTATCGCGACGGCCGCCGCCCCATCTCGCCCACCGCCCTGGAGCGGTACGTGTCCTGCCCGCACTCGTTCTTCGTCGAACGAGTGCTGGGGGTGCGCCCGATCGAGCAACCCGAAGACCTCATCACCATCTCCCCGATGGAGGTCGGGAACCTGGTGCACCGCAGTTTCGACGCACTGGCCCGTGAGTTCGCCGATGACCTCCCCGGCTTCGGCGAACCATGGTCCGCGGCCCACCGCTCCCGGCTCATCGAGATCCTGCACGAGCAAGCCGCAGCCATGGAAGCCGACGGGCTCACCGGTCACCCACGGCTGTGGCGCCGCGAACGCGACCAACTCGAGGTGGACATGGCGGCCATGTTGGACGCCGATGATGAACGCCGCGCCGAACGCGCCGCCCGGGTGGCTGCCAGCGAGATGCCCTTCGGGCTCGGCGGCCACGACCCGGTCACCCTGCAGGTGCCCAACGGCAACGTGCTGCTGCTCGGGAGCGCGGACAAGGTGGACCTCGGCCAGGACGGCACGGTCTACGTCACCGACATCAAGACCGGGTCGAGACGATCCTTCGAGGCCATCAAGCCGGACGACCCCCTCGCCGGGGGCACCCGGTTGCAGCTCCCGGTGTACGGGCTCGCCGCCCGCGACCGGTTCGGGAACCCTGATTCGCCGGTGCATGCCGAGTACTGGTTCGTGCGCAAGGAACCCGGTTACGTCGGCATCGAGGTGGACGCCCCGGTGATCGAGGCGCTGGCCTCCACCGTCGATCTGCTCACCGAGTCGATCAGTGCCGGCCTGTTCCCACCACGACCACCCGAGACCCCGGACTTCATGTGGGTGCAGTGCGCTTACTGCAACCCCGATGGCATCGGGCACGCCACCGCGCGCGAACGCTGGGAGCGGCAACGTCACGACCCGGCGCTGGCCCACCTGGTGGCACTGCTGGAACCCGAGGCTCTGGACCAGGAGGACGCATGAGTACCGACCAGGCCGTGGCGCTTCGGGACCAGTCCGTGCGGGACCGGATCACCACCGACACCGCTTCGACCCTGTTCGTCAACGCCGGCGCCGGCTCGGGCAAGACGCGGGCCCTGGTGGACCGCATCGCCACCCTGGTGCTGCACGACGGCGTCTCCATGGCTCACATCGCCGCCGTCACCTTCACCGAGAAGGCCGGTGCGGAACTTCGCGACCGGCTGCGCTCCCGCTTCCAACAGGCCTGGCGCGCCGAACCGATCGACGATGAAACCCAGCTCCACCGTGACCGGGCCGCCGCCGCACTGGACGAACTGGACCGCGCGGCCGTGGGCACCCTGCACTCCTTCGCCCAACGGATCCTCACCGAGCACGCCATCGCCGCCGGGCTGCCGCCGCTGGTGGAGGTCATGGATGAGGTGGCCTCCTCGGTGGCCTTCGAGGACCGGTGGTCCCAGATCCTCACCGAGCTCCTGGACGATGAGTCGATGGAGCCGGCGCTGCTGCTGGGCATGGCCGCAGGCCTGAAGATCGACACGCACATCCCGTCCCTGGCCCGCGCCCTCGGTAACGACTGGGACCTGATCGCCGACCGCATCCTGCCCCACCCACCGGCCCGCGTGGTGGTCCCGGACACCTCCGGCGTGCGACGACAAGCCATCGACGTACTTGACCTTGCCGAACACTGCACCGACGCCGAAGACAACCTATTCAAGCGGTTTCCGGTGCTCACTTCCGCCACCCACGCCCTGCGCACAGCCCGCGACGACGCTGCCCAGGTGGCTGCGCTGCAGCAACTCGCCGGCCTGAAGTTCGGCCCACGCACCGGAAACAGCCGCAACTGGTCCTGCGATATCAACGAAGTCCGCGCCGCTGGCACCGCCTTGGTCGAGGACGCTCAGCGGGCGATCGCCAAGGTGCTGGACCGGTGCCTGCGGGCGGTGACCTACTGGACGGCCGAACGGGTGCTGGCCGCCGCGATGGAACGCCGGCGCGATGGCCGTCTGGAGTTCCACGACCTGCTCGTGCTCACCCGGGACCTGTTGCGCCACAACCCCGAGGTACGCGCCGCGCTGCACCGCACCTACCAGCGGCTGCTGCTCGATGAGTTCCAGGACACCGACCCGATCCAGATCGAACTCGCCGTTCGCATCGCCGGCGGCGAGCAGGCTTCCGAACCGGACTGGCAAGGCGTGCACGTCCCAGAGGGGCGGTTGTTCGTGGTCGGCGACGCCAAACAGTCGATCTACCGGTTCCGCCGCGCGGACATCAACATGTACCTCAACGCCCAGGAACACCTGGGCACCGCGGTGTCCTTGACCACGAACTTCCGTACCCTCGACCCGATCCTGACCTGGGTGAACCACGTGTTCTCCCAACTGATCTCCGCCGAAGAGGGTCGGCAACCGGAGTACCAACCCCTGGACTCCTACCGCATCCAGGGCCCACCCTCCGGGCCGGCGGTCACCGTGCTGGGCGCCGCGGGTCACGACGCCGACGCGCAACCGGAAGGGAAATTGACCGCCGAGCGGTTGCGCATCCTGGAGGCCGACGACGTCGCAGAATCCATCCGCCTCATGCTCACCGAGGGGTGGCAGGTACAGCAGGGCGATCAGTGGCGGGCCGTGCGCCCGGCCGACATCGCCGTCCTGGTGCCGGCCCGCACCTCACTGTCCTATCTGGAGGCAGCCCTGACCCACGCGGGGGTGCCCTACCGGGCCGAGGCCAGTTCGCTGGTGTACCAGGCCGCTGAGATCCGGGCCCTGATGGCGTGCGCGCGGGCGATCGCGGACTTCAGCGACGAGTTGTCCCTGGTCACCGCGCTGCGCTCGACGTTGTTCGGCTGCGGCGACGATGACCTGTGGGAATGGCGCCGGCACGGCGGCAGGTTCACCTTGCGGTGGCAGTCCGATGAGCAACTGCCGGAACCGGTGCGCACCGGTCCGGTAGCCACGGGTCTGGAGGCGCTGCGTTCGCTGGCCCGGCAGGCCCGGTGGTCCACTCCGAGCCAGGTGCTGGAGGCGATCGTCGCCGAGCGGCGCATGTTCGAGGTGGCCGCCACCGGTCTGGACCGGCGGGATGTGTGGCGCCGGCTGCGGTTCGTGGTGGACCAGGCCCGGGCGTGGTCACAGGTCACCCGGGGCGGGTTGCGCTCCTACCTGGCGTGGGCCGCACACCAGGGTGACGAATCCTCCCGGGTCAGCGAATCGGTGCTGCCCGAAACCGACGTCGATGCGGTGCACATCTCCACCATCCACGCCTCCAAGGGCCTGGAGTATCCCGTGGTCATCATGTCCGGGATGACCTCGCAGCCGCGGACCAACCGCGGACTGCAGCTCCTCTGGCCCGCCGAGGGCGGGTACGAGGTGCGCATCACATCACGCCTGCAAACCTCCGACTTCACCGATGCGCTGCCCGTCGATGAGCAAATGGACACTGCCGAGCGGATGCGGTTGCTCTACGTCGGGGCCACCCGGGCGCGGGACCATCTGGTGGTGTCCCTGCACCGGGACCGTGGTTCGAAGTCGCAGACCGCGGCGAAGGTCATCGCTGCGGCCGAGGGTGCTGCGAACGCGGAGCGGTTGGAGGACCTACCCGTTTCGCAGTCCCTGGCACTCGGCCGCGTGGAGACCGAGGTGGTGCCGGCACCGACGTGGCAGGAGTGGGTCGCCGCGCGGGATCGGGCACGCGACAGCGCGAACCGTGACGCGGCCATGGTGGCCTCGGGGCTGGAGGGGACCGAGCCCACCGTGGTGCTGACCGATGCGGACCCGGGCTCCCACAAGGCCCAGCGGGACCTGGTGCTGCCGCCGTGGTCCAAGGGACGGTACGGCTCGGCGATCGGCCGGGCCGTGCACGGGGTGCTGCAAAGCGTGGACCTGGGCGCAGGGCAGGTTCCGGACGCGGCGGTCGATGCCCAGTGCGTGGCCGAGGGCGTCACTGAGCACCAGGAACTGGTCGCTGCCCTCGTGAAGTCAGCGGTGCAGTCCGAGGTGGTGCGCGAAGCCGCCACCCGCCGTCACTGGCGAGAGACGTACGTGGGCACCACCCAGGAGGACGGCACGATCCTGGAAGGCTACGTGGACCTGGTCTACGACGACGGCAGTGGGGGCCTCGTCATCGTGGACTATAAGACCGACGCGGTCCCTGCGGCCGCGATCGAGTCCCGCATCGCCTACTACCAACCGCAGATGCAGGCCTACGCCACGTGCCTGTCCCGGGCTACCGGCCGGCGCGTGCGCTGCGTACTTCTGTTCCTGCACCCCGAGGGGGCGGTGGCGCGCGAGGTGCCTGTGCAGTAGGGCTGTGCCGGGACCGGGGTCCTCGGCACACCGTTGTCCTTCCCTTTGTTCCCCCCTGGTCGTCGTGGGCTCGGCCTGATCCCTGCTGCTCCGGACTCTTTCGCACCGCCCATCCCGCTGGTAGCCTCGGTCGCCTGGAACCTGAGGGGTTCCTCGGCCACCTGATGGCCGCCGTCAAGCCCTCGTGCCCCCCGCTAGCGGGTGCTCAGCCGGTGCCCCTGTCGGGCGACGAGGCGCATCTGCAGGAGTTGTTCGCCGACCGGGTCACCAACGTACGTACCCGCAAGGAGTACCTGCCCGTCCACAAGTCGCCGGGATGAGTTCCGGGACTTCTTCAAGACCTACTACGGCCCGATCATCGGTGCCGACAAAGCCCACGCCGACGACGACGGGGCAACGCTGGCCTTGACCGTGACCTGGCCAGGGGATCCGCCGCCGTGACCTCGGCGGCGGCAGAGCGCATGGGGACTACGTGCGTTTCATCTCGCAGGTCACGGGATAGGGAAATCACCATGAAGTTCACACAGATCATCGAAGTCGACGGTGCAGACGAGCAGGCTCTGCGCGATCACATCGCCACGTGGGACGCCGAGGAGTCCGAGCGGGCTCCCGGCTACCTCGGCGCCCGGTTGTTCATCGACGCCGACCGTTCCGGCCGCCACGTCCTGGCGGTGGACTTTGCCTCGCTGGAGCAGGCCGAGGAGAACAACGCCCGCGAGGTCACCGCCGGCTTCGCCGCCAAGTTGCGCAGCCTGGCCGACGAAGAGCCGGTCTATCGCAACTTGCATCAGGTCTACTCCACCTGACCGGGCACGGGGCAGGCTCGGCACGCCCACGGGGGCGGCGTGCCCACCAGGAGAATGAGACCCCCCGGGGCGCCGTTCTGCGGGCCTTTGGACCCACGCCAGCCGGCTCGAGCCGTGATTCGATGGGGTATGGCCCACAGCCCGTTGAGCCTGCAGGTGGAAACGGTCGCAGCGATGCTCAACTGCGAGTTCACCGACCACCCGGTCTATGACGGCCTGGAACTTCAGTGGTTCGACGACGAGGCCCACGGCACCGGAATGCTGGCGTTCCTGTCCCGGCGGGCCGACCGGCGGGTGGACTACTACTTCGACCCCGCCTTGCGGCTCGACCGCAGCAGGTACCACCTCGGCGGGGGCACCGGCGCGTGGCAGTCCACTCCCTTCGACGTCGCGCAGTTGCGGGTAGCCCCGGACGGTGTGCTGGCCCGCGCGAGTCTCACCGACGTCGACGGACGCCAGATCGAGGTACACGTTGATGACCGGGATGGAAAGCCCCGGCGCCGCGCCGGCCTGCTGGCGCCCGTCAGCGCTGCGATCGCCGAGCCGGAGTCGCTGCTGCTGGTGTGGATGCCGGCCTTCGACCTGGTCCACCGCACGCGCACGGCGCCGGTGCTGCGAATCGACGGTGAACAGGCGGCTATCGGGCGGTTGCCTGGAGCCGGGTTGCACCGGCGGTTGCTGATCAAGTACGCCGCACCGTTGCTCGCAACCACCCTGGGCCGCGCACACGAGGGCGCGCTGCAGGACCTGCCGGTCGTCAACGCCGGCGCCGATGGGACCGCTGTGCTCACCTCCCGCGCCGCAGGACACGCCGCGCACCTCGTCCTGGACCCCGCGATGCCGGACCTGACCGCGATCGCTCCCGGCACCCGGGAGCAGGGCAGGTGGCATGTGCGGGTCGACGACGTGCGCCTCACCGGGGGATCCTGGTCGTTGAGGCGGGACGACGGCGAGGTCACCGCGGACCTGGACGTCACCGAGCGGTGGCGTCCGGGGAAGTTGCCACTCCTGATGCGCCTGGTCACCACGGTGATGCCGGTGTTCCGACGCTGGCCCACCAGTTACCGCTGGCGCGGCGTGGTCACGTCGGGGACGATTCCCATGCTGCACAGTGTGTGGGAACGCACCGGCACCGGCGGGGTGGAGACGTACGTGCGCCGCACGGGGGGTGGATGAGGGTGTGACCGCCCGTCACCGTACCTGTCGTGGAGAGACTGCCGGCTGCGGGGTCAGTTGGGGCTCGCGGCCGGGATATCGGTCTTGGGAAAGTCCTCGCCTTTGAAGAGCAGCGGAGCATCATGGACGCGGGCGGTGGCGTAGGCGAGGCAGTCGCCGTAGTTCAGAGCGGCCGGGTGGCGGCCCTTTCCAAACCTTCGCCATGCCTCCAGGGCAGCCTGGGCGTGGGCAAGGTCGAAGGGCACGACCTCATCGATCGCACCTGCGATGAGCAGATCGAGGTCGCGTGTGGCGTCGGGACCTTGCCGGGCCTCGACGACGATCGAGGACTCGACCAACGTCGCTGAGTTGAGGATCGCGGGCTTGCGCTGAAGAGCGTGGAGCATTGTCTCGGCCTCGGGTTCGCCGAGAACGATCGCGACGAGGGCCGAGGAATCGACCGCGATCACGCGGGTAGCCCAGCGGCGTCGTAACCGAGGATTTCGTCCTCCGTGCGATCGTCCATGTTCCGCCTGGCCCGGCCGCGATTGATGATCTCGGAGAGGTCGTGGCCCTTGGACGGTTGCCGTCGGACCCGCTCGAGGCGTTCCTGGAGGGCTTGTCGGGTAGCGACCGTGATGGACTCGCCGGTGGCCGCGGACAACTCGCGAGCCAGCCGGTCTGTTTCTGGGTCCTTGATGTTCAGGGCCATAGGGCACTCTATCAGGAAGATGTCTATATAGCGTTCTTCCTCGCGGCTATGGCTGCAGCCGGGCGGCTTGGCGGGTGAGGTGATCGCGCTCGGGGATGCTGCTCGCAGCCTGAGCCGCCTCCAGGTAGAGAGTGCGGGCTTGCTCGGAGTTCCCGGCACGTTCGTGGAGGTAGGCGCGCACGGCGGCCAGTCGTGGGACATCCTGCCGGACGGCTTCAGCAGCGCGTAGGCCGGTGAGTGGACCGTCGACCTGACCGAGCGCGACCGCCCGGTTGAGTGCCACGACAGGGCTGTCGGTGAGGGTTGTGAGTTCGTCGTACCACTGCAGGATCTGGGGCCAGTCGGTCTCCTCGGCCGATCGGGCGTCGGCGTGCAGCGCGGCGATCGCGGCCTGCGCCTGGTACTCCCCGAGCCGGTCCTTCGCCAGCGCGTGCTGCAGGATCCGCACGCCTTCGGCGATGAGGGTGGTGTTCCAGGCTGAGCGGTCCTGCTGTGCCAACGGGATGAGGTCACCGCTGTCGGTATGACGGGTAGCCCGGCGGGCGTGGTGGATCAGCATCAGCGCCAGCAGGCCGGCAACCTCCGGCTCCTCGCTCGCGGCGGCGGCCTGTCGCGTCAGACGGATGGCCTCGGCAGCCAGGTCCACCTGCCCGTCATAGCCTTCGTTGAAGATCAGGTAGAGCACCTTCAACACGGTGCCCAGGTCACCGGGTTCATTCAGTCGCTTCCCCCGCAGGGCGGCCTTGGCACGGCTGATCCGTTGGGCCATGGTGGCCTCCGGCACCAGGTAGGCCCGGGCGATCTGCGCCGTGGTCAGCCCCGCCACCGCACGCAGCGTCAGCGCCACCGCCGAGGCCGGGGTGAGCACCGGGTGGGCGGCCAGGAACAACAGCAGCAAGGTGTCATCGGCCTGCTGCGCCGGTCCCGGCGCGGGTGTGACGTG
Source organism: Pseudactinotalea sp. Z1739 (assembly GCF_049725055.1). Next base: position 415,657 of record NZ_JBMPQA010000002.1, on the reverse strand, counting down.
CTCGCGCTCCTCCCGGCGGGCACGGGCGGCGTCGGCGCGCACCGCGTCGGTGTACTTGCGCCAGGCGACGGTGACCAGCCACCCCCGGGGTTTCTCCGGGTGGGCGGCCGGCCACCGTCGCACCGCCTCGAGCAGTGCCTCCTGGACGGCGTCCTCGGCGGAGGCGAAGTCAGCGCCGCGGCGCACCAGCACCCCCAGCGCGTGGGGACCCAGCTCGTGCAGGCGAGCGCCGTCGTCGTCGATCATCGCGCTACTGCGCCGCGGACATCCAGGTCTCCACGTCGCTGGCCTGCTGGGTCAGGAACGGGCGCACCTCGATCCACTCCTGCAGCGGCCTGCCACCCGGTCCCGGCGCGGAAGAGAGGAACGCCGCCGCCTCGTGGGCACGCTCCTGCGATTCCACGTCGATGATCATCCACCCGGCGATGAGATCCTTGGTCTCCGCGAACGGGCCGTCGGTCACCGGGGCCTTGCCCTGGGCGTCAAAGCGCACGAAGGTGCCCTGAGGGGACAGCGCCTGGGAATCGACGAACTCCCCGCGTTCGGTGAGCACCTGAGCCACGTGGTCCATGAACGCCACGTGATCGGTGATCTCCTGCTCGCTCCACTGATCCATCGGCACCGCGGGTGCAGTGGGCTCCGGTCCGCCCCGGTAGTGCTTGAGCAACAGATACTTGGCCATGGTCGGCTCCCTCTGTGTCGGTGGCGGCCATTGTGCCGCCCTCACCTGGTAGACGGAACCGGATTGCCGGATTCGACATCGGGGGCTTCCGCGGAAGCATCAGGACGCGGGGCGCAGGTCAGCAGCAGACTTCCAGGTAGGCCTGCAGGTCGGCCAGGGCGGCCCTGATCCCGTCGCGGTCACCGCGATAACGGATGATCTTCCCCTCGCGAACGGAGGTGACCACACCGCCGCGGCGCATCAGGGCCAGGTGCTCCGAAGCCGTGGATTGGCTCACGCCGGCCCGCCCGGCCACCTCTCCGACGGACAACTCCGCGCCGTCGAAGAACAGCAGCATGATGCGCTGCCTGGTGGGGCTGGCGAGCGCCTTGAGGAAGTCGTGCGTGCCGGGCTGGAGCTCCGCGGGCATCGTCTCGGGGTCCGCGCCGGTCGCAACCACTGCCTGTGCCATCTGCTCATTCCTCCTGCTCAGATCGTACCCGAAAACGTATTGACGTTTCGGGAAATGTCGATATGTTGGGCCCATGAGCACACCACAGCAGACAGTCCTGATCATCGGCGGCGGGCAGTCCGGCCTCGCCGCGGCGCGCGCGGCACGGGACCACCACCTTCGCCCGATCGTGCTGGAGGCAGGGGAGCGAGCAGTCGGTTCCTGGCCCCACTACTACAACAGCCTCGCCCTGTTCTCGCCGGCGCAGTTCAGCGGATTCCCCGGATTCGCCTTCCCCGGGGATGGTGATCGCTACCCCACTCGCGATGAGGTGGTCACCTACCTGGAGAACTACGCCGAGAGCCTGGACGTGGAGATCCGTACCAACACCAGGGTGCGCGCGGTCGAGTCCGACGGCGATGGTTTCGCGGTGCACACCACGGGCGGGGACACCCTCGCCGCCCCCGCCCTGGTCGCCGCCAGCGGTTCGTTCGCCAACCCGCATCTGCCGACGTTGCCAGGCTCGGAGACCTTCGCCGGCACCATGGCGCATGTGGCCGACTACCGTGATCCCAGCGAGTACCAGGGAAAGCGGGTGATCGTGGTCGGGGGCGGCAACTCTGCGGTCCAGGTCGCCGTCGAGTTGGCGCGCACGGCCACCGTGACGCTCGCCTCCCGCCAGCCGTTGCAGTTCTGGGAGCAGCGGATCAACGGTCTGGACCTGCACCACGCCCTGGTCGAGACCGGGTTCGACCTGCTGCCGCCGTACTGGTTGGCGCAACTGGTCACCGCCACCCTGGTGATCGACACCGGCGGTTACCAGCAGGCCTTCGCCACCGGGCTCCTGGACCGGCGGCCGATGTTCACCCGGTTCACCGACGACGGCATCGAGTGGTCCGACGGCAGCCGTGAGCAGGTCGACGCGGTGCTGTTCGCCACCGGCTACCGCCCTGCGCTGGAGTACCTGCGGCCCCTGGGCGCGCTGGACCAGACCGGCGCCCCGCTGCACGCTGGCGGGTTGTCCATGACCCACATGGGGCTGGCCTACCTGGGCCTGGAGTTCCAGCGCTCCTTCTCCTCCAACACCCTGCGCGGGGTGCACCGCGACGCCGAGCACGTGATGGCGCCGCTGGCCGCGCACATCCGAGGATCCTGGAAGGCGACCGCGGCGCATCAGGTGCGCCCGAGCATGTCCGCGGCGTGAGTCCGGCAGCATCCGGCGCCGGAGCTACGGCAGCATCCGGCGCCGGAGCTACGGCGTCACCTGGGGTGGTGCACGGACGACGGCGAGTGCTGAGTGTGCTGTGCGGCACCCAGATCGTCAGTTGGGGGGTGCTCTACTACGCCTTCCCGGTGCTGGCCACCGGCATCGCCGCCGGGACCGGATGGTCGACGACGGCGATCACCGGCGCCTTCTCCGCCGGCCTTCTGATCTCGGCCGGCGTGGGGATCCCGCTCGGTCGCCGGCTGGACGTCAGCGGGCCGCGCCGGATCATGGCCGGTGGTTCGGTGCTGGCCGTCGCCGCGCTCGTGCTGATCGCGCTGGCGCCGAACCAGGTCGCCTTCGCCGGCGGGTGGCTGGTCGCGGGCGTCGCGATGGCCGGGGTGCTCTACCCACCGGCCTTCACCGCGATCGCCCGCTGGTACGGGCCCGACCGTGTCCGCGCCCTGACCATCCTGACCTTGGCGGGCGGGCTGGCCAGCACGGTGTTCGCGCCATTGACCGCCGCACTGCAGGAACACCTGACCTGGCGGGGCGTCTACCTCACCCTGGCGGTCATCCTGCTGGTGGTGACCGTGCCGGCCCACTGGTGGGGTCTGCGCGCCCCGTGGCCGGCCCCGGATACCCCGCCGGGCCGGGAGAGCGTCGACGCTGCGGGGACGGACTCCCCCGCCCGCATCGTGGGTAGCCCGCGCTTCGTCGCCGTCGTCACCGCCCTGGTCCTTGCCGGGCTCGCGGCGTTCGCAGCCCTGATCAACCTCGTGCCACTGCTGCTCGAGCGGGGGATGGATGCCCGTTCCGCTGCCCTGGCGCTGGGTCTGGGCGGCGCAGGGCAGGTGGTGGGGCGCCTTGCCTATCCCGCACTGTCCGCCCGCGTCGGCGTGCGCGCCCGAACGGTGGCGATCCTCCTCGCCGTCGCGCTGAGCATCGCGGCCCTCGGTGTGTTCAGCTCGCCCACGGCGCTGATCCTCTCAGCCGTCGGTGCCGGGGTCGCCAGAGGACTGTTCACCCTCGTCCACGCCACCGCCGTCAGCGACCGGTGGGGCGCCGCCCACTACGGCCGGCTGACGGGCGTGCTCTCCGCGCCCATCACGGTGACCGTGGCGCTCGCCCCCTGGGCCGGGACGGTGCTGGCCGATCTGCTCGGAAACTACGCCGCGGCGTTCGGTGTGATGGGCGTGCTCAGCCTGATCGGCGCCCTGGTCGCCGCGCTGCTCGATCGCGGGCCCGGGCCGCCCCTCGGTATCACGACCGCGAGCAGTTGACGCTCCCGCGGGAGCGCCGTGTCAGCGTTACCGTTAGGCCATGCGAACGCTCGGGAACGTGCTGTGGTTCATCCTGGCCGGCTGGTGGCTGGCGCTGGCGTACGTGATCGCGGGGGTGATCGCGTGCGTCCTGATCATCACCATCCCCTTCGGCATCGCCTCCTTCCGGCTGGCGAGTTACGTGCTGTGGCCGTTCGGGCGCCGCACCGAGTTCCGGGCCGACTTCGGGGTCCTGGCCGTGATCGGCAACATCCTCTGGATCGTGCTGCTGGGCTGGGAGCTGGCGATCGGTCACCTGATCGCCGGGTTGTTGCTGTGCCTGACCATCGTGGGCATCCCGTTCGGGATCGCGTGCTGGAAGATGGTGCCGTTGGCGTTCTTGCCGCTGGGTCAGCGGATCGTCCCGGTTCGCTCGCGCGGGGAGGACCCCTTCGCCGCGGCGCCCGGGCACCCCTGACCAGGGTTTCGGCGGACTGCCGGCAGGTGCCGGTCGCCGTCGTCGGTGGTGAGAAGTCAGTGCACGGCGGCGTGCGGTGCCCGGGCCCTCACCCGCGGGCGATGGTGCGGTCGGTGGTCACCTGCTCGTCCAGCGGTGTGGAGCGGGCGCGCCCGATGAGGACGAAGGCGGCGATGGCCGCGAACGTGGCGGCAAGCCCGGCCAGGACGCTGCCGGTCAGTGCCAGCACCGCGTAACCGGCCAGGGCCGCGACCCCTGCGGCGATCGCATAGGGCACCTGGGTCACCACGTGGGTGATGACGTTGGCGCCGGCCCCGGTCGAGGATAGGATCGTGGTGTCCGAGATCGGGGAGACGTGATCACCCAGCACCGCCCCGGCCAGCACCGCACCGAAGGCCGGCAGCAACAGCTCCGGCTGGTTCACCGAGGTCATGATCGCCCCGGCGATCGGCAGCAGCAGGCCGAACGAACCCCAGGACGTGCCCGTGGCGAACGCGATCAAGGAGGCGACGACGAACATCACCGGGATCAGCCAGGCCGGGGGCATGTCGGCTCGCTCGACCAGGTCGCCGAGATACTCACCGGTGCCCAGCGCCCCGATCAGGTCACCGAGGGTCCAGGCCAGGAGCAGGATCGCGATGGCCGGCAGCATCGACTTGATGCCCTCGAGCCACCCGCGACCGAATTCGGACGCGGAGAAGTCCGGGTTCCTCGAGGTGTTGCGGAAGTAGTAGTAGAGCGCGAAGGCCAGCCCGATGAGTCCGCCGAGCACCAGCGCGGCCGAGGCGTCGGTGTCGGCCAGGATCGCCACCCAGTCCCAGGTGCCGGCGGCGCGGTAGCCGGTGAGGGTCAGCCCGGCGAACACTCCCAGGACCAGGGCCAGGAACGGAACGACCAGCGCCCGCCGCACGCCGGGGTAGTGCACCGGCAGGTCCTCGGCCAGTTCACCGGGGATCGTGGCGCCGTCGGCGTAGACCTTTCCCTCGGTCAGCGCGCGGCGTTCCTCCTTGCGCATCGGCCCCACGTCCAGGCGGAGCAGAACGATCACCCAGACCAGCACGACGGCGGCGATCGCGTAGAAGTTCGCGGCCGCGGCGCGCAGGAACGCCTCCAGGCTGCCCATGGTCAGAGCGGAGGCGGCCACCAGCGGGGCGATCAGACCCATGATGTAGGCGCCCCAGCTGGAGAACGGCGCCAGTACCGCCACCGGCGCTGAGGTGGAGTCCACGATGTAGGCGAGTTTCGCCCGGGAGACCCGGTGCTTGTCCGTCACCGGGCGGCTGACCTGGCCCACCGCCAGGGCATTGAAGTAGTCGTCGATGAAGATGATCAGCCCGAGCACCGCCGGCACCCCTTGGGCTCCGCGCCGGCTCGTGACCCGGGTGATCGCCCAGTCCGCCAGTGCGCGGGTGCCGCCGGACATCATGATGAACGCGGCGATCGCCCCGAGCAGCAACAGGAAGATGAGGATGTAGACGTACCAGGTGTTGACCGCGCCCTCGTCCCAGAAGATCACCGCGAATGACGACCAGACCTCGCGCAACGTGGCGAGCGGGTCGAACTCGGCGATCAGGATCGCGGCGGCGAGCACGCCCAGGCCCAGGCTGATCAGCACCTTCCTGGTGGCGATCGCCAGGCCGATGGCCAGCAACGGGGGGATGAGCGTCAGGATCGGATAGTTCTCGGTCATCATCGTCCGCCTTCCGGTGAGCGCGATAGTAGTACCGCGAGGGCGGACGCGGGAGGGGATGGGCCGGGGCTGTCCCGATCGTTACTCGCCGGTGCGCCCGTCCACGGCCTCGCGGAGCAGGTCGGCATGACCGTTGTGGCGGGCGTACTCCTCCACCATGTGCACCAGGACCCACCGCAGGCTCACGGCGCCACCATCGGCAAAAGGACGCTTCGCTACCTGGGCGAGGTCGCCGTCGTCGGCCATCAGTTCGGTGACCAGGTCCCGGGACCGCTGAACCGCCTCCCGCCACAGCCGGTGCAGTTCCTGCGGGCTGTCCCGGACGGCGGAGTGCCAGTCCCAGTCCGGGTCGGCGTCCCAGTCGGCGGTATCCCACGGCGGTGCGGGCTCGCGACCGGCCATGCGATAGCCGAACCAGAAGTCCTCTACGAAAGCCAGGTGCTTGAGCATCCCGCCCAGCGTCATCGTGGAGGAACCGATGGTGGTGTTCAGCCCGGCTGCGTCCAGCCCGTCGCACTTCCAGGCCAGCGTGGCCCGGTGGAACTCCAGGAACCCCAGCAGCGTTCCCGCCTCATCGGTGTTCATCGGCGGTTCGGGGCGGCCCTGCTCATCGACGGCGGTCATGAACGTGAGCGTAGGGGAGGGAGGGTGCGCGGCCCAGGGTTTTCCCGGGCGCCGGTGCTTGCCCGCCCGCTAGCCGATCGGGGCGAGGTGGATGCCCAGGTCGGTGCGGCCGGGCAGCAGATCGGGGCGCAGGGCCCGGGTGCCGTGGTAGTCGCCCTCGTGCAGCGTCCGGAATCGCCGGGCCGGCTCCTCTGCGACCGTGCGCATCCGTGCGCGCAGCCGCTGCACCTCCCGCTCCACTTCGGCATCACCCAGGGTGTCGGCGTCATAGACCACGTGCAGATCCAGCGTTTCGATCCCGACGTACCAGAGGGTCCCGTGGGTGATGGGGAACAGGAGCGAGTCCAGATCGCCGCTGATCCCGCGCGGACCGATCGAGCGTGCGTCCTCCCCGGCGGTCACCACGATGAGCGCTCGGCGTCCGGCCAGGCCCCCGTCACCGTAGCGCCGCGGCACGCCGAGGTCGGGATCGAGGTCACCGTGGGCGAACCCCGCGGTGAGGACGCGGTCGAACCATCCTTTGAGGATCGCCGGGGGGCCGTACCACCACAGCGGGAACTGGATGATGACCATCTCGGCGGCGGCGAGCTTGGCTTGCTCGGCAGCCACATCGGCCGGGGGCTGACCCCGCGTGTACGCCTCGCCGGCCAGCTCGGCGATGTTGCCTGGCTGGTCCGCGAACTCCCCGAGATCGGCCTACTGAGCACGGGGTCGAAACGCTGCCGATGCAGGTCGGAGGTCTGCACCCGATAGCGCTCGGAGAGCGCGTCGACGCCGGCGTGGAAGAGCCGCTCGTTCAACGACCCGGGGCGGGGATGGGCGTACAGCCACAGCGCAGTGCCGGGTTGACCCGGGTGACTGATCGTCATCGGACTGCCGCTGCCGGCTCGTGGTCGGTGACGGCGAGGATGACCCGGGTGAGGACGCTGCGGGCGATCGGCTCCGCCGGCGGGGCTGCCAAGGCCGCCCGGGCGGTTGCGGACTTCGGCTTCGACGCCGCGATCGACTACACCGCCGGGGACGTTGCCGGCCAACTCGGCACCCTCGCACCCGAGGGCATCGACGTCTACATCGACCTCGTGGGTGGTGAGCACCTCGAGGCGGCGCTCGGCGCCCTGCGCCGGAACGGACGCGTCGCGATCGTGGGTGCGATCAGCGGGTACAACGCCACCGGCCCGGTCCGGGGCCCGGCCAACTTCTACCGCACCCTTCCGCGGCGGTTGAGCCTGCGCGGGATGATCGTCAGCGACCACGCGGACCGCACCAGCGAATACGTCGAACGAGCCACGGGGTGGTTGGCCGACGGTTCCCTGCGCGCCGAGAACACCGTGGTGGAGGGACTGGAGAACGCTCCGGCGGCGTTCCTGAGCCTGTTCCGCGGTGCCAATACCGGCAAGCTTCTCGTGCGTCTCGGTGGGTAGAGGCCTGCTCAGCACCCCCGTCGACCTCAGGGCGAGGACGTGAGCCGGCCGTGACCGGGCTGGTCGGTGTGGTTCGCGGCGTAGCGCACCGCCGAGGCCGTGTGCGGGTGGTGCCCCGTGTCCGCCGCGGGCAACTCGAAGGAACTGGGTAGCGGGAAGTACTGCTGGAGGAACTCGCGCAGCAACGGGCCGCTCCCCTCCTCACCGACGCCGGGTGAGTCGTTCAGGCAGAACACATCGAACTGCCGGTCGCGCAACAGTGCCCGGAACCGGCGTGCGGCCCGCGGGTGCGCCAGGTCCAGGTACAGGTAGGCGAGCCGCCCGGGGACCGCCCTGCCCAGGGCGTAGGCGTAGTAGTGGTGCAGCGATGAGGAGATCGACAGGTCATCGGGGTGGCGGAACCTGGAGGCGGCCACTTGGGCGAACATCCCCGGGTGCTCGGCCTCCATCAGTTCCAGCACGGAGCGCAGTTGGGGGTGCGGGGTGTGCTGGAACAGGTGGGTCACCCGGCGCCCGAACACCTCGGCGATCAACGCCCGGTTGTTCTTCGCCGCGCTCATCACCGGTACGTCATCGGCTTGGTGCTCCTGGGCGTCGATGAGTGCGGAGGCCATGAAGAACTTCGCAAGCCCGTTGGCGTGGAAGAACGCGTCCGGGTCCACCGGGCGGCCGAAGAACACGTCGTCGTTCAGGTACAGGTACTGCTCGGCTAGGCCGGAGATGTGGTGCAGTTGCGACTCGATCGCGTGGGAGTTGAACACCGGCAGCACGTCGGGGTCGGTGAAGATCTCCCGGTGGTCCACCACGCGAATCCTCGGGTGGTCGGTATCGAGCCAGGCCGGTGCGTGCCCGGCGGTGACGATGTGCACCCGGCGCACCCACGGGGCGAACATCTCCAGGGAGCGCAAGGAGTAGCGCAACTCATCATGGGAACGGAACCGGGCCGCGTGCGTGGCCGCCTCTTGCGCCTGCTCGGCCACCGGCAGCCCGAGCGCGGCCATGCGCTCGGTGTTCCACTGCGGGTCCGAGCCGTCCACCCAGGTGTAGACCACGTCGATGGGCCGGACCACCGCGAACACGTGCGGCTCCCGACCTACCTCCAGCGCCCCGCGCGCCACTGCCTGCTGCCACTGGGCCGGGTTCAACCGTGAGGTCCAATGCTGCCGGCGCGGGGACACCACAGCGGCCTCGCTCTCCCCCGGAGGCTGGCCGACGTCACCTGGCTGCACGTGCGTCCACACCTGCACGTCCACGCCCACTTGCGCACCCACCAGGGCCCCTGCCGCGCTGGGCTGGTCACGGTACAACCGGAACCTATCGTTGCCGCGCGCGGCTCTGGTGAGTCGGGTCGAGGTGACCCGGCGGCCGCGTGACTCGAGCGGCTCGGCATCCAGGTCGACCACGCGCCACGTGCTGTCCAGGCCCAGGGCGAGGGCGGTGCATGCCGGTGTCAGGTCACTGCTACGGACGACGACGACGGCCCCGCCTGCCCCGGCCGGTACCACGGTGTTGGGTACCCCGGCGATCCGCAGCACCTGCAGGATGTGGGCGCGGCGCACCTCCTGCTCCGCGGCGTGGCTGTACTCCACCGTCCGGGCGGTGTGGGCGAACTCCCGCCCGTCGGTTGTGGCCAGGGAGGCCGGTCCGCGGCTCCTGGTGACGGTCCGGGTGCTGGTGCTCGGGGGGAGCGCGGCGTCGCCGGCGTTCCGCCCGGGCGCCACCTGGCGGCGGGGACGCTTGGCCAGGCTCCGCGACAGCCGCTGCGACCGGCGGGCGAACGCGGTGCGCAGCGGCTTGGGCAGGGCGGTGGCGAGCCGGCTGCGCATCGCGGCGAGGCGGTGCCGGCTCAGGCGATCGCGACTGACGGTATCGGTGTACAGCAGCAGTTCGTTGCCGAGGCCATCGACTGTGTACTTGACCTCGCGGACCTGGGAATCGCCGTCGTCCTCCACCACGACGGTCGGTTCGAATCCAGCCAGTGCTCTTCTGCGTGCAGGCATCGCAGCCACCTTTCTGTTGTGCGCCTGCGGTGAGCGCCGGCCTTGCGGCGCGCTCGAACCAGGGGCGCAATGTGCTCGGTTGGTGCGCGCGGACCGCGGATGACCGAGAAGATCGCGCAGCGACGGGGCCAGATTCCCAGACCACCGGTGCGCGTGGATGTTTCCCATTGTATCGCCTGGTACGAAATCACACGGTGGCGAGGCGTCGGTCCCGTGTGCCTGCACCTGCGCCTAGCTGAGCGGTATGGGCGATGTGGTGTAGACAGAGCCCATGCCACTTGACGGAGAGTACGTCCCCAGTCCCCGCGAACGCGTGCGCGAGCACGTCGAGTTGTATGAGCGCACCGGCGGCGCCGAGGGCGGCACCCTGGGCGGGGTACCGGTGATCATCCTGACCAGCCGCGGCGTCAAGTCCGGCAAGGTCCGCAAGATCCCCCTGATGCGGGTTGAGCACGAGGGCGCCTACGCGGTGGTCGCCTCGATGGGCGGTGCTCCCACCCACCCGCTCTGGTACTACAACCTCAAGGCTCACCCGCATGTGCAACTGCAGGACGGGGCGCACACGTGGGACATGCACGCACGTGAACTCACCGGCGCGGAGAAGCAACAGTGGTGGGACCGTGCCGTGACCACCTTCCCCCCGTATGCGGAGTACCAGGACAAGACCGACCGGGAGATCCCGGTGTTCGTGCTGGAACGCCTCGAGGACCAGTAGGCGCCGGCGTCCTCGTTCGCCCGCTCTCCTCCGAAGGGGGACCAATGGCCCGTGCGGGCGGCACGCCTGGCTGCCACCCTGGAGTTGGAGCCGGTGAGGGCCGCCGGCTGGGACGAGAGGATGTCAGATGAAGGCGTTGCAATACCGCACGATCGGGGCTGCACCGGAGGTCGTGGAGATCGACACCCCTGAACCGGGGCCCGGGCAGGTGCGCCTGAAGGTCACCGCCGCGGGCGTGTGCCACTCCGACGCGTTCGTGATGAGCCTGCCCGAGGAGGCCTACATCTACGGTCTGCCGCTGACCCTGGGACACGAGGGGGCCGGGATCGTGGACAAGCTCGGTGACGGTGTCACCGGTGTGGAACTCGGGGCCGCGATGGCCGTGTACGGGCCGTGGGGGTGCGGACACTGCTACACCTGCGCCCAGGGCAAGGAGAACTACTGCCAGCGGGCCGTCGAACTGGGAATCGCTCCGCCGGGCCTGGGCTCCCCCGGTGCGATGGCCGAGTACATGATCGTCAACAACGCCCGCCACCTGGTGCCGCTGGGTGACCTGGATCCGGTGGCGAACGTCGCCCTGACCGACGCCGGGCTGACGCCGTATCACGCGATCAAGGAGTCCCTGGGCAAACTCACTCCCGGATCGACCGCGGTCGCGATCGGCGCCGGTGGGCTGGGGCACGTGGGCATCCAGATCCTGCGGGCCCTGACCTCCGCCACGGTGGTGGCCCTGGACATCGCCGAGGACAAACTGCAACTGGCCCGCGACGTGGGGGCACACCACACCTTCCTGTCCAACGACGACGCCGTGGAGCAGGTGCGCACCCTGACCGGGGGGCGCGGGGCGGCGGCTGTGTTCGACTTCGTCGGGGTGCAGCCCACCATGGACCTCGGGGCGAAGATGATCGCCATGGAGGGTGACCAGGTGATGGTCGGGGTGGGTAACGGGACGCTCCCGGTCGGTTTCCTGGACCGGCCCTATGAGTCCACGGTGCGCGCCCCCTACTGGGGCTACCGCAGCGAGTTGTTCGAGGTGCTGGATCTGGCCCGGGCAGGGGCGGTCACGGTGGAGACCGAGGTGTTCTCCCTGGACGATGCGCCGAAGGCGTACGAGAAGCTCGACGCAGGGACCCTGCGAGGACGTGCGGTGATCGTGCCCTGAGCGGGCACGCGTCGGGGGTCCGCATAGGCACCTGGCCGGTTGGTGGGCATCAGCCGTCAGCCGGCCAGGTGCAGCACCAGTTCCGACGGGCCGTCCGGCACCACCCGTACCGGGATGCCCCAGTCCTGAGCCGCCAGGTGGCAGGCGGGGGCGAGCACGGCCGGGTCGTCATCACAGGATGCGGCCTTGGCCGTCACCGAAAGCACCGCTCCCTCGGTGCCCTCGGCCAGGGTCAGGTCCCGGTGCAACGTGGTGCCGGTACCGGCACCATCCACCAGCGCACCCGAGTTGGCCGAGACCTCCAACTGGGTGGAGGGGCCGAACCGGTCATCCAACTTTCGCCCCGGCGGGGCGGTGAACCGCACCTGCAGCCGCACCTGGGGTCCCACCTCGGTGACCTCGCGCTGCGTCCGGTAGGCCGCGCCCTGGTGCTGGTCGGCGTGCCCTACCGACTGCCCGAGACCCACTCGGGTGAGCCGGTGCGCGGCCGACTCCACCACGATCACGGCGGCGCCGTCGTCGGTCGGTAGCAGCCCGGAGGGCTCGGCCAGCCCGGTGGCCAGGGTGCCTACCTGCTCGGTGTCCGGGTCGAACACGCGCACCGCCCCGTTGTAGGTGTCGGCGATCGCCACCCGCCCATCGGGCAGCACGGCCACGGCCAGCGGATGCTGGAGCAACGCCTGCCCGGCCGGTCCGTCGCGGTGTCCGAACTCGAACAGGCCCTGCCCGATCGCGGTGTGCACCTCCCCGGCACCCACGTCGAGCCGGCGCACCGCGGAGGTCTCGGCGTCGGCCAGCCAGATCCGCCCGCCGTCGTCGGTGCCGAGCCCGGAGGGCTGGGCGAACCAGGCCTGGCGGAGCGGGCCGTCCACCAGGCCCTCGTTCATGGTGCCGCCCAGGCGGGTCAGGTACCCGTCGCCGGGTTCGAACGTCCACACGGTGTGGTGCCCGGCCATCGCGATCACCACCGCGCCGGCAGCCTCGGACCAGGCCACATCCCAGGGGGAGGACAGTTTGATGCGCCGTGCCGGGCCGTAGTCGGCGGTGGCGGGGGTGGGGTCATCAGGGTCGGGCAGTACGTTGTCCGGGGCGCCGAGCATGAACTGGCCCCCGGTGCCGGCGATCGTGGTGACGTTGCCCGAGTCCAGGTGCACCCCGCGCAGCAGGTGGTTGACCGTATCGGCGACGACGACGTCGTAACCCACCTGCGTCGCGACGTGCGACGGGAGCAGGCACAGCCCGTTGGGTTCGCTGAACTGCGCGACAGCACTGTCGCCGTCGGTGCGTCCGCGCTCGCCGGACCCGAAGACGCGAACCAGGGTTTCGCCGTCGGCCTCGGTTTCGACCAGGCGGTGGTGTCCGGCGTCGGCGATGAGCAGGTTGCCGCTGGGCAGGCGGATCGCCTTGGCGGGGAACTTCAGTAGTTCGGTGCTGGGCTCGGGTGGCACGTAGGGGCCATCTCCGCGGTGCAGGGTGCCGGCGGCTTCGTGCTCGCTGATCAGGCCCTCGATCAGGGCGCGCAGGTTCGGGGCGTGCCCCTCGCCGGCCATGTGGGCCACGATGTAGCCCTCGGGGTCGATCAGCACCAGGGTGGGCCAGGCGCGCGCGGTGTAGGCCTTCCAGGTGCCCAGCTCCGGGTCGTCGAGCACCGGGTGGGCCACGTCGCACCGCTCGATCGCGGCGGCCAGGGCGTCGGGGTCGGCCTCGTGGACGAACTTGGGGGAGTGCACCCCGATGGTGACCAGGACGTCGGCGAAGTCCTCCTCGAGTTCGCGCAGTTCATCGATCACGTGCAGGCAGTTGATGCAGCAGAAGGTCCAGAAGTCCAGCAGCACGATCTTGCCGCGCAGGCTGTGCAGGGACAGGTCGGTGCCGCCGGTGTTCAGCCAGCCGCGGCCGGTGAGTTCGCTGGCGCGAACCTTCGGGAGGCGTTCGGTGGAGGACATCGGTCTAGTGTCGCCGATCGGCGAGGGGCTGGGCTACGGGCGGGTGCGGGGTCCCGTGGTGTGGATCCTTCAGGGATTCGAGGAGGTCCGGCCCTGCCGCTGGTTCGGGTTACGCCGCGGTGAACAAGGCCGCCACCGCGGCGTCGGCTCCGGCCAGATCGTCCCGGTCGTATGTGGAGGTGGAGGCCAGCACCTCGGCGGCACCGGTGGACTCGATCAAGGCGGCCAGCTCCTGCTGGACGTGCGCGGCGGTGCCGTACACCGCGCCGCCGAGGGTGCGCTCGATCGTGCGGGCCTGCTTCGCCGTCGGCACCCGCTCGCGCACCACCTCCACCGGTGACAGGGGCGGGAACGCACCGATCGTCTGTGAATCCGCCATCGCCCATGCCTCCGGCAGCAACAACTCCCGGGCGCGCTCGGTGGTCTCAGCGACCATCACGTCCAGGCTGATGATCACCTGCGGCTCCGGGCACTGCGCGCTGGGGCGGAACTGCTCGCGGTACGTAGCGAGGCCCCCGTGTTCCTCGCGTAGGGCGGGACCGCCGACGACGACGGGCAGCCCGGCCCGGGCGGCCACCTCCAGCCCGCTTCCGGTGGTGAGCACGAACAGCGGCGGCGGTTCGGGTGAGGCCGGCATCGCCGTCACCGGTCCGTTTCCGCTGAGGAAGTCACGCAGCGCCGCGATGTCCTGCTCGAACTGGTCCGGGGGGTAGCGGGTCACTCCCAGTGCCTGGCGCACCGGGGCGGTGAACCCCAGCGAGCGGCCCAGGCCCAGATCGATGCGCCCCGGGTGCAGCGACTGGAGCATCTTGAACTGTTCGGCGACGAGGATCGGGCGGTGGTTGGGCAGCATCACCCCACCCGAACCCACCCGGATGCGGTCGGTCCGGGCAGCCACGGAAGCGATCAGCACCGCCGGGCTGCCCGAGGCGATCCCCGGCACCGCGTGGTGCTCGGCGACCCAGAACCGGTGATGGCCCAGGTCCTCCACGTGCCTTGCCCGCTCGACCGTGGCCCACAGCGCGCTGGCGTGGTCTTCGCCCGCGCGGGTGCGGGAGCGATCCAGGAGCGACACGGGGACCTTGAGTGCGCTCATGCCTCACCTTATGTGTTGACCGACGTGTGATGGGGTTCGCCCGTGCCGGGCCGGACGCCTGCCCGGTAAGCCCGGACCGCGGATCAGGCCGGAGTGCGCAGTGAATCCAGCAGGTGCGCCAATGTCTCGGGCGCCTCCAGGTGCGCCATGTGCCCTTGTCCGGGGAGTTCGTGCACGCCGGCGTGCGGGGTCAGCACCTGCACGTGCTCGAAGGAGGTCCCATAGGGTGCCCGGCCCCGGTTGTTCCCACCCACGGCCAGGTCGACGGGCACGGACGGGGCGAACGCCTCCGGCGGGGGCGACTCGTTCAGGGCCACCGTCTCGGCGTACACCGGGCGTGCCAACGCGCGCATTGCCTCCCAGACGGCGCTGTTCCTTCGGAGAGCCTCGATGGCGGCGGCATCCATTCCGGAGATCTGGCCGCAGACGATCTCCACGGTCCGGTCCAGGTCAGCGTCCTGGTGCGCCTCCTCGAGGTCACCCAGGGCATGGGCAGCGAAGGGCCGCACCACCGGTTCGTACGCGATCACCTGGGGAACGCTGGTGCGGCTTGCCAGCGTGAGGGTGATCAGCCCCCCGTAACTCCAGCCGAACAGCGCCGACACGGACGGCATGGCCCCGATCGCCGTGGCGACGTCGTCGAGTTCGGTCGCCAGGGAGTAACCGGGGGGAAGGTCACCTGAGGGGTGTCGTCCCCGGCGGTTGACGACGGCGACCGCGGGCCAGGCGGTGATGGCACCCGCCATGCGGCGCCACGCCCGGGCATCGCTCATCACGCCCGGCACGACCATCAGGGCGGGTGCGGCCGGGTCTCCGTGGATGTCGACGGTCAACCATGAGCCATCGGCCAGGTCCACCCTGTCCTGGATCACTTGCGACCCGCCCGTGGCACCCACGCATCTGGTCTCACCGATGAACCGGGGTCGTTGCGGTAGTCGATCACTGGCCACACCTTCCTATAGCCGTTGCACCGTGGCCGTGAAGGACGGCGAGACGTCGGAAACTGCTTCGCCCGTGTCGTCGTCCCTGAGATCGACGATTCTCAGTCCGGCGCGCGGGCAGAGAGCGCTGATTGTCTGTGGCCTGCATGGCTGTCTCATCGTCGGCCAGCAGGTTGAACGTCGGACCGTTCAAAGTAGATCGACGAATAGCGTCGGTTCAGTTCGAGGGCGTCGACGCGCTGGTGGAAGACATCGGTGGCGACGCCGCGTTTGGCTGCGTTTGCGCGACATCGCTCGACCATGTCGGCGGAGGAGTCGACGCCATCAACCTCGAGCCCGGCTGCGCAGAGATCAAGCAACGGTTCGCCGTCGCCGCAGCCGACCTCCAGGGCTGGTCCGCCGTGCGTCCTGACGAACTTCAGGTACGGCCCGGCCTGAAAAGTCGATGACTTCAAACGGGCGTAGGCGTCGACCACGATGCCGGAGTAGAAGTCCGCAGGGTCCATGGGCCGGAGCGTTTCATGCGTGGACGCGAGCAGGCATCCTGTTTTCCGGCCGGCCGGATCTCTGGCCTGCCGGCTTGCTGTCGGGAAGGATCGGTCCGGCCTCCGCGTGCTACTGCCCCTTGACGTTGATGATCTGGCGCAGCACGTGGTCCACTTCCACCAGGTCCGCGGCATCGTCCATCACCTGGTCGATGTCCTTGTAGGCATCGGGGATCTCATCGATGAAGGCTGCGTCGTCGCGGTACTCGATACCGGCCATCCGCCGGCGCAGGTCATCCTGGCTGAATGTCTGGCGGGCCTTGCGCCGGGAGTACATCCGCCCCGCACCGTGCGGGGCCGAGCACAGCGACATCTCGTTGCCCTTCCCCGTCACCACGTATGAGGCGGTCCCCATCGAACCGGGGATCAGCCCCCGGGTCCCGGCGTGCGCGGCGATCGCACCCTTGCGGGAGACCACCAGGTCCTGCCCGAAATGGGTTTCGGTGGCGGTGTAGTTGTGGTGACAGTTCACCTCCTCCAGGCGCTGCACCTCCTCCTCCATGAACGCCCCGAGTTGATCGATCACCCGGTCCATCATCACCTCCCGGTTCAGCCGAGCGAACTCCTGGGCCCAGTGCAGATGGGACATGTACCCCGCGTAGTGGAAGTCGGTCACGGCCAGGTGTGCCAGGTTGGCATCGGGTAGATCAGGGTCTCGCTTGGTGGCGTACTTCTGGGCCTGCTTGATGTAGCGCTGGGCGATCTTGTTCCCCACCCCGCGGCTGCCCGAGTGCAGGAACGTCCACACCGCGCCGGTCTCGTCGACGGTGACCTCGATGAAGTGGTTACCCCCACCCAACGACCCCAACTGCAACCGCCAGTTCTTCGCGAACTCCTCCGGCGTCACGTTCTCGGCTGCGGCCAGTTCCTCCAACTGGGTGACCTTCGGTGCCGTTGCCTCCTGCACCTTGCGGTTGTACCGGCCCGGGCTGAGCGGAACGGCCCGTTCGATCCGCTCCCGCAGGTGCGACAGCGGCCGGCCGGCGGCGCGCAACCGCTCGGCGGAGAACTTGGTGCGCACCGCCACCATCCCGCACCCGATGTCCACGCCGACCGCCGCGGGGATCACCGCCCCCTGGGTGGGGATGACCGAACCGACGGTGGCGCCCATCCCCACATGCGCATCCGGCATCAGCGCCACGTGTGGGGTGACGAAGGGCAGCGCGGCCGTCAGCTCGGCCTGTGCGAGCGCGTGCTCGTCGATGATCGAGGCCCAGGAGTACAGCTTCTCGCTGATCTGCTTCATGCGCGCCACCATCTCAGGTCCGCCCGGGCCCAGCACCCCCGCCCGCCCCGCACCCGCCTCCCGCCCCGCACCCGCCCCGCGCGCCCGCGCCGAGCGCCCGCGCCCTCCCGCCCCGAGCGCCCGCGCCGCGCTCCGGAGGGCGCCCTCACGCCGCGGTGGCCGCTCGGCAAGCGCCGAGGGCGATCCTTGTGGCCGAGGACGAGTGGTAGACGTATCGCCCTCGGCCGTGGGGCTCGTCCTCGGCGGATGTGGCGACGGAAGCCCCTGGGCTGCGGATGCTCGCCCATTGCCGCCGCACAACGCCGCGGATGGTCGAGGGCGATCTTGGCGGCCCAGGACGAGCGGTATAAGGCTCGCCCTCGGCCGGGGGGCTCGCCCTGGGCGGGTTTGGGGACGGGTGTCCAGGCGCCCTCGGCCGGGGGGCTCGTCCTGGGCGGGTGTGGTGAGGGGAGGGGGGTCAGGGGAGGCCGTGCACCGCGCTGCCGTGCGGGTTGGTGCGCGCCCGGGGGATGCCGTCGACGGTCAGCAGGAACTGGCCGTTGTCGGCCCCGGCCCCGGCCCCGGCTCCGGTGCCCGGTGCGGGGGCGCCCCGCGTGGAGGCAGCCGGCGGTGAGCCACCCAGCGTGGAGCCACCCAACGCGGAGCCACCCAGTGCGGCGGACGGCAGGACCGGGGCGAGCACCGTGGCGCCCTCGTTGCTGATCCAGTGCCCGGGGAGACCGCTGACCACGTCCACGAACTGTGCCCGTGCGTCGGTGTCCAGATAGGCCAGCACCGCGGAGTGGAACACCACCAGCGTGGCCTCCGGTGGGGCCTGGGCGGCCAGTGACGGCAGCGCCTCGCCCAGATCACCGGCGACCAGCCGCGGGCGCTCGCGAGCGGCGATGTCCAACGCGGCCCGCAACCGCTGGCGCCGGACCGGCTGACCGGGCCAGATGAGGGTCTCCAGCCACGCCCGGGCGTCGGGGTCGGTGGCATCGATCGGGTTCAGGTCGATTCCGGCACGCCAGGCGACCTGCGGCATCGCGGGGGCGGGCACACCGGCACCGATGCGAGCCTCGATCACCACCGAAGAGGGGCCGGCGTCAGGGTCGAGGCGGGTGCCGTCGTCGTAGGCGTAGGAGTAGTGGTCCGGCAGTAGGCACAGCCCGGCGGCGGCACCGACCTCGATCAGAGCCAACGGTTGGGGAAGTTCGGCCAGGAACGGGAGCAGAGTGGCGCAGCGAGCGGCCTCGTTTGTCTGCGTCGCCCTGGTCATGATGGTGGAGCGGACCTGATCCCAGCGCCGCAGCACCGTGCCTCGGAAGGAGGCATAGGACTCATCCGCCCCGTGCCAGCGGGCCGCCGCGAAGACCAGGTTCGGCTGGCGCTTACCCCCGGGCAGCGCGGAAAGAAGGTCCAGCACCTCCCCGTCCTGGGCGACCGCGTGCGCCCAGTCCGCGTAGACCTCCGAGACCCCCCGCGCTTCCTGTTCGGCGAACAATCGGTAGCCCTCGGCGAGGGGGCGCCGGCCCAGATGAATAGATGGATCCATCGGGCCATCCTGCCCGGGACCACCCGCTGGTGGGCAAGTCCTTACCGACCTGCGCTCAGCCGGCCAGGGGGTTGAGCACCCGGCGCAGGAAGTCGCGGGTGCGCGGCATCTGCGGGTCGCCGATCACCTTGGCGGCCGGTCCCTCCTCCACCACCACGCCGTCGTCCAGGAAGACCACCCGGTCGGCGACCTCCCTGGCGAAGCCCATCTCATGGGTGACCACGAGCATGGTCATCCCGGCCTCGGCCAGGTCCCGCATGGTCGAGAGCACATCGCCCACGGTCTCGGGGTCCAGCGCGGAGGTCGGTTCATCGAAGAGCATCAGTTCCGGTTTCATGGTCAGGGCCCGGGCGATCGCCACCCGCTGCTGCTGACCGCCGGAGAGTTGCGATGGCCGCCGCTGCGCCAGGTCCTTCAGGCCCACCAGGTCCAACTGGTGCATCGCCTCGGTCTCAGCGGCCTCCCGGGAGAACTTGAGCACCCGGCGGGGAGTGATCGTGCAGTTCTCCAGCACGCTCAGGTGCGGAAACAGGTTGAACTGCTGGAAGACCATCCCGATCCGCCGGCGCATCGCATCGAGGTTCACGTCCAGGTCAGTGGCATCGAACCGGCCCACGGTGATCCGGCCGGAATCGGGGTCCTCCAACCGGTTCACACACCGGAGCAGGGTCGACTTGCCCGACCCGGAGGCCCCGATCAGGCAGACCACCTCCCCGGGGTCGACGGTGAGGCTCACGCCCTTGAGGACCTCGTTGTCGCCGAAGGACTTGTACAGGCCGGAGATGGTGACCCCGGAATACTGCTCGGCCGGCGCGCTCGCCTGCTTGCTCATGGCACTCCCTGGGTCGCCGGCGTGGTCGTGATGGGCTTCTTGCGCCGCCGGGCGGGCTTGCCCGAGCCCCGGCTCTCCATACGACGGGCGAGCAGCGCCAGCGGCACCGTGATGATCAGGTAACACGCTCCGGCCACCACCAGCGGCGTCATGCCTGCCTGGTACATGGTGATGCCGTCACGGCCCATCTTGGTCAACTCCGCCGCGGAACCGGCCATCCCCACCACGTAGATCAGCGAGGAGTCCTTGGTCAGCAGGATCGCCTCGTTCGTCAGCGGGGGCAGCACGATCCGGAAGGCCTGGGGAATCTGGATGGTGATCATCGCCCGCCAGGCCGGCATGCCCAGCGCCCGAGCGGCTTCCACCTGCCCCTTGGGCACTGCCTGCAGGCCGGCACGGATGGTCTCGGCGATGTAGGCGCTACCTACGATCGCCAGGGCGGTCGCCGCGGTCTGCAGGGTGGTCAGGTTGAGCCCGAACGCCAGGCTGGCCCCGAATCCCAGCGCGATGAACACCAGGATCGCGGGGATGCCGCGGAAGAACTCGATATACCCAGTGGCCAGCCAGCGATAGACCGGGAAACTGGCCATGCGCATCAGCGCCAGCAGCGTGCCCGCGAGCAGCCCGAAGACGAAGCCGAAGAACGTGTACTGCACCGTGTTGACCAGGCCGGTGGTGATCACCCCGGGGAACATGGAGCTGATCCGCTCGAAGTTGAAGAAACTCTGCTGAACGGCACCCCAGTCGATGAGGACCAGCAGGGTCGCCACCACGACGACGAACAGCAGGGACTGGATCCCCAGGCTGATCCTGCGACGCTGACGGTTCGACAGGGTCATGGGGCTTAGCTGTCGTCCCCGGTGTCGCCCTCTTCAGGTGTCTCGGAGTGGAACCAGGCCTCCTCGATCTCATCCAGGCCGCCACTGGACCTCAGTTCCGCGAGGACCTCGTTGACCGCGTCGATGAGTTCGGTGTTGTCCAGTTGGGCCGCGATGCCGAGCTGCTCCCCGGTGTCGATCTCCTCCACGAACACGTACTGCGGATCCTCACCGGCCTGGTACCCGAGGATGGAGATGTTGCCGATCAGGGCCTCCACCTGGCCGGCCTGCAGTCCCTGGAGCATCAGCCCCGAATCCTCGTACTGCACCACGTCCAGACCCAGTTCCTCGCTGGCGTAGACATCACCAGTGGTGGCGGCCTGAACGCCGACCGAGACCCCTTCCAGGTCATCGACGCTTTCGATGCCGGAGCCCTCGGTGGCCAGCAGCCCCAGGTTGTCGTCCAGGTAGGGGTCACTGAAGAGCATGTTCCCGCTGCGATCCTCGGTGATCGTCATCCCGGAGATCGTCAGGTCGCAGTCCTGGGCGTTCAGGGCCACACCGGACTCCAGACCGTCCCAGGAGGATTCGATGATCTCCAGGTCCAGGCCCAGGCCGTCGGCGATGGCAGAGGCGATGTCGATGTCGAAGCCGACGACGTTTCCGTCGGCGTCGTAGTACTCGAACGGCGGGTAGGGCACGTCGGAGCAGACCTGCAGGATGCCTTCGTTGAGGGTCTGGACCTCGGCGTCGACGCTCACGTCGGCGTCGACCTCGGATTCGGCGTCAGCTCCGTCGCCGTCATCGCCGTTGCCGCCGCAGGCGGTCAGTGCCAGGGTCGCGGCGGAGGCGAGTGCGAGGCCCTTCAACCAGGGCCTTCCGTGAATCTGTGCGGTGTTGCGCATCGGCTTTCCTCCGTCGGATGGTGAAGCGCTCAGGTGCCTGGGGGGTGAGTTTGAGTATAGGACGGCAGAACCTGGTGATGGCGCGACGACGCGGTCGCGAACCGGCGCGATAGCGTGGCGCACAGTTCGCCCGATGGTCGACTGCACTGGAGGAACGATGTCCACCCCACCCCTGCCGCACGTCACCGAGGACTGGGACCGCGCACTCGCCGTCGTCGCCCACCCCGATGACATGGAGTTCGGCTTCGCCGCCGCCGTGGCCCGCTGGACCGGCCAGGGCAAACAGATCACCTACTGCATGGTGACCTCCGGGGAGGCCGGCATCGACGGTATCGAACCCGGGGAGGCCGGGCCGTTGCGGGAGGCCGAACAGGTCGAGGCCTGCCGGATCGTGGGTGTGGCCGACGTGGTCTTCCTACGCGAACCGGACGGCGTCCTGGAGTACGGCCTGCACCTGCGCCGGCGCATCGCCCACCAGATCCGCCGGCACCGCCCCCAGATCGTCATCACCAACAACTTCCGGGAATCCTGGATGGGCGGCGGACTGAACCAGGCCGACCACATCGCCACCGGTCAGGCCACCCTGGATGCCGTGCGCGACGCCGGGAACCGCTGGGTCTTTCCCGACCAGGTCAGCGAGGGCGGCCTGCAACCCTGGGACGGGGTGCGCCAGGTGTGGCTGCCCGGATCACCGCAGGAGAACCATGGTGTCGACGTCAGCGAGACGATGGACGACGGCGACGCCTCCCTGCGTGCGCATCGCGCCTACCTGGAGGGGCTGGGTGGGGACTTCGACTTCCCCGCGATGATCCAGCAGAACGCCCGGGCCACCGGAGAGCGGATGGGTGTGGCCTTCGGTGCCGGGCTGGAGGTCCTGGAGCCGTAAGCGGCGATGACCGTTGCGCAGTAGTCGATCCTGCGAGGGGTGTCGCGGAGCGCCCCCACCAGCCGGTGGAACTCAGCGGTACTTGTCGGCCTCGACGACGGCTGCGGCGAAGGCCTGCTCCTGCTTACGCACCTTCTTCTTCGCATCCTTGGCCGCGGCCCTGGCCTCCGCCAGCGTCTCCTCGCTCATCGTCTCGGCCAGCCGTCGCTTCTGGGTCGCCACCTTCCACCGGGGCGTGGGCCAGGCCAGGCCGAGGTCGATCAGGGCCTGGGTGAGCAGTTCGGTGACGGCCAGCCGGGCGTACCACTTCCGGTCGGCCGGGATCACGTGCCAGGGCGCGACCTCGGTGTGGGTGCGGGCGAACACGTCGGCGTAGGCGTCGCGGTAGTCCTCCCACTGGCGGCGCGCGTCGACGTCGGCGGGGTCGAACTTCCAGTACTTGTCGGTGCGGTGCAGCCGCTTCATCAGCCGCAGACCCTGCTGCTCATGGGAGATCATCAGCGCGACCTTGACGATGGTGGTGCCGGACTCGGCGACCTCCTTCTCGAACCGGTTGATCTCCTCGTACCGCTTCTGCCAGACCGCCTCCTCCACCAGGCCGTCCACGCGAGCGATGAGGACGTCCTCGTAGTGGGACCGGTCGAACACCCCGATCTGACCGCCGGCCGGCAGGGCCCGACGGATCCGCCACAGGAAGTGGTGATCCAGTTCCTCCTGCGTGGGCCTGCCGAAGGCGCGCAGCGTCACGCCCTGGGGATCGACCATCCCGATCACGTGCCGGGCTATGCCACCTTTCCCGGAGGTGTCCATGCCCTGGATCACCAACAGCACCGACTTCTCCCCACCGCTGCGGCCGTGGGCGTACAGACGCTCCTGCAACTCCGAGAGCAGCCCGCCGCGATGCGCCATGAACTCGCGCGCGTGCCGCTTCCTCCCCGACCAGCCCGGGGTTGAGCGGTGGTCCAGGTCGGCCAGGGAGAAGTCCTCACCGGGGCGCAGCAGGGTGCGGGGGTGCTCGGTCCAACGGTTCTTCGGTGGCATGGCGATCCTTCGTCGGGGCTGGCTCGGTACGCTAGCGCGCGGCGCCGCTACGCGCGCGCCATACCCTCGGGTGACCCGCTCCGGCAGGCTCACCTGCCCCGACAGAGAGGCCCAGATGACTGAGGATCGCGCGTCCGCAGACGTGCTCCAGTCCGCATTGGCCGCAGCGACCGACACCCGGGTCCTGACCGCGGGCACGGACGTGCTGGGACGCACCGGTTCGGTGTTCGCCGAGGCCTTCGGCACACCCACCGGGTTGCCGTCGGCGCAACTGATCGCCGACGGGAACACCTGGGCCGTGGCCGGGGAGCAGGTCGGTGCCGCGCTTCGCCAGGCCGGGGTGGGACTGGGCGAGCCGTTCATCTTCCCGGCCGTGCCCACGGTGTACGCCTCCTACGACAACGTCGAACGGATCCGGGAGCACCTGCGCGCCCAGGACGGCGTGCCGGTGGTGATCGGTTCGGGCACCCTGAACGACCTGGTCAAACTGGCCGCGTGGGAACTGGAGCGGGAGTACCTGGTGGTGGCCACCGCCGCCTCGATGGACGGCTATGCCGCCTACGGCGCCTCCATCACCAAGGGCGGTTTCAAGATCACCCGGTACTGCCCGGCGCCGGCGGCGATCGTGGCCGATTACGGACTTCTCGCCGCCGCCCCGGGCCGGCTGACCGCCACCGGCGTGGGCGACCTGGTGGAGAAGATCCCGGCCGGTGGGGACTGGATCCTGGCGGATGCCTTGGACATCGAGACGATCGACGACGACGTGTGGCACCTGGTACAGGACCCGCTGCGGGACTCGATCGCGCACCCGGAACTGATCGCCGCCGGTGACGCGGGAGCGATCAGGGGGCTCTCGGAGGGGTTGTTGATGTCCGGCCTGGCGATGCAGGCGCACCAGTCCTCCCGCCCGGCCTCCGGTGCCGGACATCAGTTCTCCCACCTGTGGGAGATGGAAGGGCTCGGCCTCGATGAGGAGCCACCGCTCTCCCACGGGATGAAGGTGGGGCTGGGCACCATCTCCCTGTGCGCGCTGTACGAGGTGGCCCTGAACCGGGATCTGGCGACCCTGGACGTCGAGGCGGCCGTGGCGGCCTGGCCGACCTGGGAACAGATGGAGACGCGGGTGCGCGGGGCCGCGCTGCCGCCGGAGGTCACCGAGGCGGCCGTGGAACAGTCGCGCCTGAAGTACCTGGCGGCGCCGGAACTGCGGGCACGACTGGAGCGCCTGCGGGACCTGTGGCCCGGGCTCGCCCAGCGCCTGCGGGCCCAACTGCTGCCAGCCGCCGACATCCAGCACCGCCTGGCGACGGTTGGCGCGATCACCCATCCGAGCCAGATCGGGGTGGAGGAGGCCCGCTTCCGGGCCACCTATGTGCGCGCGCAGATGATCCGCAGCCGCTACACCCTGCTTGATGTGCTGTTGGAGGCGAACCTGCTGGAGGAGTGCGTCGCCGAACTGTTCGCCCCGGGCGGTTTCTGGGGCTCCCAACCGTGGCGGAGGCCCGGGGAGGTCACGAACTGACCGCGTCAGCCTCCTGGGCGACCAGAACGGCCTGGGCGGCGGCGAAACGGGCGATGGGCACCCGGTAGGGGGAGCAGGAGACGTAGTCCAGCCCGATCCGGTTGAACAGGTCGATCGAGGCCGGGTCCCCACCGTGCTCACCGCACACCCCCAACTTCAGCCCCGCCTTGGCGGCCCTGCCCTTGGTGGCACCGATGCGCACGAGCTCGCCCACGCCGTCGGCGTCGATCGTGGCGAACGGGTTCTCCGGCACGATCCCGCCTTCCTCGTAGGCCGCCAGGAAGGAGCCCTCGGCGTCATCACGGGAGATGCCGATCCCGGTCTGGGTCAGGTCGTTGGTGCCGAAGGAGAAGAAGTCGGCGTGCTCGGCGATCTCATCGGCGGTCACCGCCGCCCGTGGCAGTTCGATCATGGTGCCCACGCTGATGTCCAAGTCCGCCCCGGCGGCGGAGAGTTCCTCCGCCACGGTCTCGGTGACGATCGCGCGCATCCGGCGCAACTCCTCGGCGAAGGCCACCAGCGGCACCATGATCTCCACCACCGGCTCCCCGCCGCCCGCCCGCACGGCCAGGGCGGCGCGCACGATGGCGCGCACCTGCATCCGGGCGATCTCGGGGTACAGCAGTGCCAGGCGCACCCCGCGGGTGCCCAGCATCGGGTTCATCTCCGTGAGCGAGCGCACCTGCCCCAGCAGCCGTCTGGCCCGGGCCAGCTCGGCGGCGTTGCCATCGCCGCTCAGTTCCAGACGCTGGACGGTCAGGGCCTGGGTGACCAGATCCGGCAGGAACTCGTGCAGCGGCGGGTCCAGCAACCGGATCGTGACCGGCAGGTGGGACATCGCCGAGAGGATCTCGGTGAAGTCGTCCTGCTGCATCGGCAGCAACGCCTCCAGCGCCTGCGCACGCTCGGAATCATCGGCGGCCAGGATCATCGCCCGCACCGCGGGCAGGCGGTCCTCAGCCATGAACATGTGCTCGGTGCGGCACAACCCGATGCCCTCGGCGCCGAACTCCCGGGCCTTGGCCGCGTCGGCACCGGTGTCGGCGTTGGCGCGCACCCCCAACGTCCGGATCTCATCGGCCCAGCCCACGATCGTGGCGAAGTCCTCACCCAGCTGCGGTGGCACCAGGTCCAGCGCCCCGGCGAAGACCTCACCGGTGGACCCGTCCAGGGTGATCAGATCACCCTCGTGCAGCACCACGCCCCCCACGGCCAGGGTGCCGGCGTCGGTGTCGATGCGGATCTGCCCGGCCCCGGCTACGCACGGTTTACCCATCCCACGGGCCACGACCGCCGCGTGGGAGGTCATCCCCCCGTGCGCGGTGAGCACACCTTGTGCGGCCAGGGTGCCGGCGATGTCGTCGGGGGTGGTCTCCCAGCGCACCAGCACCACCGGGGTGCCGGCCTTGCCGCGCTGCTCGGCCACATCGGAGTCGAACACGATCTGGCCCACGGCCGCCCCGGGGGAGGCGTTCAGCCCGCGGGTGAGCACCTCGCGGTGGGCGCCGGGGTCGATCGCCGGGTGCAGCAGTTGGTCCAGGTGGGCCGGTTCGATGCGGCGCAGCGCCTCGGCGCGGTCGATCACGCCGTCGGCCTCCAGGTCCCGGACCACTTTGAGCGCCGCCGCCGCGGTGCGCTTACCGCTGCGGGTCTGCAGCAGGTACAACGATCCTTCCTCCACGGTGAACTCGATGTCCTGCATGTCGCCGTAGTGGACCTCCAGGCGGTTCATCGTCTCCACCAGCTGGGCGAACGCCTCGGGCAGCGCCTCCTCCATCTGCGCCAGCGGGAGCGGTGTGCGGATCCCGGCGACCACGTCCTCGCCCTGGGCGTTCAGCAGGAACTCCCCGTAGAGTTCCTTGGCGCCGGTGGAGGGGTTGCGGGTGAAGCACACCCCGGTGGCGGAGGTGTCGCCGCGGTTGCCGAACACCATCTGCATCACGTTCACGGCGGTGCCCAGGTCGTCGGGGATCCGGTGCGCCTTGCGGTACACCCCGGCGCGCGGGTTCTGCCAGGAGGCGAACACCGCCTCGATTGCCCGTTCGAGCTGGGTGTGCGGGTCGGTGGGTAGGTCGGTGCCGATGTACTCGGCCGAGACCCCCTTGAACGTCTGCACCAACTCGCGCAGGTCCGCGGCGGTCAGATCGGTGTCGTTGTGCACGCCCCGGTCGCGCTTCATCGCGCTGAGCGCGTCCTCGTAGGCATGGGCCGGCACCCCCTCGACCACCTCGCCGTACATCTGCAGGAACCGGCGGTAGGAGTCCCAGGCGAACCGCGGGTCATCGGCCTCGGCGCCCAGGGCTTCCACCGTGTCATCGGAGATCCCCAGATTCAGGATGGTGTCCATCATCCCCGGCATCGAGACCACCGCTCCGGAACGCACCGACACCAGCAACGGGCGCTCCGAACCGCCCAGGGTGCGGCCGGTGCGTTCCTCCAGGTCCGCCAGCGAGGTGCGGATCTGCTCGGCCAGGCCCTCGGGCCACTGTCCGCCGGCGCGGGTGGCGGCCACGCAGGCGGCGGTGGTGACGGTGAACCCGTCCGGCACCGGGATGCCCAGGTTGAGCATCTCCGAGGCGTTGGCGCCCTTGCCGCCGAGCAACTCCTTCAGGTGCGCCCCGCCCTCGGCGAGGTCGTAGACGTAGCGGGTGGCGTCGTCGTCGGCCCTGCCCTGACCGGACTCGCCCGCCCGGGAGTCGGCTTTGATCCCGGTTGCGCCCGGCTGGTTCTGGTTGGTCATCTGTTCCTCCTGCTCAACTGCCCGTCAGGGCCCGACGCCGGTTCTCCACGAGTTCGATCACCCGCACCGCGGCTTCTTCCAGCGCCAACTCGGTGGTGTCCACCACCGGGCAGCCCAGGCGCCGCTGGATCGCCTTGGCGTGGTCGAGTTCGTCGTAGATCGCCACCAGATCCGAGTACCCCTCGTTCACCCCGGAGGCGCCCATCGTGCGCAGCCGGCGCTGGCGGATGTGCAGCAGTCGTTCGGGGTCGATGCTCAGCCCCACCACGTGCCAGGGCGTCACCGTGAACAACTCCTGCGGCGGTGGCACCCCGGCCACCAGCGGGATGTTCGCGGTCTTGTAGCCCAGGTAGCCCAGGTACATCGACAGCGGGGTCTTGCCGGTGCGCGAGACGCCCACGAGCACGATGTCGGCCTCGGTCAGGGACTCGGGGCGCTGGCCGTCGTCCAGGGCGATCGCGAACTCCATCGCCTGGATCTTCTTGAAGTAGTCGGCGTCGATGCCCACCGGGCGGATCTTGCGCCGGGGTGCGGTCCCGGTGACCCGCTCCATCGCCTGCATCGCCGGCAGCAGCAGGTCCACGTGGGAGATCCGGTGCTCATCGCACAGGTCATCCAGCAGGCTGCGCAGCCCGTCATCGACGAGGGTGGAGAAGACCACCACGTCCTCCTCCGAGCCGGTGATGTCGCGGAACGCTGCCCGCAGCACCGCGGAGGTGCGGATGCGCGGGTGGCGCACGATCCGGGTGTCGAAGTCCTCGTACTGCACACGCGTGGCCCGGGCCACACGCGCGGCGGTGTCCCCGGTCGAATCGGCCATCACGTGGATCGCGATCGGCACCTCGCTGACCATGGGCCTCACAGTACGGCCAGAACCTCACCCGGGCGGGGCCTATCGCGGAGTGGAACGGTTCAACGGATGGTCTGTCTTGCCCGCGCGGCCTCGTGGCTGCGATAGCGGTACCACTGCGGTGCCGTGGGCACCAGGAAAAGAACGACGACGAGGGCCGGGATGAGCACGGCCAGCGCGCCCTCCACGGTGGGCACCTCCACCACGGCCGGCAGGGCACTCAGCGCGGCCAGGCCGATCAGGATCACCAGCACCCATCGGGCACCGTTGGAGCCGCGGAAGGCGCCGATGGTCAACGCGCCGAAGACCAGGCCCATCGCGATGGCGAAGGCGCCGATGAGGCTGATCAGGATCGAGAAGCCGGTGTGGAACTCCGGGATCATGAACGGCAGCGAGACCAGCAGGTCCGCGGCCCGGTCCCGGACCACCAGCACCCCGATCCCCGCGACCAGGGAGGCGGCGCAGGCCAGCCACACCAGGATCGAGCCCAGCAGCACGGTGACCGGGCGGCGCGGCGGTGGGCCCGGGGGATGGTCAGCGGTGGTGTGCATGCCCTGATGGCCGGGCGGGGCGTAGGGGTACTGAGGTGGTGCCGGTTGCGTGCGGGGCTGGGCATAGCCCGGTTCGCCATAGGCGGGGTGGGTATCCCGCTGACCGTGTGGGGACTGGCCGTAGGCGGGGTGAGCGCCGGGCGGCCGGCTCTGTGCGGCGTCGCCGTAACCGCCCCGGGGGCCGGGGTGCCCGTAACCCGGTGCCGCTGCGTCGGGTTGGGCGGACGGGTTCTGGGCGGGCCCGCCGGTCCACTGCCTGCCGTCGTGCTGCTGCGGGTAAGGATTCGTCACGGTCCCCTCCACGCCGTCGTCCTCTCGGCCGCACCCGGTCAGGAGTGCTCCTGCGCCAGCCTAATCTCGGCGGGGTCGGTTCCGGGCTCATTCGGCAGCGCGGCAGGCAACTTTCAATGCCCGAGGGCTACCTGCCCGGGGACGCTGGATGGCCCGGTCGTGCCGGGCGACCCGGGGGCGCCGGCCCGGGCCGGCGCCCCGGACGGCGCTGGGTCTCGATCAGGTGGCGGCGCCATCGCCGCCGGGACGTCTGGTGTCGGTACCAGGCCGAGGCCGGCGGGAGTATGAACAGCAGGATCACCACCGCTGGACCGAAGCCCAGGAGCACGCTCACCGGGTGCGGGTGGACGGTCCCGGCCAGCACAGTCGGCAGCGACCAGAAGCCGAGCAGACCCACCAGCACCCACCGGCACGCGTTCGACCCCTGGTAGGCGGCCACCGCCAGCAGTCCAAGGGTCAGCACCACCGCCATGGCGGCCAGGTACAGCGTGAGTTCCACGATCCTGATTCCGGTGCCGTGCGGGGGATGGCCGAAGAGGAACCGCGGCAGCAGTTCACGGACGAGCAGATCGTCGGTGGCCAGGGCCAGCACGCCCACACCGAGCCCCAGGGCTCCGGCCACCCACATCAACGCAGCGGCGATGGTCACGGTGAGCGGTCGCCGTGGTGGCGGCGCCGCACCCCCGGGCCGTACCCCGCCCGGTGCTGCCGACCGGGGTCCGGACGGTGGACCCGGTGGTGCCGGCCGGGGCGGGCCGGCCGGTGGACCCGGCCCGGGCGGCCGTGACGGAGGACCTGCGCCGGGCGGCCCCGCCGGGTGGTGCCCACCGGGCGGCCCAGGTGGGTGGTGACCAAGGTGCGGATTCGGCATCGGCTGCTCCCGCCGTCGTCCTCCGGGAGCACGCGTGCCCCACCGGAGGGAGGGATCTGACAAAGCCCGACGGTACGAACCGGACCGGCGACGCCGCACGTGCCTCACCCCGCCATGTGGACAACCAAGAGCGGGCCCACCCGTTGTGGATGGACCCCGCCGGTGGGGGATCAGTCAGTGTCCGGTGCCGTCGGTACAGCCAGCGCCGGAGGGGGCGCGGGTCAGCGCCGGAAAGGGGCCGACGGCGGCGGCTCGTTGCCGTAGGTCGTCGCGGGCCTGTGCGGCCCACCGCTTGGTCCACCGGGGCCACCAGCGGCGGCGCCACCGTATCGACTGCCGTAACGATCGCCGGTCTGCCGGTGTTGACGCTGGACGTACCACTGCCGGGAGGAACTGACGTGGAACAGGATCACGGCGACACCGGTCCAGGAGGCGGCGATGAGGGAGAGCAGTTCACCGGCCAGCAGCAGGATCGAGATCGCCAGCACGAAGACGATGCCCATCACCGTCAACCCCCAGACCGCTGCCCGGGAGCCCCGGAAGGCGAGCACCGCCAGCAGGAACACCACCGCGCCCCAGACCAGCGAGACCACCCCCGCCGCCGTCATGATCGGCGACAGGTAGGGCAGCGCCTCGCGCAGCAGAGCCAGGAAATCGGCCGCCTGCGAGGGGTGCACCCCCACATCGACCAGCCCCTGCTCACCACCGGCGATCAGGTCCGCGATCATCGCCAGCAGGGAATCCCGTGCCATCAGCAGCACCGCCCCACCCACGATCGGTACCAGCGTGCCGAACCAGGTCATGAGCGAGGCGGCCGCGACCGTGCCGGGTCGGTGGGCCTGCTCGGCCGCGTTGCCGGGTTGTCCTTCGGTGATCGAGCCCATCCAGGAAGTCAGCGGGTGTAGTTGCCGGGGTTGAACTGGGTGGTCTTGCGGGCGTTGTACCAGTCCCGCGACTTCGGGGCCAGGAACAGCCCCACCGACAGGCCCACCCAGATGATGGAGATGAGAGCGAGCGCGTTGCCGTCGAAGAGGTTGAACAGGCTGCCGGCGATGGCCAGGGCACCGAACACCACCAGCACCCAGCGGGCCCAGTTGGCACCACGGAAGGCGAAGATCGCCATCACCAGAACCAGCACACCCCAGACGGCGGCGACCACCCCGAAGATGGCGATGAACTGCAGCACCACGCCCTCGTCGGCGCTCAGGCCGAGATCGGCGGGGTCGAGCGCCTGGGCGAACATCAGCAGCAGCCCGAGGATGATCATGACCGCAGAGCCGATCCAGGCCAGCACCGCCCCGCCGGTGACCGTCCCGGGCCGGAAACTGCGGGAGCCTGCGGCCGAGCCAGCGGGACTGGAGCCGTAGGGGGCGTTCTGGGCGTACTGGGCAGGCTGGCCGTACTGGGCGCCCTGGCCCGCCTGCTGCGTGTACTGGCCCGGCTGCGACGGCTGGCCCGGCTGGGGCGGCTGACCGGGTTGGGTGGGCTGGCCGTACTGCCCGGGCTGAGCCTGCGGCTGCTGGCCGTACTGATCAGGTTGCGGCGTACCGGATGGCGTGGTCATGGTGTC
The DNA here is from genome assembly GCF_049725055.1 of Pseudactinotalea sp. Z1739. The sequence goes on along the minus strand of NZ_JBMPQA010000002.1, from coordinate 383,804 downwards.
CTCCCTCGTCCGTGCGTCCATCATGACGCATCCGGGGCCAATCGTGTCGGATGAGTTCAGCGATATCGATGGGCACATCTGCCCGGCGCAACACCGATCGGGCGCCCGTTCCGCGCTCACGCGCCCACCCGCCCGGGCGTAGGGTCGGCACTGTGACAGTCACCGAGGATCTGCTGGCGCAGGTGCGCGACGTCGCCGCCCCGGCCGCCTGGAGCACCGATCAGGCCACCCGGACCGCGATGGCCCATGACGCTTCGCACTACCTGCTCACCCCGCGTGCCGTGCACACCCCTCGCACGCTGGGCGAACTCACCGCCGTTCTGGCCCGCGCGAGCACCGCCGGGGTGCCGGTGACCTTCCGCGCGGGCGGCACCAGTCTGTCCGGGCAGGGCGTGGGCGATGGGGTGCTCATCGACGTGCGGCGCCACTTCGCCGGGTTCGACGTGCTCGACGACGGCGCCCGGGTGCGCTGCGAACCGGGGGTGCTGCTGCGCAAGGTCAACGCCGCGCTCATGCCGTACGGGCGCCGGCTGGGACCGGACCCGGCCAGTGAGATCGCCTGCACCATCGGCGGGGTGGTGGCCAACAACTCCTCCGGGATGACCAGCGGCTCGGCCGCCACGGCCTATCACACGATGGAATCCGCGGTGTTCGTACTGCCCTCGGGTACGGCGATCGACACCGCCGCCGGTGACGCCGACGCCCGCCTGCGTGAGCAGGAACCAGCCCTGCACGCCGAACTTGCGCGGATCCGGGACACGATCCGCACCACCCCGGCGCTGCGCCGCACCATCGAGCACCAGTTCTCGATGAAGAACACCATGGGTTACGGGCTGAACGCCTTCCTGGACCACCACGAGCCGGCCCAGATCCTGGCGCACCTGATCGTCGGGTCGGAGGGCACCTTGGCCTACCTGGCCTCGGTGGTGCTGACCACCGTGCCCGCCCACCCGCACGTGGCGACCTCGCTGCTGGTGTTCGACGACATCAACCGAGCCACGGACGCGTTGCCGGCGATCCTGGGCGCCAGCGCCCGGGCGGCCGAACTCATGGACGCCCGCGCACTGCGGGTGGCCCAGCGACTGCCGGCGGCACCGGCGTCGATGCGCGGAATCGACGTGGATGCCCACACCGCCCTGCTGGTGGAACTGCAGGCCGAGCAGGAGACCGAACTGACCGAGCAGAGTCAGGACTTGCTCGCGGCGCTGGCCGATGCCCGGCTGTCGATGCCGGCCGAACTCAGCCAGGACAGCGCCGCCCGCGCTGCCATGTGGACGGTGCGCAAGGGGCTCTACCCCGCGGTGGCCGGGGCGCGCCCGGCCGGCACCACCAACCTGCTGGAGGACGTCGCCGTCCCCGCCGAGCACCTGCGGTCCACCGTGCGCGACCTGTCGGAACTGTTCGTGCGGCACGGGTATGACGACGCGGTCATCTTCGGCCACGCCCGCGACGCGAACCTGCACTTCATGATCAACCCGCGGCTGGACGATCCGGCGCAGGTGGACACCTACGCCGCTTTCACCGAGGACATGGTCGAGGTGATCCTGGGCGCCGGCGGCACGCTCAAGGCCGAGCACGGCACCGGGCGGATCATGTCCGCCTACGTCGAGCGTCAGTTCGGCCCGGAGTTGTACGCCCTGATGCGCCGGATCAAGTCGGCCTGCGACCCCGCCGGCATCCTCGCCCCCGGGGTGGTGCTGAACGAGGACCCGGTGGCCCACCTCAAGCACCTGAAGACGATGCCCGCCGCCCACCCGCTCGTGGACGCGTGCGTGGAGTGCGGGTTCTGTGAGCCGGTGTGCCCCTCCCGGGACGTCACCACCACCCCGCGCCAGCGCATTGTGCTGATGCGGGAGATGGCGGTGGCCGACCCCCAGCGCCGGGAGGAGTTGGCCAAGGCCTTCGAGTACCAGGCGGTGCAGACCTGCGCCGGGGACTCCATGTGCGTGACCGTGTGCCCGGTGGGCATCGACACCGGCGCGGTGATGAAGGGCATGCGTGCCGAGGCCGCACCCCAGGCGGCGCAACGGGCCGGGCGGACGGCCGCGATGCACTGGGCGGGCACGACGACGGCGGTGCGGGCCGGCCTGGGCGTCGCCGCGGTCCTTCCCGGCGGGGTGCTCGCCGCGGGCAGCCGGGCGGTGCGCACCGTGGCGCCCCACGACCTGGTGCCCGAGGTGGGCAAGGACCTGCCCGGGCCCGGCACGAAACGCTCGGCGCTGCGCCCCGGCGCGGCGACCACACGTACCCCCGCGGCTGGTGCCCCGGCTGACCAGGGGGCTGTCGGCGTCGTCCTCTTCCCCTCCTGTACCGGGGCGATGTTCGGCTCGGACTCACCCGGGGCCGCCCAGGCCTTCCTGGACCTGTGCGCCCGGGCCGGGGTGCACGTGCGGATCCCGGAGCGGATCGACTCCCTGTGCTGCGCCGTGCCATGGACCTCCAAGGGCCTGACCGATGGCGCCCGGACCATGGCCGAGCAGGTGCGCCAGGTGCTCACCGAGGCGAGTGAGGGGGGCCGGCTGCCGGTGGTGACCGACGCGGCCTCGTGCACCCTGGGTCTGGTGGAGTCGGACCCTGGCCTGCAGGTGATGGATGCCCTGGCATTCGTACGCGCCCACGTGCTGCCGAGGGTGCCGGTGGACCCCGACCGGCGCCTGGCCTCGGTGGCGGTGCACCCCACGTGTGCCACCACCCACCTGGACGTCACCGATGACCTGCTCGCCCTGGCCCGCTCGGTGGCGCGGCAGGTGACCGTTCCAGTGAGCTGGGGGTGCTGCGGGTTCGCCGGTGACCGCGGCATGCTGCATCCCGAACTGACCGCCGGCGCCACCGCACCCCAGGTGGCCGAACTCGCCGCGGTCGAGGCCCGGCACGGCGCGTTCGATGCCTACATCTCCGCCAACCGCACCTGTGAGATGGGGATGAGCCGGGCCACCGGGCGCACCTATGAGCATGTGCTGGAAGTGTTGGCGCGCCTGGTGGCCTGACCCGGCGCCGGACCTCACACTCGGCGGTGCCGCAGCGTCTACAGGGCAACAGCGGAAGGGGACCAGACCATGACTACCCGCAGAACCGGTGTTACGGCGGACCTGCGGCACGCCTTCCTGCACACCACGATCGGGACCCTTCTCGCGGTCAGATGGGGTACGGCGCTGGCGGGCCTGTACTTCCCCGAGCACACCTACCCTCCGACACCCGCCATGCTCGGGGAGCGGGTGGCCCCCAGTGGTAACCGGTTGCGCAGGGGCGACGACGACTTCCTGTTCACCGTCGGGGAGCAGTTGCGTGAGTACCTTGCCGGGAATCGGCGGGCGTTCGACCTTCCGCTTCGAACCGCCGGCAATGAGTTCAGCGAAGAGGTGTGGACGATGTTGCGGCAGATTCCCTATGGGCAGGTCACCACATACGGCGCGCTCGCGCGGCGATTGGGATCGGCTGGGCTGGCTCAACGGGTTGGTCAGGCGGTTGGACGCAACCCGGTCAGCATCGTGATCCCCTGCCACCGCGTGCTCGGTGCCGACGGCTCCCTGACCGGGTACGCCGGTGGGCTGGACCGGAAGCGCGCCCTGCTGGACATTGAGGAACCCCCCGAGGCCCGAGCGGCGAGGCTGTTCTGATCGGGGCTGACGATGACTGAACGCTTCCTGCCCGCTTTCGGGCCTTGGGATATCGGCGCGACGCTGACGACACTGGGTCACCACAGCATCCCCGGTGCACACCGCACCGACACCACGAGGGGCACCCACTCCCGGGTGCTGGCGGTCGGTGGAGGCCACCACATCATCGACCTGCGGCTCACCCCCGCCGGCGTGCACTGGCGCGTGAGCGGCCACGCCCGGGCCGCCGGGGTGCCCGATGAGAGCGCCCTGGAGCCATTGCTGCGCTGGTGGTTCGACCTGGACGCTGAGATCGAGACCATCGACGCTCATCTGCGCGGCGATCCACTCCTGGCGGGGCAGGTCGCGGACCGCCCCGGCATCCGCATCACCCGTCATCCGGACGCGGCGGCCGGGGTCCTCACCACGATCCTCGGCCAGCAGGTGTCCCTGGCGGCCGGGCGCACCTTCGCCGGGCGGCTGGCGGCCGTCTACGGCGATGAGACCGGGGCGGGCCTACGGGCCTTCCCGGCGCCCGCGCGGCTCGCGGCGGTGGATGGGGAGGACCTGCGGGCAGCGATCGGCCTGACCGGTGCGCGTGCCCGCACGCTACGGGAAGCCGCCGCGTTGCTGGCCGAGCACCCGGCACCTCCCGACGCCCCGTACCTGCTCGCGGAGGACATGCTCACCCGACTCGCCGACCTACCCGGGGTCGGCCCATGGACCATCTCCATCCTGGCCTTACGTGGTCGCGGCGAGGGTGACGCGCTGCCGGCTTCCGACCTGGTACTGCGACGTGCGATGGGCGGGCTGACCGCGCCCGCGGTGACGACCGCAGCCGAGGCATGGCGGCCGCACCGTGGCTACGCCGTCGTGCGACTGTGGGCGGGAGCAGGGGCTGCGGACGGGGGCTTCCCAGTTGAACTGGTCGGCGGCAGGGCGCCCGCTGACCAGGCGCCGTAGCCGCGAGGCCGGGCGAGCGGTGCCCGGTTACCGGGAGGTTGGGTCACGTCCGCACGGAACGCTGTTCGGTAGCCGGTCGGGGTCACCCCGAGGGTCTGTGTGAATTGCCGCCGTAGAGTGGTGGTCGTTCCCATGCCGCACATCGCCGCGATCTGCTCGATCGAGGCGTCGGTGCGCTCCAGTAGGTCTTGTGCCCGTGTGATCCGCTCATGCTGCAACCACGCGCGCGGACTCATCCCGACCTCGGCGTTCATCCGCCGGCTGAGTTGCCGGGAACTCAAGGCCGCTCGATCAGCGAGGTGTTCAACGGTCAGCGGCTGGTCCAGTCGTGCGCGCGCCCAATCGAGCGCCTTCCCGAGCAGATCGGCCGCAGGCCTCGGGCGGGGCGGCGTGATGAACTGGGCTTGGCCACCCGTCCGGTGGGTCGGGACGACGAGTCGACGAGCGAGTGCGTTCGCAGCGCTCGCACCGAAATCGGAACTCACCATGTGCAGGCCGAGATCGAGCGCGGCGCTCTTGCCGGCCGAGGTGAGCACCGTACCGTCCTCGACGTAGAGGACGTCGGCACGGACATCGATGAGCGGATACCGCTGGGCCAGGAGTGCGGCATGCAGCCAGTGCGTGGTCGCGGTACGCCCCTCCAGGAGTCCTGCGGCGGCAAGGATGAAGGTGCCCGTACACAGCGCTGCGATGCGCACGCCGGCCTGATGAGCCTGTTGCAGCGCGTCCATCAGTTGCCCGTCCGGCTCCCGGTCGAGGTTGCTGGTCGAGGAGACGACGACGGTGTCGGCGTCGGTCAAGGCCGCGTAGGGCCCGGTGACGAGCCGGGGCAGCCAAGGGGACGGTGCCCCATCCTTCGTGCACACCATCGCGTCGTACCAGCCATGGGCGGACAGACCTTCTCGCTCGACACCGAAGATCTCCGCCGCGATGGCGGTCTAGTACAGCATCGCGTCTTCGTGAAGGACCAGCGCGACGGAGTGCATGTCCGAAAGTGTAGCCATGCTGTCGGATCAGACACTGACGCACGCGGCTGGTGCCATGCTGGGATGCCGGTATGACTCAAGCGGTTCTTGTTTTCGGCGCGTACGGACACACCGGCAGGTTCGTGGTGGCCGAACTCCTCAGACGCGGGCTCGAGCCCGTCCTCGCCGGGCGCAACGCGCTCGCTCTTGCCGGGCTGGAACGGGAGTATCCCGGCCTGCACACCAGGGTTGCGACGGTCGAGGACGAGGCATCGCTGCGGGCCGCGACCCGCGGGGTCACCGCCGTGGTGAACTGCGCCGGTCCCTTCATCGACACCGGGTCGGCCCTGGTGGCGGCCGCGATCCATGCGGACGCGCACTATCTCGACGTCAGCGCCGAACAGGCCTCTGTCGGGCAGATCTACCGGGATCACCAAGCCCTGCCCCGGCACGCCGGTGTTTCGGTCATCCCTGCGATGGCCTTCTACGGGGGGCTCGCCGATCTGTTGGTCTCCGCCGTCACCGCCGGATGGGCAGATGTCGACTCCATCGAGATCTTCAATGGTCTGGACCGGTGGTGGCCCACCGCCGGAACCCGAAGCACAGGGAAGCGCAACACGGCACCACGGTTGGTGATCGACGACGGCAGACTGGTCCCCGCACCACTTCCGGCCACGACGCGACACTGGGAATTCCCGTACCCCCTGGGCAGCCAGTGGGTGGTCGCCAGCCCCTTCTCCGAGATGGTCACGCTGGCACGGCACGTGGAGGCCGGCTCGGTGCGCACGTTCCTGTCCCGGACCGCTCTGGCCGATGTGCGCGACCAAGACACGCCCGGCCCCGTCCCGGTCGAGGAGTCCGGCCGATCAGCGCAGCAGTTCGTCGTCGACGTGGTGGCTCGCCGTGGCGCAACGCAGCGCCGCATCTGCGCCACCGGCCGTGACATCTACGCCGTCACCGCCCCGCTGGTAGCCGAGGCGATCGAGCGCCTGCTGCACGGTCACCGGCTCACCGGGGGCGTGGCTGCACCCGGTGAGGCCTTCTCCGCGCGCAGTTTCCTCGATGCGCTCCATCCGGAGCACATGAGCGTGAACCACTTCGCGTCCTGCTCGGCCAAGGCCGTGCACGGCAATGCGTAGGGAGCAGGCTGCTGCGATCACCCGTCGAGGAGCCCCTCCGGCGTTCGGCGAAGGGCCGTGCGTCGATCAGGCCAGGGACGCGGATCCGCACACACCTAGCGGGTGATGTCGCCGAGGTGATGGATGACGTCGTGCAGGTGGTACTGGGCGAGAGTGACAGCGGTGAACTGCGCGCCGTCGGAGCGGCGGCCGGTGCGCTGCCACTGGTCCCGGGTCAGGTCCTGGTACCGCTGGGCGATGGCGTCGGCCTGATCGCGGGACTCGGCCAGGACCCGATCGGGATCCGCCTGGCCGTAGTTGCCCTCGATCGCGGCGGCGTCCTGGTCCCAGTTGGGGAAGGTGGGGTCCTCCTCGGTCTGCATCAGCCCCAGCCGCTCGGCGAACACCCCGTGCACATCGCGCACGTGCGCTGCGTACTCCAGCGGTGACCACGTCTGAGCGTTCGGGCGCCGGGTCCACCAGTGGGCGTCGGTGCGCGCCCGCACGTCCTGCCAGTGCCTGGCGTTGTCCCGCAGCATCTGGGGGATCAACTCCGGCACCACGGTGCCGGCCTCGAGCCCGCACTCATCGCAGGGTTCGCGCAGCACCCAGGTCCAGTCCTTGGCATCGGGTTCGATGCTCATCGGTTCCTCGCCTTCGCCAGTGCCGCTTGCGGGTCTGGATCGAGTCTGCCAGTCATCGGGTGGGCCCGGTACCCGGGGTTTAGAAGAGGGTGGCCGGAACGAGTGGCGGCGGATCCTTGGGGCGAGCGGGAGCCGCCCCGCGGCGGCCGGTGCGAGCGGGCTCGCGTGCGGTGTCGGTGGCCCCGCCGCACCGGCGGCACACCCGCTGCCGCTTGGCCCGCCGGGCTGCGTCCTTCAGCGCCCGATGGTAGGTGGGGCCGGGTTGCATGGGCTCGCCGTCGCGGGTCCAGATGATCAGGTTCGCGATGCAGAACTGCGGGCAGCACCGGCTGCAACTGACCGGGCGTGCCGGCTTGCGGAACCGTCGGTGCTCGTGCCCGCCGGGACAGTGGCCCTCCCACGGCGCCGGCGGCAGCGGGGCTTCAGCGGGCAGGGTTCGCTCCGGGCGGGCACCGATCCGGCCGGCGACCTGGCGCCACTGGGTGCCGTGCCCGGCATCGGGGCCGGCCAGGGCGTGGGCGATCTCGTGCAGCACGGTATCCCGCACCAGATCGTCATGGTGCAGTTCGGTCAGGTGACGGCTCAGGGAGATGGTGCGGGTGTGGAACCGGCACAGACCCGCGCGGCGTTTCGCGCGGTCGAAGGCGAAGGTCCAGTCCCTCAGGCCGTGTTCGGCCATCAGGTCACGGGCCATCGACTCGGCTTGCTCCAGATTCACCACATCACCCCAACTGCACCGGTTGGTGCCGACTCTAATCGCTGCCACCGACACCCTCCGGCACCGCTGGTCCGGCCTCAGGCCGAGCCGACCTCGGCGAGGGCCTTGCGGATGCGCTTGGCCGAGACCGGGACCGCGGTGCCCAATTGCTGCGCGAAGAAACTGACCCGCAACTCCTCCAGCATCCACCGCACCTGCGCCAACTGCTCGGCGTGGGCCGGGTCGGTGGTGGCCCGGTCCGCGGCCCACCAGGCATCGTGCAGGTCCCGGATCTGCCAGGCCAGGTCCGCGTCCCGGTTCGGGTTCTCCGCGGCCTTGGCCAGCCGCATCGTGGCTGCCTGCAGGTACCGGGGCAGATGCATCAGCTGCTCCGGTGGGGTGGTGGTGAGGAACCGGTCATGAATCAACGCGGCGTGCTGGTCGCGCACATCGGTGAGCACATCGAGCAGTGCCATGGAGGTGGTGGCCTTGATCTGGGCCTGCAACTCCCGGGAGGCATCCAGGATCTGCACCGTCAGGGCCGCCAACCGGTAGATCTCATCCTCCAGCCGGGCCCGCACATCGGCCTCGACCTGCGCGAACGCCTCCGCGGTGCGCACCTGCGCCAGGTCCCTGCTCGCGGTGAGGGAGGCCACCGCGGCCCGGTGCAAACCGGTGACCAGGGCGGCGGTGTCCCGGTACGGGCTGGCCGCCAGGGACAGCGCCTCCCGTCCGCCCCACCGGCTGGAGACCCGCCCGGTGGGCAGAGCGGTGGTGTCGGCCAGCAGCCGCCGCACACCGGCGCGGTGGGCTCCGGATTGGGCCGCGGCATCCTGCAGCACCCGTAGCGACACCCGGCCGGTGGCCTCGCCCTCCACCACCAACGCCGGGTAGCCGCGGATCTCCAACCCGCCGGCGCCGGTGGCGGTGACCACGTCGGGGATCCGGTCCATCGCCGGCCATCCGGTCAGGTTCTTCTCCTCAGCCAGCCCGGCGCGCACGCCGCCCTGCGGGGAGGTCGCACGGTCGCCGTCGCCGTCGCCGTCGCCGTCTTCCGCCGACCCGGCACCGGCTGATGCCGCGCCGGCACCGGCCGCTCCAGCGCCCGCCGATGCCACTTCCGCGGTCCCGGGCCCGGCAGCCGGGGAACCGGCGCGTTTCCGGGCCGCCAGCAGCGCCGACTTCACCGCCGTGCGCACCGCGTCGCCGGACTGCCGGGACAACTCCCGCTGCAATGCCTCCAGATGCTGACCGGTGCCCAGCACCGCCCCGCGCTCGGCGTGCACCTGGAAGGTGATGCGCAGGTGCGGGGGCAGTTTCTCCGGATCGCGGTCCCCGGCACTGATCTCCAGCTCCGGGCGCACCTGCCGGGCGGCGGTCGCGAAGGCCTCGGCGAAGGAGACCGCTCCCTCCCCGGCCGGGGCCATCTGCTCCCACGGCGGCAACAGTTCGGCGATCGCCCGTGCGGTGTCCGGCGCCGGGACCAGATGCTTACGGATCGGCTTGGGCAGGGCCTTGATGCTGGCCACCGTCAGTTCCTGCAGGAGTCCGGGCACCAGCCAGTCGAATCCCTCCGGACGCACCCGGCCCAGCACCGCGATCGGGATGTGCACGGTGACCCCGTCGGCCTCGGTGCCCGGTTCGAACTGGTAGGACAGCGGCAACGTCAGGTCCCCCTGCTGCCAGACCTGCGGGTACCGGCCGGGATCGAGTTCCTGCACCTGCGGCACCAGCAGGTCCACGCTCAGATTCAGCAGGTCCGGGTGCTCCCGGCGGGCCTGCTTCCACCAGGTGTCGAAGTGCGCGGCGGTGACCACGTGCTCGGGGATGCGTTCGTCGTAGAAGTCGAACAGGCCGTCCTCATCCAGCATCAGGTCCCGCCGGCGCTCGCGGGCCTGGAGTTCCTCGGCCTCGGCGATCACGCCGGCGTTGTGCTCGACGAAGGCGTGGTGGGTGCGCCACTCACCGTCCACCAGGGCGTGCCGGATGAACATCTCCCGCGCCGCCGGGGCATCGACCCGGGCGTAGGGGACGGGCCGGTCGGCCACCAGGGTGAGCCCGTAGAGCATCACCTTCTCCTTGACCATGCCCGCACCCTGCCGGGTGGACCAGTACGGCTCGGAGTAACTTCGTTTGATCAGGTGGGCCGCCAGCGGCTCGACCCACTCGGGGCGGATCCGGGCCGCGGTGCGGGCGAACAGCCGCGAGGTCTCCACCAGTTCGGCCGCCATCACCCAGTCCGGGCGCTTCTTCGCCAGGTGGGAGCCGGGGAAGATCACGAACCGCGCCCCGCGGGCGCCGAGATAGTCCCGTTTGCGCTCATCCCAGGAACCGATCTGGGTCAACAGCCCAGTCAGCATCGCCTGGTGCACCGCGTCGGCGTCGACGTCCCCGGGTGCCTTCAGACGACCCAGATGGATGCCCAGCGGCTTGATCATCTGCCGCAGTTGGGTGTGCACGTCCTGCCATTCCCGGATCCGCAGGAAGTGCAGGTACTCCGCCCGGCACATCCGCCGGAACGCCGAGGACGACAACTCGGCCCGCTTGGTGCGCAGGTAGTCCCATAGCCGCAGGATGGACAGGAAATCGGATGTCTCCTCGGCGAACCGGCGGTGCTTGGCGTCGGCCTGCTGCCGGGCATCCGGCGGGCGCTCGCGCACATCCTGGATGGACAGTGCCGCCACGATCACCAGTACCTCGGCGGCTACCCCGAGCCGGTCGGCCTCCAGGAGCATCCGGCCCAGGCGCGGGTCGATCGGCAGGTGCGCCAGGGATCGGCCCACCTTGGTCAGGCGCAGCCCGGGAGTGGCCGACGACGACGCATCCCGCCGGGCTGTCTTCGCGGCGGTGGGGTGCAACTCACCCGGGCGAGCGGCGTCCGCGGGACCCGGACGGGCGGGCCGGGCACCGTCGTCGTCGGTGATCGCACCCAGTTCGGTGAGGAGGGCTACCCCATCCCGGACGGAGCGGGTGTCGGGCGGGTCGACGAAGCCGAACTTGGCGACTTCTCCCAGACCCAGGGCGGTCATCTGCAGGATCACCGAGGCCAGGGAGGTGCGCAGGATCTCCGGTTCGGTGAACTCCGGGCGGGATTCGTAATCGGCCTTGGAGTACAGCCGGATGCAGATGCCGTCGGCCACCCGCCCGCAGCGGCCGGCGCGCTGGTCGGCGCTGGCCTGGGAGACCGGTTCGATCGGTAGGCGCTGGACCTTGGTGCCCTTGGAGTAGCGGGAGATGCGGGCGGTGCCCGGGTCGATCACGTACCGGATGCCCGGCACGGTCAGCGACGTCTCGGCGATGTTGGTGGCCAGCACGATGCGCCGGTTGGAGTGCGCGGCGAAGACCCGGTGCTGGTCTGCCGCGGAGAGGCGCGCGTACAGCGGCAGGATCTCCACCTCGGGGCCCGGGCGGCCGGACAGGTGATTGGTGAGGGACTCGGCGCCGTCGCGGATCTCGCGCTCCCCGGAGCAGAACACCAGGATGTCGCCGGGGCCCTCGGCCATCAGTTCATCGGCGGCCAGGCAGATGGCGGTGGCCTGGTCCAGGGGTTCGCGCTCGCCTGAGTTTCCGCGGGAGCGTGTGGGACCGGCGCTTCCGCGGGAGCGCGCGGGGTCGCCTGCGCCGGTCCCAGCGCCGGTGCCGCCTGCGCGGCCGGGTGCTTCGTCGTCGTCCTCGGTTGTCTCCGTGTCCTGCACCAGGGGGCGGTAGCGCACCTCGACGGGGTAGGTGCGTCCGGACACCTCGATCACCGGGGCAGGGGTGCCGGGGGAGCCGAAGTGCTCGGCGAAGCGCTCCGAGTCGATGGTGGCCGAGGTGATGATCACCTTCAGGTCCGGGCGCTGGGGCAGGAGTTGGTGCAGGTAGCCGAGCAGGAAGTCGATGTTGAGGGACCGTTCGTGGGCCTCGTCGACGATGATGGTGTCGTAACGGCGCAGCATCGGGTCGCGCTGGACCTCGGCGAGCAGGATGCCGTCGGTCATCACCTTGATCAGCGTGGTCTCGGAGACCTGGTCGGTGAAGCGCACCTGGTAGCCCACGGCCTGGCCGACTTCCGTGCCCAGTTCCTCGGCGATGCGTTCGGCCACGGTGCGCGCGGCGATCCGGCGGGGTTGGGTGTGCCCGACCGTGCCCTCGATACCGCGGCCCAGGTCCAGGCAGATCTTCGGCAGTTGGGTGGTCTTGCCCGACCCGGTCTCCCCGGACAGGATCACCACCTGGTTCTTCTCGATGGCCTCGGCGATCTCCTCCCGGCGGGCGGAGACCGGCAACTGCTCCGGATAGGCCACCTTCGGGACGGCGTCCCTGCGCCGCTGGAGCAACTGGGGATCGGGCTTTCGGTAGCCCTCGCGACGGCGCTGGGGTCGACGACGTCGTGACCCGCGCTCGGGCCGCCGCTGGTTGTGCTTCGTCTCGGTCACCGCGCGCCATTGTCTCAGGCGCGCAGGCGGCGGTGAACTCAAGAGTGGGTTCGAGCCGGCGTGGCGATGGCGTCAGGGCAGTATGCGCGGAGCGTGCTCATAGTCCGAACGCGGGGGTGGGGCGGAGCCGTAACCGTCGCGGTAGACGGTCCGGACGGTGAAGACCACCAGGGACAGGATCAAGGCGAGTACGACGATGAGAGTAAACATGGCAGTTATCGTGCGCCCATTGCGTCTCTGCCACCAGTGGCAGATATGCCAACATCCGATTAGTTCCTGCCAACCGTCTCGTGGCGTCCTCCGGGCGATGCGGTGGCAGATATATTGCTACCCATTGATTTCCTGCCATCGGTGCAGGATGCTGGTGGGATGCGGAAGGTCGCGGTGATCGTGCAGGACGGCGTCGAGCCGTTCGGGCTTGGCGCGTTGTGTGAACTCTGGGACGAGCCCTACCACCCCGATGACGACAACCCGGTGTTCGACTTCGTCGTCTGTGCTCCCGAGCCGGGCCGGATCCGAGCCAACTCCGGTTTCGATCTGCACGTCGAGCACGGCTTGGACGCCGCGAGGGATGCGGACCTGATCTGCGTTGCCCCCAAGCAGGACATAACCGCCGATCACTCGGACGTGCTGGACCTGCTCCGCGAGGCCGACGCCGCCGGCCGGAGCCTGTTCTCGCACTGCACCGCGGCCTTCACACTCGGACGGGCCGGCCTGCTGGATGGTCGGCGGTGTGCCACGCACTGGCGTTATGCGGACCGTCTGATCGCCATGTTCCCCGAGGCCGTGGTGGACCGGGACGTGCTGTACGTGACCGACGGCAGCCTGACCACCGGTGCCGGTGCGGCCGCGGTGCTGGACGCCGGCCTGCACCTGATGCGCGAACTCTTCGGTGCGGGCACCGCAGCGACCGCGGCCCGGCGGATGGTGGTGCCCCCGCACCGCTCCGGTGGCCAGAGCCAGTACATCGCCCGAGCGGTCCCGGACTGCCGGGCCGAGACCCTCGGACCCCTGCTGACCTGGATCGTGGCGAACCTGCAGGAGGATCTGAGCGTGGAGGCACTCGCGCGCCGCGCGCACATGTCGGCACGGACCTTCGCCCGGCGCTTCCGGGCCGAGACGGGTCAGACACCGCACGCCTGGGTGGTCAGTCAGCGAGTGGCCGCGGCCGAGGAGATGCTGGAGAGCGGCGACGGGTCGGTGGAGTGGGTCGCCGACCAGGTCGGATTCGGCAACGCCGGCACCCTGCGTCAGCACTTCCTGCGGGAACGAGGCGTGTCCCCCCAGGCCTACCGGCGCACGTTCGGGACGCTGGAGAAGGCCGGGCGCTGACCAAACAGCTGGTGTGTGCAGACGGGCCCTGGGAAAGTGGCTCCCATGACTTCCTTCGTGTCACATACGACCATCGACGCCCGTAACGCCTATGAGATCTCGGAATGGTGGAAGCAGGTGCTGGACTACGGTGACGTGCCCGGCGACCCGAACGAGCCGGGGCATGCGGAGTGCATGATCCAGGACGTTGACGGCAGTCACCGGATCCTGTTCCTCGAGGTGGAGGAGCCCAAGTCGAAGAAGAACCGCATCCATCTGGATCTTCGTCCCACCGAGGGTGACCGGGACACCGAGCTGGCGCGCCTGCTCGAACTGGGCGCCCGTGAGGTGGCCGATCGTCGAGGCAAGTACGGTCCGGGCACCGGGTGGGTCGTCCTGGCTGACCCGGAGGGCAACGAGTTCTGCATCCTGCGCTCCGAGGCCGAGGTGAGTGCGACCGAAGGCTGAGACCCTTTCGGCGAGACAGGAATTGGTACCAGTCGAGATGGTGGCCGCCGGAATCGGAGTCTGAAACCACAGCGCGATGGACGAGGTCTGGTATGTCAGTTACGGCTCGAACATGAGCCGGCAGCGGCTGCTGTGCTACTTGAAAGGTGGCTGCCCACCGGGCGGAGCTCGAACCTACCCGGGAGCGCGGGACCCGAGCCCGCCCACCGAGGCTGTGGCCGTCCACCTACCCGGGCGGATCTACTTCGCCGGGCACTCGCTGACCTGGGGCGGCGGGATGGCCTTCTACGACCACCACGAGCCCGGACCCACGCCCGCGCGGGCCTACCGGATCACGGTCGGGCAGTTCGCCGACATCACCGCCCAGGAAATGCGGAGGGAGCCGGTGGCCAACGGTCCGCTGGAGCAACTCCTTGCCGGTGGCCTCACCGACTCAAGCCACCGCGTCGGGCCTGGTCGGTACGAGACTTTGGTGGACGTCGGTGCACGGGATGGGCTGCCGATGCTGACCTTCACCAGCCCGGGTGGGCTCGACCGTGCCGAGCACGTGGCCCCTACCGCGGCCTACCTGGCCATGCTTACGCAAGGGCTGCGGGAGGGCCACGGCTGGTCCGACGAGCGCATCGCCGTCTATCTGGAGGGCGTGCTGCCCTGAGCGGCGATGCGGGGCGCTTGGTCGGACGCCGTACCGGTGGGCGCGCGAAAACGGTGCGGGAGTCGCGGTCCGGGGGCTGTCAGCGGCCCGTTTCACCGCGGGCGAAGAACGCCGAGTAGGCACTGAACCCCCTGCCCCCGGATTCCTCGACTGCCGGCGTGAGACTCCGCTCCCTCACTCGGCCCTCGCAGGGCCCGTTGCCGTCGGCGCCTGCGGCACGGGTGTGTCCTCGGGCAGGGCCCGCCCCTCGTCGCCGGACTCGTCGTGCCCGCTCGGCGGGTTCTCGCTGCCGACCTCGTCGACGCCTGGGTCAGAGTCGATGCGCGCGTGCCGCAGACCCCACAGGATCACCGCCGCGAGTACCGCTAGTCCGAGCGTCGCGAAGGCGTAGGTGTTCCGGGTGGCGACGGCGAAGGCGTCGATTGCGGCAGCGTGCAGCGGCACGCCGAGTTCGTCCGGTAGCGACCGGGCGGTCGCGAGTGCCGAGCCGATGCTCTGCAGGCTCAGTTCGCGCGTGGCCTCATCCAGACCGGCCGGCAGGGTACCTCCGAGTCTGCTCTGGTAGCTGACGAAGGCGATCGTTCCCCCGGTGGCCAGTCCGATGGTGTTCCCGAGGCTCCCGGCGACGTCGGTGCTCGCCGAGGCCGAGCCGGTCTGCGCCGCGGGGGCGCTGTTGACGATGATGACCGCGCCGAGCGCGAAGACTGGTGCTGCGCCGGCAGCGATGATCGATACCGCCGCCAGCGCCGGCGCCACCGACGCCTCGCCCTGGAGCAATACGGCCATCAGCAGCGCTCCACCGGCGGCGATCAGTACGCCTGTTCCCATGACCGCGCTCGGCCGGACCCACCGAAGGAATGGCGGCGCCAAGACGGTCGCGACGATGGAGAGCGTCGCGGGGATGATCAGCAGCATGCCGGCGGTGAACGGGGAGTGCCCGAGCCCGACCTGCAAGTACTGGGCGAACTGCATGTCGGCACCAGCGGTGGCAAGGATCACCAGCAGGATCGCCACGAGCCCCACGGTGAACGACCGGGAGGCAAACAGTGCCGGGTCCAGCAACGGCGTGGTCAGCCGGAGTTGACGCCGGATGAACAGCAGGCCCGCGACGAGACCGACGGCGACCGCTGCCACCTGCGGCGGTCCCACGTTCCGGGAGGCGAGTTCCTGGCCACCGTAGACCACGAGCGCCACCGCGGTCAGGGACAGCAGCACACTCACCATGTCGATCCGACCGACCCCGCTCCCGGGAACCTTGGGCAGGGTCGGCGCCAACAGCGCCACCAGGAACGCGATCGGTACGTTGAGCAGGAAGATCGACCCCCACCAGAAGTTCTCCAACAGGGCGCCGCCGATGGGTGGGCCGAATGCCACCCCGCCGGAGAAGGCCGACATGAAGACGGCCACGGCACGGGAGAACTGGGCATCGGATGTGAACATGCGCCGCAGCAGGGCCATCCCCGCCGGGATCATGGAGATTGCCGAGAAGCCGATCAGCGCCCGGGCGGCTATCAGGTACTCGATCGAGGGGGCGTAGGCGGCCAGCAGGTTCGCACTGCCGTAGGCGAGTGCGCTGATGACCAGCAGCCGTCGCGGGCCGAACCGGTCCACCAGGCGCCCGGCGGTCAGCACCAGCCCGGCGCCGACCAGGTCCCCGATGTGCAGCATCCATAACTGCTGGGTGGCGGTGGGTTCCAGCGCCGCGGCGATCGTCGGGGTGGCCAGGAAGAGCACGGTCATGTCGATGGCGACCATGAACACCGGGACGGTCAGCAGGGCCAGACCTGCCTGCTCCGATGTATTAGCGCCGTCCTCCGCCGCTCCGGGGGTAACGATCACCGGATCGTAATCAAACATCGGAGCACTCAACCCTTGTCGGCCAACTTGTGTCCAAGTAGGGTGACGGCCAACCACCGAGATCAACGAGGCTTCGATGACCACTCAGGCTCGCGAGTCGCTGAGCGTGCAGATCTACACCGAGTTGCGCCAGGAGATCGCCACCCTGCAGTTGCAGCCTGGCACGATGCTGTTCGAGAACTCCCTGGCTGCCCGGTACGAGACCAGCCGGACCCCGGTGCGTCAGGCCCTGACCCGCTTGGAGCAGGAGGAGTTGATCGAGGTACTGCCCCAGCGCGGCGCGCAGATCGCCCCGCTGTCCATCCAGCGCATCATCGAAGCCCAGGAGATCCGTAACAGCCTGGAGGTCACCGCAATCCGCAAGGCGGCGGACCGCTGGCGATCGGCGGAGTTGAAGTTCCGCCGCTACGACGAGCAGATCCGGGAGAACCTGCGCGAGCAGGACCACGCCTCGAGCCAGAGCGACCTGGCCTCTTTCGCCCGCCTGGACGGGGAGTTCCACGCCATCTTCATGCGGGTGGCCGGAAACCTCCTGCTGCTGCACATGGTGGAACAGGCCCGGGTGCACCTGATGCGGATGCGCTACCTGGAGTTGCGCACCATGCGCCACGACGAGGTGGCCATCGCCCAGCACCGCCAGATCCACCAAGCCGTGCGGGCCAACGACGCCGAGCGCGCCGTACTGATCCTGATCGACCACCTGCAACTGCTCACCGCCGCCCGCGGCGAACTCGTCGCCGCCCATCCCCACCTGTTCTCCGCCTGACCCCGCAAGGAGCCCCGTGTCCCGAATCATCGACGTCTCGGTCCGCATGCTCGACATCCCCGTCGAGGTGCCCCGCTCCGACGCCATCCAGAGCTTCACCTCCCAGGAGACCCCGTTCGTGGAGATCCGCACCGACGACGGGCTCACCGGCCGCGGATACACCTACACCATCGGCACCGGCGGCAGCGCGGTGATGGCCCTGCTCCGCGATGTGTTCGTGCCCCAGCTGCCCGGTCAGGACGCCCGCCGGATCGAGGCGATCTGGTCCGCCCTGCACGGCTCCACCCGCGCGACCACCACCGGTGCGCTGACCTCCTTGGCATTGGCCGCCGTCGACACCGCCCTGTGGGACCTGAAGGCCCAGCGGCAGAACGAACCACTGTGGATCGCCGCCGGCGGCTACCGGCGCCTGGTCCCGATGTATGACACCGAGAGCGGCTGGCTGCACCTGGACGCCGACGACCTCATCGCCGGAGCCCAGGCGATGCGGGACAAGGGCTGGAAGGCGCTGAAGGTCAAGGTCGGCAAACCCACCATGGCCGAGGACCTCGAACGGCTCCGAGCGGTGCGCGAGGTGGTCGGTGACGACGTCGACATCATGATCGACGCCAACCAGGCCTTCACCGGCGCCGAGGCGCTGCGCCGCATTACCGCCTTCGACGACGCCGTCGGGATCGCCTGGTTCGAGGAGCCGCTCCCGGCCGATGACGTGCTCGGTCACGTGGAATTGGCCCGGCGCACCTCGGTGCCGATCGCGGTGGGGGAGACCCTGTACAGTCCGGCCCAGTTCCGCACCTACCTGAACAGCAACGCCGCGGCGATCGTGCAGGTCGATGTGGCCCGCATCGGCGGCGTCACCCCGTGGCTCAAGGTCGCCCACCTGGCCGAGGTGTCCAACGTGGACGTCTGCCCCCACTTCCTGATGGAACTACACGTGAGTCTGGTGGCGGCCATCCCGAACGGGCGCTACGTGGAGCACATCCCGCAACTGACCACCCTGACCCGCGCCCAGGTGGAGATCGACGGGGACCGGGCCAGCGCACCGGACGCTCCCGGACTGGGCATCGACTGGGACCTGGATCGGGTTGAGGAGCTGACGATCGCATGAGCAAAGTCCGCCTCGACGTCGCCCACGCCCGGAACGTGGCCGCCGCCCTGCTGCGCGGCGTTGGAGTGCCCGACGACGACGCGCACCTGACCGCCGACTGTCTTGTGTACGCCGACCGCCGTGGCACCGCCTCACACGGTTTGCTTCGCCTGCCGCTGTACCTGAGCGCGCTAGTAGCCGGGGGCATCAACCCGCGGGCCCAGATGCGCTGGGTGAACTCCCACCCCGGCGGCGGTCTGCTGCACGCTGACGGCGCCCTGGGGCAGGTGGCGATGGGCCAGGCGGTGGAGTTCATCGCCGAACGGATCGAGGCCAGCCCGGTGGTGGCCGTCGTCGTCCAGGACTCCACCCACTACGGCGCCGGCGCCTACTGGTCCGACCTCATCGCAGACCTGGGCTGCGTAGCCCTGATCACGTCCACCACCGGCCCCGTGGCCGCCCCGCACGGGGCGCACCGCACCATCCTGGGCTCCAACCCCTTGACCATCGCCCTACCCGCCGGCCCCGAGGGCCACCTCACCGCAGACATCGCCACCAGTGCCGGGGCCTACGGGAAAGTGGTGGAGGCCGCCAACGCCGGTGAGCAGATTCCCCCCGGCTGGGCGGTGGACCCGACCGGACGGCCCACCACCGATCCCGACCAAGCCCTGCGCGGGGCCCTGGTTGCGATGGGCGGCCACAAGGGTTCGGCACTGATGGTGGCCCTGGAGGGGCTGTCGGCGGCCCTGGGCTCAGCGGCCTATGCCTTCGAGACCGAGGACATCTGGGTCAATCCCGCCTCCCGGATGAACGTGGGCCACACCCTGATCGCGTTGAACCCGGCCTTCTTCGGTGGCACCGACCACACCGCCGCCCGGGTACAGACCCTGCGGGAGGCCGTGCGCGGTGCCGGCGAGCCCGGAGCGGTGCACGCACCCGGAGACATCGAACTGGCCCGCGCCGCCCGGCACACCCGCACCATCGAGGTGGCCGCCACTACCGTCACCGCCATCAATGACCTCGCCCAAGCCCACCACACACCCCTCCTCCAACCCGACGACCAGGCCCGAGATGACCCCGCTTCCTAGGAAAGCCCCACCCGTACGACCCACGCCCCGACCCCCGAAAGCACTCAGAAGTTCAAAGGAGAATGAGATGAAAACCCGCACCCGCACCATCGTCAGCCAGGTGAGCATGCTCGCCGCGATCGGCCTGGTCGCCACCGCCTGCGTCTCCAGCGAGGCACCCGGCTCCGGCGACGCCGACCCCGACACCGACGACAACGGCACCGAGGTGACCGAGGACGACGCCGACGACACTGACACCGCCGACGACGTGGAGACCACCACCGCCCGGTTCGCCTATGTCTACGACCCCTCCCACCCGGTGGGCAGTTGCGGCGTCCCGGCCATCCAGGACGGGCTGCAGGGCAGCGGCATCTCCATCGACGACTACCCCGCGGCGCAACTGGGCAATGAGGCCGAACTGCTGGAGCAGGTGGCCAGTGGTGGCCTCGAACTGGCTGTGGCCGGCCCTTCCTTCCTGGGTGTGTGGCACGAGGAGGCGGCGATGTTCGACGCCCCGTTCCTGTTCCGGGACGTGGACCACTTCCAGGAAGTCCTCGATGGCCCCATCGCCGAGGACGTCTGGGGTGACCTGGCCGAGGAGTCGGGTCTGAACGTGCTGGCCTCCTGGTACTACGGCACCCGGCACGTGACCTCGAACGTGGAGGTCAACACCTCCGCCGACCTGCAGGGGGTGACCCTGCGTGCCGCAGACGCCCCGCTGTACCTGACCATGGCCGAGATCATGGGTGGCTCGCCCACCCCGATGGCCCTGGACGAGGTGTACCTGGCCCTGCAGCAGGGCACCATCGACGCCCAGGAGAACCCCATCCCGACCATCGCCAGCCAGGGCTTCCACGAGGTGCAGGACTACATCAACCTGACCGGGCACATGATCCAGGGCGTCATGGTGGTCACCAGCGACCAGTACCTGGACTCCCTCTCCGATGAGGACCGCACCGCCCTGGAGGACGCCATGGTCGGGGCCACCCAGGCCGTGCGCGACTGCATCGAGGAGCAGGAGAACGACTTCGTCGAGGAGTGGCGCGAGACCGGTGAGATCACCGTGAACGACAACGTCGACCTCGACCACTTCCGGGAGCGGGCGATGGAGATCGTGCCGGAGAACTTCGCCTGGGGTGACCTCTACCTCGAGATCCAAGGGTCCTGACGGTGACGGCGGCGCCCACTGACCAGGATTACCTGGAGAAGAAGTCCCGGATATACGGCGTGGTGGTGTTCATCGAGCGCGTGCTCTCGATGTGGTTGCTCACCGCGTTGCTGGTGCTGATCGGGATCCAGGTGTTCACCCGGTACGTGCTGAACTCCCCGTTCGTATGGACGGAAGAGTTGGCCCGGTTCGTGCTGATCTGGTTCGCGTTCATGTCCGCGGCCTTCGTCATGGCGCGCCGCCGTCACATCACCGTGTTGCTCTATTCGGCTCGCTCCTCCGGGCGGGTGATCGCCGCGATCGACGCGTTCGCCTACTTCGTGGTCCTGGTGGTCTCGGCGGTGTTGACCTACGGCGGGTGGGACCTGGTGCGCGCAACCGGCCGGCTGCATGCCCCGGCCACCGACCTTCCGCTGAGCCTGGTCTATGCGGCGCTGCTGGTTGGGTCGGTGCTGATGACAGTGCACGCCGCGTTCAACATATACCTGGCCGCCCGGTACCCGGGCCGGTACCAGGAGCAGGACGACATCGAAAAGATCGGACTCTAGAGATGACCGTTCTGTGGATGGTTCTGGCTCTGCTGCTGCTGCTGGGGCTGCGTGTCCCGGTGGCGTGGGCCCTGCTGGTGCCGGCCCTGGTGTACGTCGTACTGGACGGCTCGGCGAGTTTCCAGATCGCCGCCCAGCAGACCGTCTCCGGGGTGAACACGTTCCCGTTGCTGGCGGTGCCGCTGTTCATCATGCTGGGCAACATCGCCAACGTCTCCGGCATCTCCGACCGGTTGTTCAATGCGGCCACCGCGCTGCTGGGTCACTTCCGCGGCAGCCTGGGCTACGTCAACGTGTTCACCAGTTTCGGGTTCGCGTGGATGAGCGGCGCGGCGATCAGTGACGCCGCGGCGCTCGGCCGGGTGCAGGTGCCGGCGATGCTCAAGCGGAACTATCCCGAGGGCCTGACGCTGGGTATCACGGCCGGTTCATCGCTGATCGCCCCGATCCTGCCGCCGTCGATCCCGGCGATCATCTACGCCGTCACCGCCGGGATCTCGGTGGGTGCGCTGTTCATCGCCGGGATCGTGCCCGCGCTGCTGCTGCTCACGGTGCTGTGCGTGACGGTGTTCGTCTCCCTGCGCAAGCGCAACGACCTGCGCCTGGCCAAGGCCAGTGTCCGGGACCAGGTGACGCTGTCACTGAAGGCCCTGCCGGCGCTGGGCGCGGCAATCGTGGTGCTCGGCGGGATCCTGGGCGGGATCTTCACCCCCACCGAGGCCGCCGGGATCGGCGTGGTCTACATGACCGTACTGGCGATCTTCTACGGCGCGATGAACTGGCACAACGTCAGGCGCGTGCTGCAGAACACGGTGGAGACCACCGGGTCGGTGCTGATCATCGTGTGCGCAGCGGCGTTGTTCGGTTGGGTCCTGGCCCGTGAACGGGTCCCGCAACTGGCCGGGGAGTTCATCTTCGGCCTGACCGAGAACCCGATCGTGTTCCTGCTGCTGCTGAACGTGCTGCTGTTCATCATCGGGGCGATCATCGAGCCGACCGCGGCGATCCTGGTGCTGGTCCCGGTGCTGGCTCCGGTGGCCACCCTGTACGGGCTCGACCCGCTGCACGTGGGCTCGGTGATCATCTTCAACCTGATGCTGGGCCTGCTCACCCCACCGGTGGGACTGGTGCTGTTCGTGCTGTCCAGCGTGACCGACATACCGGTCTCACGGATCATCCGCGGAGTGGTGCCGGTGTACGTGCCGCTGGTGGCCGTGCTCCTGCTGATCAGTTTCATCCCGTTCTTCACCACCTGGCTGCCCGGAGTTCTCGGGTAGCCGCCCGTTAACCGAAAGGACCTTCATGACCACCATCGCCTCGGTGCGCACCGACGACGTGCGGTTCCCCACCTCCCTGGAGCTGGACGGCTCCGACGCGGTCAATGTGGACCCGGACTACTCCGCGGCCTACGTGCAGATCACCACCGAGTCCGGGGAGAGCGGGCACGGCCTGGTGTTCACCGCCGGGCGCGGGAACGAGATCGTGGCCCGGGCCATCGACTCCTACGGTGACCTGCTCATCGGCAAGAACACCGATGAGTTGCTGGCGGACCTGGGCGCGGCGGCGAAACTGCTCGTACACGACTCGCAGATGCGCTGGCTGGGCCCGGAGAAGGGGGTGAGCCACATGGCCGCCGGGGCGCTGATCAACGCCCTGTGGGACCTGGCCGCCCGCCGCGCGGGCACACCGCTGTGGCGGTTCATCGCGGAAATGGAGCCGGAGGAGATCGTGCGTGCGGTCGACTTCACCCACATCACCGACGCGCTCACGCCGGAGGAGGCCCTGGAGATCCTGCGCAGGGGCCAGGAAGGCAAGGCCGAACGGATCGAGCAACTCCAGCGCGAGGGCTTCCCCGCCTACACCACCACCCCGGGCTGGCTGGGCTACTCCGATGAGAAGCTCATCCGGTTGAGCAAGGAGGCCGTGGCCGACGGGTTCGACCTGATCAAACTCAAGGTGGGCGGCTCCTTGGAGGACGACCGGCGGCGCATGGATCTGGTCCGTCGCGAACTCGGTCCGGACCTTCGGGTGGCCATCGATGCCAACCAGCGTTGGGACGTGAACGAGGCGATCGAGTGGGTGAACGCGTTGGCCGAGTTCGACCCGTGGTGGATCGAGGAGGCCACCAGCACCGATGAGATCCTGGGGCATGCGCGGATCCGCGCCGAGGTGGCGCCGGTGAAGGTGGCCACCGGTGAGGCGGTGGCGAACCGGATCGTGTTCAAGCAACTGCTCCAGGCCGGTGGGATCGACATCATGCAGATCGACGCCACCCGGGTGGCCGGGGTGAACGAGAACCTGGCGAATCTGCTGCTGGCCGCCAAGTTCGGGGTTCCGGTCTGCCCGCACGCCGGCGGGGTGGGGCTGTGCGAGTTGGTGCAGCACTTCTCCTTCATCGACTACGCGGTGGTGTCCACCTCCCAGCAGGACCGCTACATTGAGTTCGTCGACCACCTGCACGAGCATTTCGTGGAACCGGTGCGGGTCCGCGACGGCCGTTACCAGGCGCCCGTACAGCCCGGCATCGGCGCCGAGATGCACACCGCGTCGCGGCAGCGCTGGACCTTCCCCGAGGGCCCCGGATGGCAGGAGGTCGCCGGCAGGGCGGCAGTGACCGGCGCCAAGCGGGCCCACGCCGACTCCAGTGCCGACACCGACACCGACCCCATGGAGACGTCCCGATGAGCGCGGACCTGAACGAGACCCTCACCACCGCGAAACTGCTGCCCGACGACGTCGGCGACGCCACCCTGATCGGCCGGGTCTGGGACCCGGCAGCCGGGGGGCCCTCGGTGGTGCGGGTGACGGCCGAGGACGTGATCGACCTGAGCGGTTCGGTGGCCACGGTGCGCGACATCACCGAGCACCCCGACCCGGCCGGCTACGCGGCCGGGCTGGACGGGCCGAGCCTGGGGTCGCCGTCGGCCATCGTGGCCAACACCCCGCCGGAGCGGCGGGATGCGTCCCTGCCCGGGTTCCTCTCGCCGGTGGATGTGCACGTGGTCAAGGCCGCCGGGGTGACCTTCCCGGTGTCGATGATCGAACGGGTCATCGAGGAGCGCGCCCATGGCGACGCCGGCGCCGCGGCGAAGATCCGTGAGCAGATCGGCTCGGTGGTGGGCGGGTCGCTGCAGGACCTCAAGCCCGGCTCGGAGGAAGCGGCCCGGGTCAAGGACATGCTGGTGGAGCGGGGCTGGTGGAGCCAGTACCTGGAGGTGGGCATCGGCCCGGATCCCGAGGTGTTCACCAAGGCACCCGTGCTAGCCAGTGTGGGCACCGGGGTGGAGGTCGGGCTGCACGCGGACTCGGCCTGGAACAACCCCGAGCCCGAGGTGGTGCTGGTGGTCTCCTCCACCGGGCGCGTCGTGGGGGCCACGCTGGGCAACGACGTGAACCTGCGCGATGTGGAGGGTCGCTCCGCGCTGCTGCTGCCCAAGGCCAAGGACAACAACGCCTCGGCCGCGATCGGCCCGTTCCTGCGCCTGTTCGACGAGGGCTATCGGATGGACCAGGTGCGCGCAGCGGACGTGACGCTGACCATCGAGGGCACCGACGGGTTCCGGCTGGAGGCCAACAGCCCGCTGTCGAAGATCAGCCGGGACCCGGAGGACCTGGTCTCCCACGTGATCGGTGACCATCACCAGTACCCCGACGGGTTCGCGCTGTACCTGGGTACGCTGTTCGCCCCCACCCAGGACCGCGGGGAAGGTGGTTCGGGCTTCACCCACGCCCTGGGCGACATCGTCACCATCAGTGAGCCCGGTCTCGGGTCGCTGGTGAACCGGGTCACGCACAGCCACCAGGCCGAGCCGTGGACGATGGGTATCGACGACTTCTACCGCAACCTGCTGCAGCGGGGTCTGTTGCGCTGAGGTGACGCGGGGGTCTCAGCGCAAGGCCGGTCGCCGCCGCTGGGACTGCCGCACCCTTCCGTCTGTGCCAGGGTGAACGGCATGGGCGATGTGCAGTTGATCACCAGCCGGGAGGTGCCCCTCGGGGGGCCGCGGGCGATGCGGGTGCGCCGGACGTTGCCGCAGCGGGCCCGGTCGCTCATCGGCGCCTGGTGCTTCGTCGATCACTACGGCCCCGACGATGTCTCGAGCACTGGTGGGATGGACGTGCCGCCGCACCCGCACACCGGCCTGCAGACGGTCAGTTGGTTGTTCACCGGAGAGATCGAACACCGGGACACCACCGGCGCCCACGCCCTGGTCCGGCCCGGGGAAGTGAACATCATGACCGCCGGGCACGGCGTGGCCCACTCGGAGGTCTCCACCCCCGGGTGTGACACCTTGCACGGGGTGCAGTTGTGGACCGTGCTGCCCGAGGCCTCCCGGCACTCCACCCGGGACTTCACCCACCACGTCCCCGAACCGCTCGCCCTCCAGGGCGCTGAGGCGCGGGTGCTGATCGGGTCGTTGGCCGGCCATACCTCCCCGGTGCCCGATTACAGCCCGCTGCTGGGTGCTGAACTGCTGCTCGATCCCCGCGCCGAGATCACTCTCGATGTCGAGGCGGATTTCGAGTACGGAGTGCTGGTGGACGCCGGGCCGGTGCACCTGGAGCAGACGCAGTTGGAACCGAGCGAACTCGGCTATCTGAGTCCGGGCCATGACCGGCTGTGGCTGACCAACCCGACCGACCGGCCCGCCCGGGTGATGCTGCTGGGTGGTGAACCGTTCGCGGAGCCGGTGATGATGTGGTGGAACTTCATCGGTCGTACCCATGAGGAGATCGTCGACTACCGCACGGAGTGGGAGGCAGGCTCGGAACGATTCGGACGGGTCCAGGGCTATACCGGGTCGGTGCAGCGCCTGCCGGCCCCGCCGATGCCCAAGGTCCGTCTGAAACCCCGCATGAACCCCCCCGGTGACGGCGACCCGAGCGCCTGGGGCTAGGACGGGACCGCCACGAGCGTGATGACTCAGTCCTCGGTGAGCCGGGCGGCGCCGTGCAGCCAGTGCTCCACCCCGGCGATGTGCGCTGCGGCCTGGGCACGGGCCAGGTCCGGGTCACGCATCTCGATCGCATCCAGGATGGCTGTGTGGTCGGCTAGGGTGCGTTCGACGACGCCGGCCTGGGTGATGCCGCGCCAGATCCGGGCGCGCACGGTGGCACTGGAGATCGAGTCGATCAGGCTGCTCAGGTAGTTGTTTCCGGCTGCGTCGGTGATGCCCTGGTGGAACCGCAGGTCGTGCTCGACCAACTCTTCCACCGTCGCGGCCTTGGCCACCTGGTCCAGGTCGGTGCGCAGGGCGGCGATCTGCTCATCGCTCATCCGGCTGGTGGCGCGCGCCGCAGCGGCCTCCTCCAGCATCCGGCGCACCTCGAAGATCTCCAGCACCGAGGTATCGTCGTGCAGGTCGATCACGAACGAGATCGCCTCGAGCAGCAACGTCGGGTCCAGGCTGGTCACATAGGTGCCGTCGCCGCGGCGCACGTCCAGCACCCGGATCACCTCCAGGGCCTTGACCGCCTCGCGCATCGACGAGCGGGAGAGCCCCAGGCGCTCGCTCAGTTCCTTCTCCGGCGGCAGCCGCATCCCGGGCTTCAGTTCACCGCTCATGATCATCGACTTGATTTTGGTGATCGCGTGGTCGGTGACTGCCATAGCGCTGAGCATAGTGAGGGGCGGGTTCGCCAGGGGCTGTACCGCGCTGAACGTACCGGCCTCAGGAAGGCATGCGCAGGTCGTTCATCCCGCCGTCGACCGACAGCGAGATACCCGTCACCGCTCCGGACAGCGGCGAAGCCAGGTAGGCGATCGCGCGGGCCACGTCGATCGGTTCGACCAGCTCATTGGTGGGCTGGCGGGCACGCAACTGCGCGAGCATCGTCTCGGGGTTCTCCGCCGAGGCGAGCAGCCGCTGTACCCACGGGGTGTTCACGGTGCCGGGGGAGACGCAGTTGACCCGGATGCCCTCACCGACGTGATCGGCCGCCATCGCCCGGGTCAGCGCCAGCACCGCGCCCTTGGAGGCGGTGTAGACGGCCCGCTGGGGCAGCCCCACCAGCGCGGCGATGGAGCAGGTGTTGACGATCGCGGCTGCCCGGGAGCGGCGCAGGTGCGGGATGGCGGCCGCGCTGACCCGTGCGATGCCGACCACGTTGATGTCCAGTACCTGCAGCCAATCCGCGGAGGAGTTCTGGGTGACATCGCCCTGGGCGCCGATCCCGGCGTTGTTGACCACGATGTCCAAGCCGCCGAGATCAGCAACGACCCGCTCGATCGCGGAATTGACCTCGTCATCGGACTGCACATCGGCCCGGTACAGGGGCAGCCCCTCCGGTGGCGCGCCCTCGTCACGGTCCAGGAGCGCCACCCGCGCCCCACGCTCGGACAACTCGACGGCGGTGGTGGCTCCGATCCCGGAAGCACCGCCGGTGACCACGGCCACCAGCCCCGCGAGGTCCTGTGCCGGGGCGCTCATGCCTGCACCAGTTCCTGGCGCTGACGGCCCAGGCCCTCGATCTCCAGTTCCATCACGTCACCGGCGCGCAGGTAGGGCTGGCCGGGTAGGCCCATCGCCACCCCCGCCGGGGTGCCGGTGTTCACCACGTCGCCGGGGTGCAGCACCATGAACTGGCTCAGGTAGTGGATGATGTGCCCGACGCCGAACACCATGTCCGCTGTGGTGCCGTCCTGGCGCAGCTCCCCGTTCACCCACAGGCGCAGGTTCAGGTTGCCCGGGTCGGCCACCTCATCGGCGGTGACCAGTACCGGGCCGAGCGGGTTGAACGTCTCGCAACTCTTGCCCTTGTCCCACTGCCCGCCGCGCTCGAGCTGGAACTCCCGCTCCGACACGTCGTTGGCGATGGCGTACCCGGCCACGCAGTCCAGAGCCGCTTGCTCGTCGGGCAGGTACCGGGCGGTCCGACCGATGACGACGGCGAGTTCGACCTCCCAGTCGGTCTTGACCGACTCGCGGGGGATGAGCACCTGGTCATCCGGGCCGACGACGGTAGCCGGGTCCTTCATGAACAGCACCGGTTCGGCGGGGATGTCCATCCCGGACTCGGCGGCGTGATCGCGGTAGTTCAGGCCGATGCAGACCACCTTGCCGGGCCGTGCGACCGGGGCGCCGATGCGGCCGGGCTCCAGCGGCGGCAGGCCCCCGAGCACACCGGCCCAGTCCACCTCACCCTGTCGGCCGAGGAACTCGCCGTCGATCTCCTCGGTCACCGTGCGCAGGTCGCGCCAGGTGTCGCCGTCCAGTACTGCCGGGACCTCAGCCCCGGCCGGTCCTACTCGCCCGAATCGCATGGTGTTCTTTCCCTGTTCTGGTGTGGTGTTGTCGGGGCTGCCGGGGGTTCCCAGATGCCAGCCCAAAGCCTAGTCATCCGATGTTTAGGGTGTCGACCTTGACCGGATGGCGGAACCTCGGGCTCGAAGTCGGGTGTGCCACCCACCTGCGGACCGATTCTCCAACGGAATCGGCTGGGGGTGTTCGTCGCTCAAGGCGTGTCCCTCGGGCGGGACCTCGGCCCGGGCGGGATGGCTCAGGCGCCGAGGCGCTGATCCCACTGCTCGAGTTCGCTCAGCAGCGACCACTCCCATCCGGTCAGGCCCTCGCCGTCCAGCCGGGCGCGCAGGCCGTCCTCGTCCCCGCCGATCAGGTGCAGGACCGCGTCGCGTTCGGCGCGCGCCTCGGCCTCGGTGGTCTCGGTGTTCTGCCTGGTGTGCTGTGTCATGATCTCCTCCGCATCTGCGGGCGATCGGCGCCGGTGTCCAGCCGATGCCATCTCCTCCAATGTCGCACCCGCTCAGCATGCACCCCGGCACCGACACTCCGCCCGGAAGCGTTCTGTTTCACACGTTGCGCCGGTACTGGCCGCCCACCTCGAAGAATGCCTCGGTCACCTGCTGCAGGGAACACACCCTGGCGGCGGTCATCAGTTCGGCGAAGGCGTTCTCGCCGGTCACCGCCACACGCTTGAGCCGTTCCAGCGCCTCGGTGGCCTCCTCGCGGTGGCGCTCCTGGAAGTCGGCCACGCGCTCCAACTGGGAGCGCTTCTCCGCCTCGGTGGCGCGGGCCAGCTCCACCGTGGCGACCTCGGGCTCCTCCGAGGGTGGACGGCGGAAGGTGTTCACGCCGATGATCGGCAGCGTGCCGTCATGCTTGCGGTGCTCGTACAGCAGCGATTCGTCCTGGATCTTGCCGCGCTGGTACCCGGTCTCCATCGCGCCGAGCACACCACCGCGTTCGGAGATCCGGTCGAACTCGGCCAGCACGGCCTCCTCGACCAGGTCGGTGAGCTCATCGATGATGAACGAGCCCTGGTTGGGGTTCTCGTTCAGTGCCAGTCCCCACTCCTTGTTGATGATCAGTTGGATCGCCAGCGCCCGGCGCACCGACTCGGCCGACGGGGTGGTCACGGCCTCGTCGTAGGCGTTGGTGTGCAGGCTGTTGGCATTGTCGTAGATGGCGATCAGGGCTTGCAGGGTGGTGCGGATGTCATTGAAGTCCATCTCCTGGGCGTGCAGGGAACGACCCGACGTCTGCACGTGGTACTTCAGTTTCTGGCTGCGCTCGCCGCCGCCGTACTTCTCCCGCATCGCCACCGCCCAGATGCGGCGGGCCACCCGCCCGATCACCGAGTACTCCGGGTCCATCCCGTTGGAGAAGAAGAAGGACAGGTTGGGTGCGAAGTCGTCGATGTCCATCCCCCGGGCCAGGTAGGACTCCACGTACGTGAACCCGTTGGCCAACGTGAACGCCAACTGGCTGAGCGGGTTCGCCCCGGCCTCGGCGATGTGATAGCCGGAGATCGAGACCGAGTAGAAGTTGCGCACCCCGTTGTCGATGAACCACTGCTGGATGTCGCCCATCATCCGCAGCGAGAACTCGGTGGTGAACAGGCAGGTGTTCTGCCCCTGGTCCTCCTTGAGGATGTCGGCCTGCACGGTGCCGCGCACGTTCGCCAGGGCGTGCCCGCGCAACTCCTCGGCTTCGGCGGCTGAGGGCTCGCGCCCCTCGTCCTGGCGGAAGGCGTCCAGCTGCTGGTCGATGGCGGCATTGAGGAAGAACGCCAGCACGGTGGGCGCGGGCCCGTTGATCGTCATCGACACCGAGGTGGCCGGCGACACCAGGTCGAAGCCGTCGTAGAGAGCCTTCATATCCTCCAGCGAGGCGATCGAGACACCGGAGGTGCCGACCTTGCCGTAGATATCGGGCCGGGCGGCAGGGTCGTGACCGTAGAGGGTGACCGAATCGAACGCGGTGGACAGCCGAGTGGCCGGCTGGCCCTCGGAGAGCAGTTTGAACCGCCGGTTGGTGCGGAAGGCGTCGCCCTCACCGGCGAACATCCGGGTCGGATCCTCATCGGCCCGCTTGAACGCATAGAGCCCGGCGGTGAACGGGAAGCGCCCGGGCAGGTTCTCCCGGCGCCAGAAGCGCACCATGTCCCCGGCGTCGCGGAAGCGCGGCAGTGCCACCCGGGGCACCTTCGTGCCGGACAGGGATTCCCGGGTCAGGCGGGTGGTGATGTCACGCTCGCGCACTCGCACCGTGTGCTCGGTCCCGGAGTAGACCTGCACCGTCGCGGGCCACTGCTGCTGCTGTTCGAGCACCTCGGCCGGCAACGCCCGGCGTGCGTCCTCGGCAAGCCGGGCCACGTCGTCGTGCGCCTTGCCTGCCGCGGACAACTCCTCGAGTGTGAACTCCAGGTGCTGCACCCGGCTGGCCGCATCGGCGTAGGTCTCGGTGTCGGCATGGTAGGCCCGGACCGTTTCGGCGATCTCGGACAGGTAGCGCACCCGTGCCGCGGGGACCACCGGGGTGATCATCGACGAGTACTGGACGTCGACTCTGGGCAACGCGCCCTCGCCCACGTCCAGGCCGCGTTCGCCGAGGCGGTCGCGCAGCTCCTGGTACAGCGCCGTCACGCCGTCGTCGTTGAAGGTGGCCGCGGAGGTGCCGTAGACGGGCATGTCCTGTGGCTTGGAACCGAAGGCCTCCCGGTTGCGCACCATCTGGCGGCCCACATCGCGCAGCGCATCCATCGCTCCGCGGCGCTCGAACTTGTTGATCGCGACCACGTCGGCGAAGTCGAGCATGTCGATCTTCTCCAGTTGGCTGGCCGCTCCGAACTCCGGCGTCATCACATACAGGGACACATCGGCCAGCGGAACGATGCCCGCGTCACCCTGCCCGATCCCGGGGGTCTCGACGATGATGAGGTCGAAACCCGCGGCCTTGAGGATCTCGAGGACGGCCGGTACCGCCTCGGGCACCTCGCTGTGCCCGCGGGTCGCCATGGAGCGGAAGTAGGTCTGCTCACCGCCCAGTGCGTTCATCCGGATCCGGTCGGCCAGCAGCGCACCACCGCCCTTGCGGCGCGTGGGGTCGATGGCCAGCACCGCGATGCGTAACCGGTCGCCCTGGTCCACCCGGAAGCGGCGCAGCACCTCATCGGTCAGGGACGACTTGCCCGACCCCCCGGTGCCGGTGATACCCAGCACCGGCACCGGGTTGCGCGCGGCCGCCTCGGCGTACCGGCCTCGGTCGGCCTCGCTGATGCGCCCCAGTTCGACGCCGGTGACCGCCCGGGCCAGCGCCGTCCGGTCACCGGCCAGGACGGCGTGGGCGTCTGCTCCGCCGAGTTCCCACAGGTCGACGTCGGCCTGTTCGATGACCTGGTTGACCATCCCCGGCAGGCCGAGTCGTTGACCGTCCTCGGGGGAGAAGATCGTCACTCCCGATTCGCGTAGCCGAGTGATCTCCTCGGGCACGATCACGCCGCCCCCGCCGCCGACCACCTTGATGTGGCCGGCGCCGCGTTCGGCGAGCTGGTCGACGAGGTACTCGAAGTACTCCACGTGCCCGCCCTGGTAGGAGGAGACGGCAACGGCCTGGACGTCCTCCTCCAGGGCGGCTTCGGCGACCTCCTGCACCGACCGGTTGTGGCCCAGGTGCACCACCTCGGCGCCCTGGGACTGCATGATCCGGCGCATGATGTTGATCGAGGCGTCGTGCCCGTCGAACAGGCTGGCAGCGGTGACGACGCGGACCGGGTGCTCCGGCACATGCAGGGGTCGTGCTTGTTCGGTCATGGCGTCCTCGGCTCACCGTCGGGTGCGACTACTCCAGATACTAGGACATCCAACTATTCCTCGATAGGGGGTGGCTGCACCTGATCGCCGCCGTCGGCGCGCATCAGGCCCAGCAACTTCGTCAGTTCCCGAACCTGTTCGGGCGGCAGACCGGGTCGGATGAAGACCTCGGCGTTGAGCGCGCTGGTCGCCTCCTCCACGGCCGTCCTCCCGGTAACGGTCAGGGAGGCCAGCACGACCCGGCCGTCGGAGTTGCTGCGCACCCGCTCCACGTAGCCCTGCCGCACCAGCCGCTCGACCAGGCTGGTCACACTGGTCGGGTGCACCTGCAGCAAGGAGCCCATCCGGGACATCGCCATCTCCCCTCCGGCGGCGAACGACAGTAACCGGAGCACCTCGTACCGGGCGAAGGTCAACTCCATCGGGCGCAGGACCGAATCGATGCGCTCGGCCAGCAACTGGTTGACCCGCACGATCGAGGTGACCAGGGCCATGCCGTCGGCGGCTTCAGCCCAGCCGTGCCGGACCCACTGTTGATGGGCCTGATGGATCGGGTCCCGGTCGGCGCGCACGCGACCACCCTACGGCGCAAGCCGAGTGCGTCCCGGGGCGTTGCGGACACCTCACGAGCGTCACGGCGCCAGCCAGACCGGAATCTCAGGGGATGAGACGGGCGGACTTTACTCTTGTGCCTGCCCGGCAGCAGGCCCGTAGTCTGGCTACCGACCATCCAGAGC
This sequence comes from Pseudactinotalea sp. Z1739, assembly GCF_049725055.1. The sequence continues at coordinate 350,686 of NZ_JBMPQA010000002.1, read as the reverse complement.
GGCCGAGAGACCTGGCTCCACGACGCCGCAGCAACCCCCAACGGAAGCCTCCCGCGGGAAGGGTGCTCACGCCAGGACCGATGGAGTTCTTCATGCAGGCATCCCCCGACGGGCGCATCCGATGAGCACGGCTAGCCTTCTTCGTGTGCCCTCCGACCGACCGACCATCTCCTTCGAGCTCTACCCCCCGCGCTCGGAGAAGGGCGAGCGCGCCCTGGTACGCACCCTCGCGGAACTGGCCGCGGCCCAACCGGACTTCTTCTCCATCACCTACGGCGCGTCCGGCTCCACCCGGGAGACCTCACGGGAGTTGATCCGGCGGGTCGTCACCGAGACCGAGGTCACCCCGATCGCCCACCTGACCTGTGTGGGGGCCTCCGCGGGGGAACTGCGCGGGGTGATCGAGGACCTGCTCGACGAGGGGGTGCGCGACTTCCTCGCCCTGCGCGGGGACCCACCCGCGGGCGAACCGGACTGGGAGCCGCACCCGCAGGGGCTGACCCGCTCCAGCCAACTGGTGCGCCTGCTGCGGTCCATCGAGGCCGAACGGTTCGGCGATGCCGGTGCCACCACCGGGCAGGTGAACCCGCTGAGCATCTCGGTGGCGACCTATCCCGGCGCACTGCGCGACAAGACCGGTAACCCGGTGGTCGACCCGCGTGACATCGCCGCCCTGGTGGAGAAGCAGGAGGCCGGTGCCGACTTCGCGATCACCCAGATCTTCTACGACGCCGGGCACTACGCCGCGCTGCTGGAACAGGCCCGCTCGGCCGGGGTGCACATCCCGATCCTGCCGGGGGTGATCCCGTTGACCGACCCGCGCCGGCTGCGCAAGCTGCACCAGCTCACCGGCGTACGCCCCCCCGAGGGTCTATTGGCCACGCTGGATGGAGCTGCCTCCAAGCAGGAGGCCTACCGGCTGGGTCTGCAGGCCACCCGCTCGCTGGTCAACGACATCCTCGCCCTCGGGGCACCCGGCCTGCACGTGTACACCTTCAACACCGCCACGCCGGCACTGGACCTGCTCTACGGGTCCGGGCTGCGCCCGGTTCCCACCCTGGCCTGAGCCCCGGCGAGGAGCGCCCCACCCGGCCCCGCCGTCGTCGGCTTGATCTTCAACCGCACCCGAACAGGAAGTCTCATGACACAGCACACCCCGTTCCCCGCCGCCACCATCCTGGGCTACCCCCGGATCGGCCCGGATCGCGAACTCAAACGAGCCGTGGAGTCCTTCTGGGCCGGCCGCACCGACGCCGCCGAACTGACCGCATCCGCACGCGCGCTGCGTGCGGATCTGCGCACCCGCCTGCGTGGCCTGGGTCTGGACGCCCAGGACGCCTCGATCCCCTCCGACTTCACCTTCTATGACCAGGTGCTCTCGGTGGCCGCACAGGTGGGGGCGATCCCGGCGCGGTTCGACGACCTGCGCGACCAGAACGGATCGCTGGACCTGGCCGGCTACTTCACCGTGGCCCGCGGGGAGGGTGACCGGGCACCGCTGGAGATGACCAAGTGGTTCGACTCCAACTATCACTACCTGGTGCCCGAGATCGGCCCGGAGACCGCCTTCGATCTGGTTGAGACCCCCAGCGTGGCAGCGTTCACCGAGGCCGCCGAGGACGGCGTGATCACCCGCCCGGTGCTGGTGGGTCCGATCACGTTCCTGCTGCTGTCCAAGGCCAGTGAGGCGGCCCCGGACGGCTTCAACCCGCTGGACCGTATCGATGACCTGACCGCGGTGTACGCCCGGTGGCTGGCCGCCTTCGCCGAGGCCGGTGCTCCCTGGGTGCAGCTGGACGAGCCGGGGCTGGTCTCCGACACCTGGCCGATCTCCCGGGCCGAACTCGGCGAACTGGTCTCCCGGGTCTACACCACCCTGGCCGGGGCGAGTGAGCGACCGGCGCTGTTCGTGGCCGCGCCCTACCACCGGCTGGGCAGCGCGTTCACCCCGTTGGCCCGAAGCGGGGTGGAGGCGATCGGACTGGACCTGGTGCGCGGGGACATCCCCGACGACGTGGCGGGTGCGGACCTGTCCGGGGTGACCCTGGTGGCCGGGCTGGTCGATGGGCACAACGTGTGGCGCACCGACCTGGACGCCGCCCACGAGAAACTCACCGCCCTGCGCGGCGCTGCCGGGCCCGAGGCCACCGTGGCGGTGTCCACCTCCACCTCGCTGTTCCACGTGCCGCACACCGTGGCCGATGAACCCCAGCTGCCCGAGCAGCTGCGGTCCTGGCTGGCGTTCGCCGATGAGAAGGTCGGTGAGGTCCGGGCCCTGGCGGCCGGGCCCGAGCGGGCCGCCGGGGCGTTCGAGGCCTCCCGCGCGGTGCGGGCCGATCGGGCCGGCGCCGAGGGGGTCACGGTGCCCGTGGTGCGTGAGCGCACGGGCCGGCTGTCGAAGGCCGACTTCGCGCGCAGCGACTACCCCACCCGGCAGGCCGCCCAGCGGGCGGCGCTGGACCTACCGGAGTTGCCGACGACGACGATCGGGTCGTTCCCGCAGACCGCCGAGGTGCGGCGCGCCCGGGCGCAGGCACGACGCGGCGACATCACCGGAGAGGAGTACCTGGCGGCGATGCGCGCCGAGATCGACCGGGTGATCGCGCTGCAGGAGGAACTGGGCCTGGATGTGTTGGTGCACGGCGAACCCGAGCGCAACGACATGGTGCAGTACTTCGCCGAGAACCTCGACGGTTTCGCGGTCACCCAGAACGGGTGGGTGCAGTCCTACGGATCCCGGTGCACCCGGCCCTCGATCCTGTGGGGTGACGTGTCCCGGCCCGAACCGATCACGGTGCAGTGGTCCACCTACGCCGCCTCCCGCACGGACAAGCCGGTCAAGGGCATGCTCACCGGTCCGGTGACGATCCTGGCCTGGTCCTTCGTGCGCGATGATCAGCCGCTGGGTGAGACCGCCAACCAGGTGGCCCTGGCGCTGCGCGATGAGGTGGCGGATCTGGAGGCGGCCGGGATCGGGCTGATCCAGGTGGATGAGCCGGCGCTTCGGGAACTGCTGCCGCTGCGCCAGGAAGAACACGAGGACTACCTGGACTGGTCGGTCAACGCGTTCCGGCTGGCTACCGCCGGCGCCGGGGACGCCACCCAGGTGCACACCCACCTGTGCTACTCCGAGTTCGGTGAGGTCATCGGGGCTATCGATGGCCTCGATGCCGACGTGACCTCGGTGGAAGCGGCCCGGTCCAAGATGGAGATCGTCCCGGACATCGCCGACTCCTCCTTCGCCCGGGGGATCGGGCCGGGGGTCTACGACATCCACTCACCCCGGGTGCCCAGCACCGCCGAACTCACCGGACTGCTCCGGATCGCGCTGGGCTCGGTGGACCCGCACCAGTTGTGGGTCAACCCCGACTGCGGGCTGAAGACCCGAGGCTATGAGGAGACCACGGCCTCGCTGCGCAATCTGGTGGCCGCGGCCAGGGAGGCGCGCGCGATCGTGCAGGCCTGATCCGGCCGGGGTTCGCACCGGAGCGGCTCCAACCGCACTCCCCGGCGTGCGATCACGGCGAGCAGCGCTAGCGTGGAGGCACGAAGACAACGAGGGAGTGGATGCTATGAAGGGCAAGGTCGGGTTCGTGTTGGGCGCCGCCGTGGGATACCTGTTGGGTACCCGCGCCGGCCAGGAGCACTACGACAAGATCAAGGCGCAGGCCAAGAACGTCTGGGAGAACCCGACGGTGCAGGAAAAGGTCTCGGCTGCGGAGAGCAAGGTCGGGGAGGTCATGCGCGAGCAGGGCTCGCACGTGGCGGAAAAGATCACCGACACGGTCAAGAGCAGGTTCGGCTCCGACTCCTCCGTGGGCTCCGAGGACGTTCAGGCCCCGGCCGAGCCTTACCCGCCGGCACCGCGCCCGCACGACTGAGGTCGTCCAGAGTTCGCCGTGGCTCCCCCGGGCCGGCTGTGCGTCGTCAGCCGGCCGGGCAGGCCGTGACGATCTCGGTGAGCGCGCCCAGTTCCTCCGGGGTCACGCCCAGGCGGTAGGCGTCCTTGATCAGTACCTGCTGGACGGCGTAGGCGCAGTGAAACCGCTCATCGGAGGGCAGCCAGTGCGCGGCATCGGAGGCGCCCTTGTCCTGGTTGGCCGCTCCGTCCACCGCGATGAGGTTCCCCGGGTCATTGGCAAAGGCCAGGGCCACTGACGGCGACCAGGAATCGGCCCCCTTGCTCCACGCATCGGCCAGGGCCACCACGTGGTCGATCTGTACCGCTGAACTGGTGTCCGGGCCGCGTTCGAACTCGATCCGGTGCCCGGTGTAGGGGTCGTGCAGCACACCGGCCACCACCACGCACGGTTGCACCGGGTCGTAGGTGACCTCGGCGAGCCAGTGGGCCAGTTGATCGTTGCGGGTGTCACAGCCGTTGCCGTCCACATCGAACCACGGCGGACCGAAGTGATCGCGGTCATAGCCGGCCAGCACCCGCGGCTCGCCCACCACCGGCAGCCGGGTCAGTGCCTCCGTCGCGGCCTGCACCCGCTCGGGTGGGACCGTCCACGCCGGGGCCGGGGTCACCTGCGCCCACCACGTCGGGGCCACCAGCGCGAACACCACGCACAGCACCGCCACGGTGACGGCGTGCAGCACCCGCCGCACCAGGCCGGGCTCCCACTCCAGCAGTTCCGCCAGTCTGTTCACCACCAGGAGCCTCACAGGGCACACCCGGCCCGGGCCCGCGCCGCCGAGTCTGGTGTGGACCCCGGGATCGCCCCGGGCAACGCTGTGGACACGGGCGCGGCGCCGTCATCGGGTGTGCCCCGGGATACGCAACACTGGTCCCCATGTCCGACCCTTCCCCGCGTAGGACCCAGGTGCGCCGGTGGCGCCGGTACCTGGCCGAGGAGCAGGCCGAGGCCAAGGTCTACCGGGCGTTGGCGCAGCGCCGCAGTGGTGAGGAGGCGCAGATCCTGAACGCCCTCGCCGATGCCGAAGCGCGTCATGCCGCGCACTGGGAGCAGCTGCTGGCCGACTACCCCGGCCGCGCCCGCGGCCCTTCGTTGCGGTCACGCCTGTTGATCCTGCTGGCCGGATGGTTCGGCTCGGTCTTCGTGCTCGCCCTAGCCCAGCGTGCCGAGTCGCGTTCGGCCTATGCCGAGGACGACGACGCCACCGACGCCATGGCCGCTGACGAGCGGATCCATGCCGAGGTGGTGCGTTCGCTGGCGGTGCGGGGCCGGGCCAGGATGTCCGGCTCCTTCCGGGCCGCGGTGTTCGGGATGAACGACGGGCTGGTCTCCAACCTTGCTCTGGTGCTGGGGATCGGCGCAGCAGGCACCTCCACGAACGTCATCCTTCTGGCCGGGCTGTCCGGGCTGCTCGCCGGGGCGTTGTCGATGGCGGCGGGGGAGTACGTCTCGGTGCAGTCCCAGCGGGAACTCGTCGATGCCTCCGCCCCGAGCCCGTCGGCCCATACCGTGATCGAGCACCTGGATGTCGACGCCAACGAACTCGCCCTGATCTACCGCGCCCGGGGGATGCCGGAGCAGGAGGCGCAGGCCCGGGCCGCCGAGCGCCTTGCGGTGGCCGACCCGCAACGCCAGCAACCACTCGGGGCCGGCTCGGCACCAGTCGAGCTCGGCTCGGCCCTGGGTGCGGCGGTGGCCAGTTTCTTCTTCTTCGCCACCGGGGCGATCATCCCGGTACTGCCCTACCTGTTCGGGGCCAACGGGCTGTTGGCGGTGCTGCTGGCCGCGCTGCTGGTCGGGGTTGCGCTGGTGGTCACCGGCGCGACCGTGGGCCTGCTGTCCGGATCCTCGCCCTGGCTTCGGGCGCTGCGGCAACTGGGCATCGGGTGGGGTGCGGCAGCGGTCACCTACGCGCTGGGGCTGGCCTTCGGTGCGGTGATCGGCTGAGCGGCCGAAAGGTCCGCTCTCTCAGTCCGGGGGCGCTGCGTCCGCCAGTGCGTTGAGGACCTGGGGGGCCAGGGCCACACCGTCCCCACCCAGGAACTGGGGCGCGCCCCGCAGCCCGCGGCGCCGGTCGGCGTCGGGGAGGGCCACCGGGGTGCCGTGGGACAGGATCTGCTCGCCGGGGGTGAGCTGGCGGATCGCGATCGCCGCCACTGCCCCGGGGAACCCTTGGGCGAACTCGGCGTAGATCGCCGGATCGCGCTGACCGTCATCGCCCACCAGCACCCAGCGCACGTGCGGGAACTCGGTGTGCAGCCGCCGCAGAGTGCGCTCCTTGTGCTCACGGCCGGAACGGAACCAGCCGGTATTGGTCGGGCCCCAGTCGGTCATCAACTTCGGGCCGAACGGATAGTCGTGCTCGTGCAGGAACTCCGCGATCGCGGGCACCACGTTCCACGCACCAGTGGACAGGTAGAACACCGGCAGGTCGGACACCTGCTCCTCGACCCGGCGGTAGAACCGGGCCATCCCCGGAACCACCCGGCGGCTGCTGTGGTGGCGCACGAACGTGTTCCAGACCGCGATCAACGGGCGCGGTACGGCGGTGATCATCACGGTGTCGTCAATGTCGCTGATCAGGCCGACCCGGGCCCGGGAGGAGATGATGCGCACCCGGGCCGGGACCGGCGTGCTGGCCCGGGCGCGCAGGGTGACCTGGTGCCAGCCGGGCGCCAGGCCGTGGCCGTGCACGGACAGGTCGATGTAGCCGCCGCGGTCGGCACGGGTGTGGTGGTCCCGGCCGTCGATGGTGACCGTGACCGGGATCATTCCCACCGGCGCCGTCACGTACGGGCGCCAACCGCGGACCGGCTTGGCCGGTGCGTCGGCCTCGGCGTCGGCCTCCGGCAGCGGGTTGCGGGTCATCACCACCCGGCCCAGGATGCGCACGAAGTCCGGCGATCCGTACCCGGTGTGCGCGATGGTGCGGGGGCGCCACCCGCGGTTGCGGAGGAAGTGGATCAGTCGCCGGTTCAGCGCGTCCTCGACGGCGGCGGCAACATGGGTACCCGCTGGCATGCGATCTCCGTGCGCAGGGCGTCCGTCCGAGCCCGCCGGCTCAGGCCCGTGGTGCCGGCGGGGGCCCCTCGTCGCGACGGTCCACCACCTCTCGGTGGGTGGTGTTGGTCCGCTGGCCCTGGAGCACCAGGGACAGCACGATCGCCAGCACACCGGCACCCATGCAGATGTAGCCGATCATGGTCAGGTCCACAGCGTTGAAATTGTCCCTGACGGCGAAGCCCAGGATCGCTCCGACCACTAACAGGAAGACTCCAAGTCCGATCCTCATCTGCCAACCTCTCCTTCGTTTCGGCGCCGGTTCTCGACGCACGGCGCGCGAGGGCGCGACACCATGGTGGCGCAGGTTGACCGGTCCGGCATGTCGGGACGAGGCACGCGTCCTCCGCCGGTCAGTCCGGGCGCAGGTCACGCGCCGGGTGAACTCCGCCATCGCCGGCCGACCCGGGGGGTGCGGCTCACTCGCCGGTCGAGCCCCGCCGTCGTCCGGGGTTGACCGTGCCCAGCACCGCCCCAGGGGTGGCGCCGGCGGCGCGGGCGCGTTCCTGCAGCGTGTGCGCCTCGGCCTTGGTCATCGGGTTCCGGGCGCCGCAGAAGACGCACTCCACCTCATACCGGGTGGACACCGTAACGGTGGGGATGAAGAACAGGGTGAGTTTGCCGATGTCCTCGATCAGCCGGTGCGCCGCCGGGTTCTGGCAGTGCCCGCAGATGAGGGTGACCGTGGCCAGCACGGTGCGGTAGGGCTTCACCCCGCCGATCAGAATCATGCCACCAGGGTACGCGCGCGGGCAGAGCCACGGGCCCGCTCGCGGGCCCTGACGCAGGTCAGGTCAGGTGCACCGGCCCGTTCGGGGTCTGCAACCGGGCGTGCAGGGTGGTGGTCGCCCCGGACTCGATACTCAGGTCCACCCCGAGCAGGTCCAGCACGCCGCGCACCCGATCGGGTTCCGGGTGCGTGGCTTGCACGCCGAGCAGTTCCACGGTGGGGAGGTCGCCCAGGGCCGGGTGGTCGGTGCTGCCCCAGTCGATCAGGAACGGCACCGCCGGGGAGTGGGCCCGGGGGCGGGAGAGCCGCCAGTGCAACTCGGTGCCCTCCGGGGTGCGCCGCGACAGTGGTTCGATCGGGCCGGGGTCGTACCCACCGGCCCGGGCCCGCTCGATCACCGACTCCAGGTCCGGCGGGTGCACAGCGAAGGTGACCAGGCGGGCGTCGTCCAACGCATCGATGCCGAACGTGGTGATCGGTTCGGTGGACGGGCGGTCCGGGTCCGGCCCGATGATCTCCAGGTAGCCGCGGGTGCGCTGCCCGTCGACGGTGAAGGCGACCAGGTAGTTCGCGGTACCGCGGGGGTGCTTGCCCCCCGGCGCGGGGGCCACGCCGGTGCGTTCGGTGAACTCGGCCACCGCGGCGTTCAGGTCCGGTCCGGCGTACACCAGGTGGTCGAAGTGGGTCGGTACGGGTGCGTTCATAGCGGCCACCGTAGGCAGGGGCCGACGACGACGCACCGGATCCGGCTTCTGTCTCACCTGGCGGTTGGCGCACCCCGGGTTGCCGAGGGGATCGGGGCGCGGCCTGGTCGCTGGGGCTACCGCAACAGGCTCCGCACCCCGCGCAGGGCCACCGACAGCGGTGCCAGGCCGGGGGAGTCGATCGCCAGGATGTCCGTCAGGGACTCCTCCACCCGGCCTACCGCGGCACCGATCTGCTCGGCCCAGTTCTCGATCCGAGCCGACGCCTCACCGTCCTCGGTCTCACGCATGATCACCGCGCTGAGCAACTCGGCGGTGGCGTAGAGGTCATCGCGCATCGAGGCCCGGGCCAGGGTGGCCCAGCGTTCGTCTCGCGGCAACCCGGCCACCTCGATGAGGAGATCGTCGATGCGGAATCGTTCCGAGACCGCGAAGTACAGTTCCGCGGACCGCTCCGGCGGGCACCCGGCCTCATCGGCGAGTTGGACCACGTCCAGCAGCGACAGGCTGGGCAACAACCCGGCGAACTGCTCGGCCAGTTCCTCCGGGACCCCCGCTTGCCGCATCTCCTCGGCACGGGCGTGGAAGCGCTCCAGTTCCGCACCGCGCAGGAACTGCGGCAACTGGGCGCGCAGCGCCGTGACCCGCTCCGAGAAGCGTTCGACCTCCGCGGCCACGTCCAGTTGGTCGTGCCGCTGGTGGGCGAACCAGCGGGTGGCCCGGTCCAGCAGCCTGCGGAAGGACAGGTACAACTCCGCCTGGGTGCCGGCGTCCACCTTGGTGTCCAACGCCTCAACCGCGCTGGTGAACTCGACCAGATCGAATATCTCCCGGCTGGCTGCGTAGGCCCGCGCCACCTGCTCGCTGCTGGCGCCGGTCTCATCGGCAGCCCGGAACGCGAAGCTGATGCCACCGCGGTTGACCATCGAGTTCACCACCGTGTTGATGATGATCTCGGAGCGCAGCGGGTGGGCCTCGATCGCCTCGGCGTACTTCTCGCGCATGGCGGTGGGGAAGTACTCGGCCAGGGTCTTGCTGAACCAGGAGCCATCGGCGATGGAGGTCTGGGCCAGGTCGTCCTTCAGGGCGATCTTGGAGTAGGCCATCAGCACGCTGAACTCCGGCTGGGTGAGCCCGTGCCCGGCCTCGGCCCGGGCGTCCAGTTCCTCCTCATCGGGTAGGAACTCCAGCTCCCGGTCCAAGTCGCCACGCTTCTCCAACCACTGGATCAACCGGCGGTGCACCCCGAGCATCTGCGCGGACTGGGCGCGGGAGTTGGACAGCAACACGTTCTGTTCGTAGTTGTCCCGCAGCACCAGCTCGGCGACCTCATCGGTCATCGAGGCCAGCAGTTCGTTGCGCTCGGATCGGTCCAGGCCCCCATCGCGCATCACTTCCCGCAGCGGGATCTTGATGTTGACCTCAAGGTCCGAACTGGACACGCCCGCAGAGTTGTCGATCGCGTCGGTGTTGATCTGCACCCCGTTCATCGCGGCCTCGATCCGGCCCAACTGGCTGGCCCCGAGGTTGCCGCCCTCGCCCACCACCTTGACGCGCAGGTCCCGCCCGTCCACGCGGATCGCGTCGTTGGCGCGGTCGCCGATGTCGCTGTGGGACTCGGCCGAGGACTTGATGTAGGTGCCGATCCCGCCGTTCCAGAGCAGGTCCACCGGCGCCAGGAGCATCGCCTTGATCAGCTCGGTCGGGGCCAGTTCGGTCACGTCCTCACCGAGTCCCAACGCGGCGCGTACCTGCGGGGTGATCTCGATGGACTTGGCGGTGCGCGGGTACACCCCACCCCCGTCGCTGACCAGGTCGGTGTCGTAGGACTCCCAGGTGGTGCGGGCCTCGGAGAACAGTCGCCTGCGTTCGGCGAAGGAGGTGGTGGCATCCGGGTCGGGGTCCAGGAAGATGTGCCGGTGGTCGAAGGCGCCCACCAGGCGGATGTGTTCGGACAGGAGCATCCCGTTGCCGAAGACGTCCCCGCTCATGTCCCCGATGCCCACCACGGTGAAGTCCTCGGACTGGGTATCCATCCCCCGCTCGCGGAAGTGCCGCTTGACCGACTCCCAGGCGCCCCGGGCGGTGATGCCCATCGCCTTGTGGTCATACCCGGCCGAGCCACCGGAGGCGAAGGCGTCGTCGAGCCAGAACTCGTACTCGGCGGAGATCTCGTTGGCCACATCAGAGAAGGTGGCGGTGCCCTTGTCCGCAGCCACCACCAGGTAGGGATCGTCATCGTCGTGGCGCACCACCCGCTCCGGTGGCACTACGTCGTCGCCGCGGCGGTTGTCGGTCACGTCCAACATGCCGCGGATGAACGCCCGGTAGGAGGCCTCGCCCTCGGCGAGCCAGGCGTCCCGGTCTGCTGCCGGGTCGGGTAGTTGCTTGGCGTAGAAGCCGCCCTTGGAGCCGCCGGGCACGATCACCGCGTTCTTGACCATCTGAGCCTTGACCAGCCCGAGCACCTCGGTGCGGAAGTCCTCCCGGCGGTCGCTCCAGCGCAGCCCGCCGCGGGCCACCTTACCGAATCGCAGGTGCACCCCCTCCACCTGGGGGGAGTAGACCCAGATCTCTGCGGTGGGCACCGGGCTGGGGATGCCGGGCACCTGGGCGCAGTCGATCTTGAAGGAGATGTGCCCGACCGGGTTGCCCTCGGCGTCGGTGCAGAAGTAGTTGGTGCGCTGGGTCGCGCCGATCACACCCATGTAGGCGCGCACCATCCGGTCGTGGTCCAGACTCGGCACGTCGTCCAGGGCGGTGATGATCTCGGAGGTCAGCGTCTCCTCGGCCTGCCGCCGGGCTGTCATGTCCGTGCCCGCGGGGTGGTCCGGGTCGAACCGGGCCTCGAACAGGCGCACCAGTTTGGTAGCCAGTTCGGGGTTGGCCACCAGCCCGGCCTCCAGGTACTCAACCGAGAAGATCGAGCCAACCTGGCGCAGGTAGCGGGCGATGGTCCGCAGGACCACCACCTCGCGCCAGTCCAGCCCGGCGCTGAGCACGAGATGACCCAGCACGTCGCTCTCGGCCAGCCCGGCTCGCGTCGCCAGGAACGCCTCGGTGAAGCGGTGTTCCCGGTCATCGGTGACCCAGAGATCCTCGCTGCCGGCCCGCAGGCCGAAGTCGTACACGAACGCCTCCGCCTGGGTGTCGGTGGCACGGACCCGGAAGGGGCGCTCGTCCAGGACCTCCACACCAAGGTCGGTGAAGGTGCCCAGCACCTCGGTCAGGGAGACCGGGCTGCGGCGGTACACCTTGAGGCGTCGCTCACCCGGGTTGGCCTCCTCCGGGCGGTACAACGCCAAGGCGGTGTCGTCGTCGTCGGCCAACCCCTCCAGGGCGAGCAGGTCCGAGACCGCCGCGTCCGGGGAGACCATCTCCTTGTATGCCTCGGCGAACCGGCCGGTGTAGGTCGCGACCAGGTCGTAGGCCTGTTCCTGCGGTACCCGGTCCAGGGCGGCCTCGAGCACCTTCTCCTCCCAGGTGCGGGTGGCCCGCACCAGTTCGGACTGGATCTGCTCCACATCAACCTCGGGCAGCGCCCGTCCGTGCCGCACCCGCACCACGAAGTGCAACTGCGCCAGCGGGGAGTCGGCCACCCGGGTGGTGAACTCCACCGTCTCGGCCCGGTAGGCCTTGCGCAGCACGTGCTCCATCGCCAGGCGCACTGCGGTGTTGTACCGATCGCGCGGGATGAAGACCAGGGCGGAGACGAACCGGCCGAACTCATCGGTGCGCAGGAACAGTTTCGAGCGGCGCCGTTCCTGCAGGTACAGGACCTCCTGGGCGACCTCGGCCAACGTGGCCACGTCAGTCTGGAAGAGCTCGTCGCGCGGGAAGTTCTCCAGCACCTGCAGCAGATCCTTGCCGGAGTGGGAGTGGGCGCTGAACCCGCTGCGGTGCAGCACCTCGCGCACCTTGTCGGCAGCGATCGGCAGGCGAAGCACCGACTCGGCGTAGGCAGAGGAGGTGAGCATGCCCAGGAAGCGCCGCTCCCCGGTCACGGCACCGGCCTCGTCGAAGGTGCGGATACCGATGTAGTCCAGGTAGGTCGACTTGTGCACGGTGGCGCGGGAGTTGGCCTTGGTGATCGTGAGCAACCGGGGCTCACGTGCGGTGGCCTGGGCCTGGGGCTGCAGCCGGGTGTAGGGCTTCTCCGGTTCTCCGCGCAGGATGCCCAGCCCGCTCTCGGGGACCGGGCGCAGCACGTCCTCACCATCGACGGTGTCCAGGGTGTATTCGCGGTAACCCAGGAAGGTGAAGTGGTCATCGGCGAGCCAGGACAGGAACTCCCGGGTAGGGCCCACCTCGACGGGGTCGACGGTATGCGGCACACTCCGGGCCAGGTCGGAGGTGATCTGCTGGCACTTCTGCCGCATCGCCTTCCAGTCCTGTACGGCTTTGCGGACGTCCTCCAGCACCTCCTCCACCCTGTCCTGCAGGCGGTCGAGGCGTTCGCCGTCGGTGATCCGGTCCACCTCGAGGTGCATCCAGGATTCGGCGATGCCCTGGTCCGCGGGCGGGCGTTCGCTCAGCACCTCGCTCAGGCCCCCGTCCCGGTCACGCCGCACCATCAGTTGGGGGTGCACCACCAGGTGCACGGAAAGGCCCTCCGCGGCCGCGGCTGCGGTGAGGGAGTCGACCAGGAATGGCATGTCGTCGGTGCACACCAGGACCGAGGAGTGCGGCGAGGTCCACCCGTGGGCCTCGCGTTGGGGGGACAGCACCCGCACCAGGGTCTGCCCCTGCCGGCGGGTACCGGCGAGTTCGTACATCGATCGCACCGCCCCGGCAAGGTCCGCCGGCTCACGTTCGGCCAGGTCCTCCGGAGCCACGTGCTCCAACACTCGCGGCAGCACGTCCGCTACATGGTCATGTCCCTGCTCGGCCGCCAGATCAGCAGCGCCGCGAAGGATCTCGTCCCGATCGGGACTACGCTCGCGCAGGATCGACTGGTTCATCTTCCACCCCTGATCGGTGTACTTCGGTGTACCTGTGGAGCCTATCGCTGATCAGCGTGAGGGCAGCCCGAAGGGGGTAACGACCGCGTGCGGGACACCGGCGACGGCGGCTGTGCGGGACACCGGCGATGGCCGGCGTGCTGAGGTGCTGGGGTGGCGGAGCCGACCAGCGGCGAGCGGTTACTCACGCAGGGGTGTCCACCCAGGTGGAGCCTGCCGGCACCGGTTCGGCCGTCCCGCCGGTGAGTTCGGCGACCAGGGCGCCCAGCCCGTCGGAGCGCTCCTGCGGCACTCCCAGGCGCAGCGTGGCCGCCGCGGAATAGGTGGTGTCGAGTACCCGCACACCACGAGCCCGCAGATCGGCCTCGACCTTCCCGGCGGTGGCGTGGTCCAACGCCAGGGTGTACTCCACGAGCAATTCCCGGGCCACCAGCCCGGCCTCGTCCAGGCCCGCCCGGACGGCGTCGGAGTAGGCGCGGATCAAGCCTCCGGTGCCCAGCAGCACCCCGCCGAACCAGCGGGTCACCACCGCCACCACGTCGGAGACCTCCCGGCCCCGCAGTACCTCCAGCATCGGTGCCCCGGCGGTGCCGGCCGGCTCGCCGTCGTCGGAGGACCGTTGCACGCCCGCATCGGGACCGAGCACGAACGCCGAGCAGTGGTGAGCGGCATCCCAGTGCTGCTTGCGCAGCCCCTCGACGACGGTCCGGGCCGCCTCCTCGGTGCTCACCCGGGCCAGGGTGCACAGGAAGCGGGAGCGCTTGACCTCGATCTCCGCCTCACCGTCGGTGGCGAGGGTCAGGTATCGGGTGGTCACGGCTCCATTATCGTCGGGATCAATTCCCAATGATCGTCGCGCAACTCCAGCCGGGCCTGGCGCCGGCCGAAAGGCTCAGGTGCGATCACGGCCAGCCCGTCCCAGATCTCCAAGGCCGTGGGCGTGCAGACCACGTTGACGAAGTCCGGTCCGGGGCCATCGGGCCAGAACGCCCGGAAGAACTGGCGGAACCGGATGGGTGCGTCCGCACCGACGATCTGAGCGTCGCACTCCAGCGTCACGCAGGCCCGGCGCCGATCGTCCTGGAACACCAGCAGGCACCTGGGTGAGCGCCGGATATCGGAGATCTTGCGGGAACGGGGATCGGTGCCGAACCAGAGCGTGCCGTCGGCGGCGCGGGCGAACGGCTCGACGACGCGGGCAGCCGGGCCGCCGGGGGACTCGGTGACCAGGAGGCAGTAGCGCTTGGCCGCCACGATGCCCCAGGCGCGGTCCACCATCGCCTGCGGGTCGGTGATCATCCGCCGCCGGGCCCAGCGCCGGTACAGCAGCCCGAACCGCCCGAAGAACCGCCGCCTCAGCCCACGCATGGTGTCAGTGTCTCGCGCGTGACCGGCCCCGGTCGCGTCGTCACCGGGATCTCAGTCCTCCCGGCCCATCGGGGCCAGCGGCACCCGCTCGGGTGCTTGGGAGCGGGCTCGGACCGCCGCGTCGTCGGCCAGGGCGGACAGGGCGTCCTCCTCGGCCCGGGCCAGTGCCCGGTAGGAGTCGATCTCGGCGGACTTGGTCTCGCCGTCCCAACCCAGTAACGGGGCGGCGATGTCGGCGATCTCGGTCAGCGCCGCCAGCCCGCGGTCACGCGACTCATAGAACAGCCGGACCCGCCGCTGCAGGATGTCCTCCAGGTGCAGGGCTCCCTCGTGGGTGATCGCCCAGGCCACTTCCGCGCGCAGGTACGCAGGCGCGGCGGCCAGGGGCTCACCCAGGCCCGGGTCGTCCTGCACCGCTGCGCTGATCTGGGCCAGTTCGGTGCCGTAACGGCCCAGCAGGTGCTGCAACCGGTCTCCGGTCCACCCGTGCCGGGCACCGATCCGGCCGGCCTGGGCGGTGATCGCCTCCAACCCGCTGGCGCCCACCAGCGGGGTGCGGGCGGTGACCGAGGGGCGGGCCTTGGCACGCTCGGGGCCGATTGCGCTATCCACCGCGTGCTCGGCCATCAGCCGGTACGAGGTGAGTTTGCCACCGGTGATCACCGTCATCCCCGGTGCCACCTCCAGCACGGTGTGGTCGCGGGAGATCTTGGTGGAGGCGGCGTCCTCGCTTGGCTGCACGAGCGGACGCAGCCCGGCGTAGACACCGATGATGTCCTCGAAGGTCAACTCCGAGCGCAGCACCCCGTTGGCGTGCTCGAGCAGGTAGTCCACGTCCGGGCGGGTGGCCACCGGCCGCAGCGGCTCCTCGCTCCAGGGGGTGTCGGTGGTGCCGATGATCCAGTACCGCTGCCAGGGGATGATGAACAGCACCGACTTCTCGGTCCGCAGGAAGATCCCGGCCCGGCCCCGGATCCGGTGGCGCGGCACCACGATGTGGATGCCCTTGGACATCAGCACCCGCACCTTGGCCTCATCGGTGGCCAGGGCCTCGGTGTCCTCGGTCCACACCCCGGTGGCGTTGATGATGTGCTTGGCGTAGACGCGGTGACGCTGACCGGCCTCCAGGTCCACCACCTCGGCGCCGACC
This sequence comes from Pseudactinotalea sp. Z1739, assembly GCF_049725055.1. The sequence goes on along the minus strand of NZ_JBMPQA010000002.1, from coordinate 334,793 downwards.
ACGCGGGGGCCGTCCTTGATCAGGTCCACCATCTGGGTGCGCGAGGCGGCGTGAGCGCCGTAGGACTGGGCGGTGCGGACCAGGGTGGTGACCAGCCGGGCGTCATCGACCCGGGCGTCGTAGAAGCGGATCGCACCGATGAGTTCGTCCGGGCGGATGTCGGGGAACAACTGCAGCGCGCCCCGCTTGGAGTAGTGCTTCTGCAGCGGCACCGCCCGCCCGCGGAATCCGGCCACGGCCATCGCGTCGTACATGCCCACCCCCACCGCGGAGTAGGCCCGTTCGATCACCCGGCGCTTCAGCGGCCACAGGAACGGTTGGGCCTGGACCAGGTGCGGGGCGGTGGTGGTCAGCAGCAGCGCGCGCTCCCGCAGCCCCTCGGCAACCAGTGTGAAATCCAGGTTGTACAGGTAGCGAAGCCCGCCATGTACCAGTTTCGATGACCAGGCGGAGGTACCGCCGGCCCAGTCCTGCATATCCACGATCCCGGTGCGCAGGCCCCGGGTGACGGCGTCCACCGCGACCCCGGCGCCGGTGACCCCACCGCCGATCACCAGCACGTCCAACTGCTCGGTACCCAGCGCGGCCAGAGCATCAGCCCTGCTTCGGGGGGTCAAGGCTGAGAACAAGGCAGTTCCTCCACGGCTCGCACGGACACGAGCCCGGGGTACACGCAACCCCGGGCCGGACTGTGCCCTATGTTTCTCCTAATCGCACCCTTTGTGCAACGCGGCCGCCCTGCCGAGCAACGTGGCCACCCCGACGACCAAGGAGTCTCATGCCCGGCCCAGTCCTCCCCGGACCCGCCCCCACCGGCCTCTTCGAGGCCTACATCTTCGACATGGACGGCACGGTCTACCTGGGTGAGGAGATGCTGCCCGGGGCCACCCGGTTGATCACCGAACTGCGCCGGCGGGGACTGCCGGTGCGGTTCCTGTCCAACAACCCCACCAAGGACCCGCGGCAGTACGCCGAGAAACTGGACCGGCTCGGCCTGCCCACCGCCGAGGACGAGATCGTCAACACCGTGGTGACGATGACACGGTGGCTGCAGACCCATCACCCGCAGGCGAAGGTCTTCCCGATCGCCGAGGAGCCACTCGTGCGGGCGTTGGGCGAGGCCGGAATCGCGATCACCGACGATCCGGCCCAGATCGACATCGTGATCGCCTCCTACGACCGCACCTTCACCTACGCCAAACTGCAGATCGCCTTCGATGCGCTGTGGTTCCACGGCCGAGCGATCCTGGTCACCACCAACCCGGATCGGTACTGCCCCTTCCCCGGCGGACGCGGGGAACCCGACGCCGCCGCGATCGTCGCGGCGGTCGAGGCGTGCACCGGGGTGAAGCTGAGCAAGAACGTGGGCAAGCCGGATCCGGACATGCTCACCGCCGCGCTCGCCGGCCTCGATGTGGACCCTGTCAACGCCCTGATGGTGGGGGACCGGTTGCACACCGACATCCGGATGGCGGCCGACGCCGGCATGCCTTCGGCGATGGTGCTGACCGGGGACTCCACGGCCGACGAGGTGGCCGACACCGAACCCGCCCACCGGCCCACGTATGTGCTGGACCGGGTGGACCACATCCTTCCTGCCGCCCTGCGGGCCGAACTCGGCTGGGTGGAATAGCCGGGTAGGGGTGGTCGGCCTGCCGGCAGCACGGACGACGACGAGGTGCACCCCGGGTGCAGGATGCACGACGGCGGGGCTCACCTGAGGTCGCCCGTGCCGGTCTGGCGGCATGCCCGATCCCTGGCAGAATGTGGGCGTGCCTTCCTCGCCCGCGGTATCGGACCCCGATGGTGACCACGGCTCCACCGATATCGAGGCGGACGTGCGTCCTCGCCGCGACGGTGATCGGGTGACCGCGTCCGGTTACGAGGGTACCGACCGTGCCGGGCGCGCCGACCGTCGGCCCGAGACCGCCGCCGATGCCGTCCATGACATGGACGTGGTACCGCCGGGCTGGCATCGCAAACTGTTGCCGGCATTCGGGGTGAGCCTGTCGGCGTTCCTGCTCTTCGGCATCGAGGTGGGTTGGCCCGGCCATGCGGTGCTGATCGCCAGCCTGGGGGCGGCCTACCTGGTGGACCGCGGCCTGGCCAAGGACCTGCTGCTGATCGGCGTGGGTATCACGATCGTGTCCACCACATCGGTGGCGGCCGACGTGAGTTGGGACCGGTTCTTCACGATCGGGATCGTGCTGGCGCTCGCGGTGGCCACCCCGTTCCTGATCGACCGGCTGATCTACCGGCGCAGGGCGATCCGGTTCCCCTGGCGGGGCCACCGCAAATGGACCCCGGTGCAGAAGGGCTACATGCTGCTGGTCCCGTTCCTGGGCTGGCTGATCCTGCCGTTCTACTTCATCCGATCCGGGGCGTACCAGAACTGGCCGGCCATCACCGACACCAGCGAGTTGGTCCGCTTCTTCATCGGCGTGAACTACGTGGGCACCTGGGATGAACTGTTCTTCATCTGCACCTGCTTCGTGCTGCTGCGCCGCCACTTTCCGATGTGGACGGCCAACATCCTGCAGGCCATCATCTTCGTCTCCTTCCTCTACGAACTGGGCTACACCCACTGGGGCCCGCTGCTGACCGCACCGTTCGCGCTGCTGCAGGGCTACATCTTCACCAAGACCCGCTCGCTGACCTACGTGGTGATCGTGCACCTGCTCTTCGACGTCATCGTTTTCCTCGCGATCGTGCACTCCCACAACCCGGACTTCTTCCCCTACTTCCTGTACTGATCCCGCGTCCACCGCGCCGGGGTCACCCGGGATCAGCCACCGGATCACCAGCCGCTCGTTCGACAGCGGATTCGCCGGGGACTTCGCCGGCGGCGATGTCACAGGTGGGGCATACGGTCGATCTCGTTGCTGACGAAAGCCGAGGAGTCTCGATGACCGCTGTGTTCTGCCCGCCCGGGGTGAAGCGTGAACGTGCGGGGGCTGCGCCGTCGTCGGGCGTCGTGGGCGTGGGCGAGCCGGGACCGGCCGTTGAGCGGGGTAAGCTGGCCAGCATGCTGGGCGGTAGTGGTGAGGCGGCGTTCGACTTCGTCGACCTCTTCGCCGGCGTCGGCGGGTTCCACGCCGTCCTCGGCGCCCTGGGCGGGCGGGCCACATTCGCCTCCGAGATCGACCCGGGGGCCGCCCGGGTGTACCGCGACAACTGGGACATGGGCGTGCACGGGGACATCATCCCGCTCACCGCCGAACGCATGGACGTGCCCGACCATGACGTGCTGGCCGCCGGCTTCCCCTGCCAACCGTTCTCCAAGTCCGGCTTCCAGAAGGGGATGGAGGAGACCCGCGGCACGCTGTTCTTCAACATCGCCCGGGTGCTGGCAGAACGCCGGCCCACCGCGATCCTGCTGGAGAACGTGCGCAACCTGGCCGGGCCGCGGCACCGCGACACCTGGGCCACCATCATCCGCACCCTGCGGGACCTGGGCTACCAGGTCTCGACCACTCCCACGATCTTCTCCCCGCACCTGCTCCCACCCGAACTGGGCGGACGCCCGCAGGTGCGTGACCGGGTCTTCATCACCGGAACCTACGTGGGGCCGCGCCGGGCGTGGGCGCAGTCCTGCGACGAGCCCGTGGTGCCCAACCGGCCGGTGGCCCGGCCCGACGGCGGCCTCTGGGACCCGCACCGGTGGGATCTGCGGTCCGATCTACCGCTGCTGAGCGAGGAGGAGATCCCGGACCTGCAGCGCTACCGGCTCAGCCCCACCGAGACCGAGTGGATCAGCGTGTGGGATGAGTTCGTGCAGATCATGCGCCCGCGGGTGGCCACGCTGCCGGGCTTTCCGATCTGGGCCGATGCGTTCCTGCCCGAGCCGCAGATCACGCAGGGGACCCCGCTGTGGAAGGCGAACTTCCTGCGGAAGAACGCCGAGTTCTACCGCAGCCACCAGCGGGTGCTGGACGGCTGGCTGCAGCGGCATCAGCACCTGGCCCACTTCCCGGCCTCGAGACGCAAACTCGAGTGGCAGGCCCAGGACGCCGAGTCGCTGTGGTCCACGATCATGCACTTCCGGCCCTCCGGGATCAGAGCCAAGAAGCCCACCTACGTGCCGGCCCTGGTCGCGATCACCCAGACCACCATCCTGGGGGACAGACGGCGCCGGCTGACCCCGCGCGAGGCCGCCCGGTTGCAGGGCCTGCCCGATGAGTTCACCTTCGGCGACCAGCCAGCAGCCGCCTCCTACCGGCAGATGGGCAACGGGGTGAACGTCGGGGCCGCCTACTACGTGCTGCGCCAACACCTGGTGCGCACCATCGATGACGTCGAGGACCGCTCACCCGGCCTGGCCCGCGCGGTGCGGCAGGCGCCGGCCAACCCCGATGTGGCGATGGCGCCCGGCTCGGCCCTGGCGCAGGCCGGCGTCGCCTGAGAACCCAGGCATGGGCGCACAGGTGGTCGACCAGATCGGCCCGGACGGCACGGTGGTCCAGGACACCGACGCCAGGATCCGCCCGGCCGAGCGCGTGGCGATCCTGGGGCGGTATCTGCCGGAGGTCTACGTGCAGCAGGTGGGCTCCGAGATGGTTCTGATAGCCGAGGACAACGCGTTGCTGGTGCGGCAGGTGCACCATCTGGGCCATCCCTGGCCAGGGTTCAAGAAGCGGATCCAGATACCGAACCAGTGGATCGGCATCCATCACCTGCTCCGGGAAGGTGGGCTGCGGCCGCGCTTCATCGGCCTCTACCACTACGAAGGCACCACGATCTTCGTGGACTTCGACCCCGACACCTACGTGGCGCGGAAGGCGAACAACTCCGCCGCGCACGTGTCCACCAATGATCTGTTCCAGGCCCAGGCGCGTGGCTCCTTCAGCCGTCGGGACCGGAACGGTAACCGGCTCACCAGCGTGCGCGCGGACTCCTTCGCGCACTATCTGCGCACCGGCGACGTGGGGACCGATCCGCATCTGGAGGTCCTGCAGCAGTTCAACGAGGTATTCATCGACGGTCAACTGACCATGTCCAGCACCGCGGTGCAGCGGATGCACCGGGCCGCCTGGCCCGACAGGTTCCAGGGCGAGTGGCCCGGCTTCTACCTGGAGTACCGGCTGGAGGAGTTCCTCCACGCCGGCGGCCACACCGACCGGGTGCGGCACCTGAAGAACAAGACCCCCGGCGGGTTCGACTACGACCTGCAGTTCCGTGACGGTCCCACCGTCGCCCACTACGGGGACCTGAAGGCCTCTGACCATGTGCAGAAGGAGGCCCCGGGTAACGACGCCGCCTCGGTGCGGGCGTGCGTGCAGGAGTACGGCAAGTTCTGGTTCGTGCTCTATGAGCACCAGACCTGGAAGGCCAAGGACAACCAGAACGCCGCCACGATCGAATGGAACAGGTGGCGCCGGGACGCCGGGTACGTGGCCCGGAAGGGGTTCAACGAACTGTCCTACGCCGGCCGGTTCAAGGAAGCGGTCCGGTTCTTCTCCATGAAGGTGCTGGAGGTCAACACCGGCAACTTCCACACCGTGCTCGGCGACTTCGCCCAGGGCCGCCAGCCCAGCGGCGATGCCCGGGCGCTGAAGGTGATGATCCGTAAGGACCGGATCGACAACTTTCTGGTGCACAGCCACCAGGTGGAGGTCCCCGAACCCGAACCGCTCGCCCCGGGTCGGTTAACTCCCCGCGCCGACGCCACGTTGTGGTGAGGCCGGCGGCCCGGTGCTGTCCCGGTCCCGGCCCATGATCACCGCGGCCGGGCCGCTGTCGCCGTACCGGAAGTCCGGCAGGAGCTCGACGAACCCGGCCCGCCGGTACAGCCGGCGTGCCGGGTTGGTCGGGGCCGTGGCCAGCAGGACGCGTTGGTGCCGGGTGGTGTGCAACAGGTGATGCAGGAGCATGCCCCCGGTGCCACTGCCCTGGTGCTCGGGGGCCACCACCAGTTCGGCGAGTTCGAAGGCGTCCTGCATCCAATCCGCATGGTCGGCCGCCTGCAGGGTGGGACCGATCTGTTCGGGCCACCAGTGCCCGCGTTCGAAGGTGAATCCGAAAGCGAAGCCCACCGACGCTCCGTCCAGCCGGGCTAGCAGCAGCCGCGCGCCGTTGTACTCGCGCATACACCGGGTGTAGGTGTCGGTGAACTGCCGGGTGACCGAGGAAGGGTAGCCGAACGCGGCGGCGTAGAGGGTGGTGACCTCGTCGGCGCCTGTCACCGCCTCGGCGCGGGTCAGGTCGACGATCACCTCCTGAACCCTAGTCCCATGTGGTAGGTGCCTCGCGACCCCGGCTTACCCGCGCCTGGGTCATGCAGCCTTCCCCCCCGGGAGTGCCGCCTTCCCGCACCGGCCGCCTCCCTCCCTCAGTCCGGTGGTGCCACGGCAGGGGCATCTGGGCACGTCCGGGCATCCAGGCACGTACCCTCCTTGCGGGAAGGGAGTGTGCATGGAAGCGATCGAACGGGAGCCGCGCACCGGGGATGCGCCGCTCGTGATCCGTAGGGTGCGGTTGCCAGGACCCCTGGCAGCCGACGACGGCGCACCCGGCCGGGCCGGGGATGGTCGCCCTGCCGCTGGGGGCGGCCCGGGCGAGGAGGTGTGGGACGCCGCGATCACGGACGGTCGGGTCGTACGGGTGGTCCCCACCGGGCACGTGGAGGCACCGGCCGGCTCCGCGGAGATCGACGCCGAGGGCCGCTACCTGCTCCCGGGCCTGTGGGATGAGCACACCCACATGGTGCAGTGGGCCCTGGCGATGTCCCGGTTGGACCTGAGCGGGGCGACCTCGGCGGCACAGGTGATGGACCTGGTGCGCACCGCCCTGCCTACGGACCGCCCCGTGGTGGGTTACGGGTTCCGTGACGCGCTGTGGCCCGACGTTCCGAGCCGGGATCTCCTCGATCAGGTAGCCGGTTCGGTGCCCGTGGTGCTCGTCTCGGGTGACCTGCACTGCGCCTGGGTGAACACCGCCGGCGCGGACCTGCTGCAGGTTACGGTCGGGGCCGACGGGCTGGTCCGTGAGGGCGCGTGGTTCGAGGCGATGCCTCGGCTGGACGCTGCGACCGTAGCCGGGGCGGAAGGCGCCCTGGCCAAGGCGTTGCCGCTGTTGGCGGCCCGCGGTGTCGTCGGTGTGGTGGACCTGGAGTGGGCGGACAACATCAGCGACTGGCGCACCCGGCTCAGCGCCGCCGTGCCGGCCCTGGTCCGGGTGGAGGCCGGGATCTACCCCGACCGGCTCCCGGCGGCGCTGGCCGAGGGTTGGCGCAGTGGCCAGGTGGTGCCCGGAACCGGTGGGCTGGTGCGGGTGGGACCGCTGAAGATCCTCTCCGACGGGTCGCTGAACACCCGCACCGCGCTGTGCCGCGACCCCTACCGGGGATCAGCCCAGGTGGACCGGGCTCCCGGCGGGGGCTATGGGTACCGGGAGTACGACGTGACCGAGATGGTGGAACTGGTCCGGCGGGCAGCCGGTGGAGGCATCACCGCCACGGTGCACGCGATCGGGGATCTGGCTGTCACCGCCGCACTGGACGCCTTCGAGGCCACCGGCTCCGGCGGCCGGATCGAGCACGCCCAGTTGGTGCACCCCTCCGATCATGCGCGGTTCGCCGCCCTGGGCGTGGTGGCCGGTGTGCAACCCGAGCACGCCATGGATGACCGGGATCTGGCCGAGCAGTACTGGCCCGAGCGCACAGGGTGGTGCTTCCCGCTGGCGGACCTGGCCCGGGCCGGCGCGACGATCCGCTTGGGTTCGGACGCGCCGGTGGCGCCACTGGACCCGTGGGTGACGATCAGCGCCGCGGTGACCCGCAGCCGGGACGGCCGGGAGCCGTGGCACCCCGAGCAGGCGCTACCGGTCTCGACGGCGCTGGCGGCCAGTACGCGCGGGAAGGGGAGTGTGCGCGTGGGCCAGGACGCCGACCTGGTGCTGACCGACGTCGACCCCCACACCGCGGACGGTCAGGCGCTGCGGACCATGCCGGTCTGGGCGACCATAGTCGCCGGCCGGTGGACATACGGGCCCGCCTGAGCCGGCGGGCACCGGCCGGCCGGAGCCGGTGCCCGCCCGAGTGAGGCGTCCCGGGCCAGGCGCGTACTCGGCGCGTGCGCGTCAGTCAGCGCGCAGCGCGGGAGGCGAGCAACCAGCGGATCCCGGCCACCACCAGGACCAGCAGCAACACGAACATGATGGTGCTGGCGATGATCGCCCCGGGGTTGTCAGCATCCCCGGCGAACAGGTCGCCCAGGCCCATGAGGTTCGGCAGGGAGCCCAGCGCCCCCAGCAGCGCCAGCACCAGGGCCACGATCAGGGCGGGTTTGCGGGCCTTCGTCCCGCGTGCGATCAGGGCACAGACCAGCAGCAGCACCCCCACGAAGGCGGGGATCAGCGCGGTGATGCTGGCGGCAGCGGTGGCGATGTAGGCCACGGCGCCGGTGGCGATCAGGGCGATGGACACGAGCAGAGTCAGGGTAATCACGGATCTTGCCTCGGTTCGGGGCTGATGGCCGACTTGATCCTACCGGCTGTAGGAGTCGATTTCCGCCACACTCCGCCCCGGGCGGTCGCCGCCGACTCAACCCCCGGCGTGCTCACTCCACTCCAGCGTCCGAGCCAACGGCACTCCGGGCCGGTAGGCCAGGTGCGTCCGGGTCGGGGCGTTCAGCACCGCCAGGTCCGCCCGCGCCCCGACCCCCAGGTGCCCCACGTCCTCGCGCCGCAGCGCCGCCGCGCCACCGGTGGTGGCCGCCTGGACCGCCTCGTCCACGCTCATCCCCATCTCCCGCACCGCCAGGGCGATGCACAGCGGCATCGAGGAGGTGAAGGAGGTGCCGGGGTTGCAGTCGGTGGACAGCGCCACGGTGACCCCGGCGTCCAGCAACCTGCGTGCATCGGGGTAGGGCGACCGGGTGGAGAACTCCACCCCGGGCAGCAGAGTGGCCACGGTGTCCGAGCCGGCCAGGGCCATCACGTCCTCATCGGACAGGTACGTGCAGTGGTCCACACTGGCCGCCCCAAGTTCCACCGCCAGTTGTGCCCCGGGCCCGTACCCGAGTTGGTTGCCGTGTACGCGCAGACCCAGGCCCGCCCGGGCGCCCGCCTCCAGCACTGCCCGTGACTGCTCACCGTCGAAAGCCGAGGCCGCCGCCGGTTCACAGAACACATCCACCCACCGGGCGTGCGGGGCGCACTCGCGCAGCATCGGCCCCCTGACCAGGTCGACGTACGCGTCGGCCCGCCCGGCGAACTCCGGTGGTACCACGTGCGCACCCAGGAAGGTGACCTCCGGGGTCACCTCCGCCGCCAGTTGCAGCGAGCGCACCTCGTTGGCCACGTCCAGGCCGTAACCGGACTTGACCTCCATCGTGGTGGTGCCCTGGGCGCGGGCCTCGGCCACGAACGCCCGGAGCCGCTCACGCAGCACCCGCGTGGAGACCTCCCGGGTGGCCGCCACGGTCACGGCGATCCCGCCGCCGTCGTAGGACTGCCCGCTCATCCGGGCGGCGAACTCCGCCGAGCGGTCCCCGGCGAAAACCAGGTGGGTGTGGGAGTCCACGAACCCCGGCAGCACGCATGCCCCGTCGACGTCGATGCGGGCGTCGGCCGCGGGTGTCACCCGGCCCCGGCCCACCCAGGCGATCCGCCCGCGCGGGCTGGTGGCGCCGTCACCGGCCCCCGGAGCAGACCCGCCGGGCGCGGGCAGACCGCCCGCCGTGGCAGCGTCGTCGTCGGTCTCGATGACGAGGGCGGCGTCCTCGAGCACCCCCAGCGGGCCGGTGCCCAGCGCCGGGTCACCGGTCACCAGTTCTGCGATCCCGGTGATCGCGATGGCGGCCATCAGGTCTCCGAACCGGGCGCGGTGTGCATCGGGATCGGGACGCCGTGGTCACGGGCTACCTGCTCGGCGGACTCATACCCCGCGTCCACGTGCCGGATGATGCCCATCGCAGGGTCGTTGCTGAGCACGCGCGCCAGTTTCCGGGCGGCCAGGTCGGTGCCGTCGGCCACGCTGACCTGGCCGGCGTGGATGGAGCGCCCGATGCCCACCCCGCCGCCGTGGTGCAGCGAGACCCAGGTGGCCCCGGAGGAGGCGGCGACCATGGCGTTGAGCATCGGCCAGTCCGCGATCGCATCGGACCCGTCGGCCATCGCCTCGGTCTCGCGGTAGGGGGAGGCCACCGAGCCGCAGTCCAAGTGATCCCGGCCGATCACGATCGGAGCGCGCAGGGTGCCATCGGCCACCATCTCGTTGAACCGCAGGCCCGCGCGATCGCGTTCGCCGTGACCGAGCCAGCAGATCCGCGCGGGCAGCCCTTCGAAGCTGACCCGCTCCTGGGCGGCGCGGATCCACCGGCGCAGGTGGTCGTTCTCGCCGAAGAGGTCCAGGACCGCCTCGTCGGTCGCGGCGATATCGGCGGGGTCCCCGGACAGCGCCGCCCACCGGAAGGGGCCCTTGCCCGCACAGAACAACGGACGGATATAGGCCGGGACGAACCCGGGGATCTCGAAGGCCCGGTCGTACCCGCCCTTGCGGGCCTCGTCGCGGATGGAGTTGCCGTAGTCGAACACCTCCGCGCCGGCATCGGCGAAGCCGACCATCGCCTCCACGTGCGCCGCCATCGATTCCTGGGCGCGGACGGTGAACTCCTCGGGTTTGGCGGCGGCGTAGTCGTGCCAGTCGGCCAGGTCCACACCCTGGGGCAGGTAGGAGAGTGGATCGTGCGCCGAGGTCTGGTCGGTGACCACATCGATGGCCACGTCCCGGCGGAGCAGTTCCGTGAACACGTCCGCGGCGTTGCCCACCACACCCACCGAGACTGCCTCGCGCGCAGCCCGGGCCGTCTCCACCCGGGTGACGGCGGCATCGAGGTCTTCTGCGACCTCATCCAGGTACCGGGTGCCGACCCGACGGCGCAGCCGGGCCCCGTCCACGTCCACCACCAGGCACACCCCACCATTGAGCGTCACCGCCAGGGGTTGCGCACCGCCCATCCCGCCGCACCCACCGGTCAGGGTCAGTGTCCCGGCCAGGGTGCCGCCGAACCTCTTCGCGGCCACCGCGGCGAAGGTCTCGTAGGTGCCCTGCAGGATGCCCTGCGTTCCGATGTAGATCCAGGAGCCGGCCGTCATCTGTCCGTACATCGTGAGCCCGAGCTGCTCCAGGCGCCGGAACTCCGGCCAGGAGGCCCAGTCGCCCACCAGGTGTGAGTTGGCGATCAGCACCCGCGGTGCCCATTCGTGGGTGCGCATCACACCGACGGGTTTACCGGACTGGACCAGCAGGGTCTCATCGGCCTCCAGGCCGGTCAGCGTGGCCACGATCGCGCGGTAGCTGGGCCAGTCGCGCGCCGCTCTGCCGGTGCCGCCGTAGACCACCAGATCCTCGGGGCGTTCGGCCACCGCTGGGTCGAGGTTGTTCATCAACATCCGCAGGGGTGCCTCGGTCTGCCAGGAATTGGCGGTCAGGGCGGTCCCGGTGGGGGAGCGGACGACGTCGTGACTGCTCATGGCCACGACGGTACCGAAGTGGGCCGCGGTGCACCCGAGATCGAACGGCCTGAACCGCCGGTGCCGGGACGCGGCCCGGGGTGGGTGTCAGTGGTACTGCGGCTGGGCGGAGCCGGAGGTGCCGGCATCGCCGGTGCCGGGCGCGTCATGTCCGGCGGGATGCCCGACGACGGGTTCGGCCCCGGTCTCGGAGTTACCGGCGTAGCACCGGGCCTTGCCCAGTACCGCCACCGTCACGGGCGTGCCTGGTTGCAGTGCCGCCTGGGGGCCGTCGACTACCCGGGAGAGCACCGTGGTGTGATCCCCGGCGCGTAGGATCACCAGGGCGTCGTGGCCGTAGTAGTCCACCGACACCACGGTGGCCGGAGCGCCGGGACCCTCGGCGGGGTGGATGGTGACCTGCTCGGGGCGCAGCATGACCTGGGTCTGCCCCGGACCGGGTGTCCCGGTGACACCCAACCAACCGAGCACCGTGCGCACCCGCTGCCCGTCGCGCTCCAGGACCGGCAGCAACTGCGCCTCGCCCACGAACCCGGCCACCCAGGGGTCCACCGGCGCGCGGTAGATCTCAGCGGGACGGCCCGCCTGCAGGATCCGCCCGGCGCGCATCACCGCGATCTCATCGGCCATCGACAACGCCTCGGCCTGGTCGTGCGTGACCATCAACGCGGTGGCCCCGTCCTCGGCCAGGGCCTGGCGGACGACCTGGCGCACCTCGGTGCGCAGGGTGGCGTCCAGGGCGCTGAACGGTTCATCCAGCAGCACCAGCGGAGGCCGGGGCGCGAGTGCCCGGGCGACCGCCACGCGCTGCTGTTGTCCGCCGGAGAGCTCGTGCGGCATCCGGCTGCCGAGGCCGGACAGGCCGACCAGGTCCAGGCATTCAGCGACCCGGTCCCGGGTGCCGCGACGGCCCAGTTTGCGCCGGCCCAGGCCGAACGCGATGTTGTCCGCCACCGACAGGTGCGGGAACAGGCCGCCGTCCTGCGGCACGATGGCTGCGTGGCGCCGGTGCGGGGGTAGGTGCACCCCGGGCAGGGACACCGCCCGACCTTCCAGGGCGATGCGGCCGGCGTCGATCTCCTCGAACCCGGCGAGGACACGCAGCAGTGTGGTCTTGCCGCAGCCGGAGGGCCCGAGCACCGCGAGCAGTTTGCCCGCGCCCAGGCTCAGGTCCACGCCGTCCAGGGCCCGCACCTGGCCGAAGGCCTTGTGCACCTGGACTACTTCGACAGCACTCACGGTTCCACCCTCACACTCTCCGGCGCCACCTGGGGGTGAGGTTTCTCACTGCTCACGCCGGCCCCGCGGATCCCGCTGCGGACCGTCAGCAGCCAGGTGGGCAGCGCGGCGAGCAGGACCAGCAGCACGGCGTAGGGCGCGGCCTCGGCGTAGCGCTGCACCTCGGTGGCCGACCACAGCCGGGTGGCCAGGGTCTCCATCCCGGTGGGCCGCAGCAGCAACGTGGCCGGCAACTCCTTCATGCACGCCAGGAACACCAGCGCGGCCCCGGCGCGCACACCCGGGAGCGTGAGCGGGAGGGTCACCCGTGCCCAGGTGCGCCCCGGGCCCTCCCCGAGGGAGTGGCTCACTTCCTCCAGGCCGGGCGGTGCCTTCGCGGCGGCCCCGGCCACCGCGGCCAGGGCCAGGGGCAGGAACAACGTGGCATACCCCACGGCGAGCAACCAGACGCTCTGGTAGAGCGGGAGCAGCACGGCCACGCCCAGGAACACCAGTGACAGACCGACCACCACTCCGGGCAGGCCGTGCGCGAGATAGGCGGCGTGTTCCAGCGCCCGAGCCAGCCGTCCGGGGTGACGGGCCACGTACAGCCCCACCGGGATCGCCAGCGCCGTGGTCACCAGCGCACCCGCGAGGGCAAGCCCGACAGACCCGGACGCTGCGCTGAGCACCTCCCCGACCGAGCCGGGCTGGGACAAACCGCGAGCGGACCAGCGAGCCATCGCGACCGCCGGGACCCCGAGGGCGACCAGTGCGGTGCCCATCATGGTGGCGTAGGCGACCCAGCGCCCGTACCTCCCGAGTTGGTGCATGGGGGCGGAGCGACGCACCCCGCTGCCGGTGCGGGCGTACCGGGCGCCACGGCGGCGGGTGCTGTGCTCGATCGCCAGGATCAGCAGCGTGAGCAGCACGAGCATGCTGGCCAGGCTGAGTGCGCCGATCCGGTCGAAGCCCGAACCCAGGGCGGTGAAGATCGCGCGAGTGAAGGTGTCCACCCGCAGCAGCGACACCGCTCCGAAGTCCGACAGCGCGTAGAGCACGGCGAGCAGGCCACCGGCGGCGATGGCCGGGCGCACTTGCGGGAGGGTGACGGTCATCAGGGTCTGCCACGGGCCCCGGCCCAGGGAGCGGGACACCTCCTCCTGCCCGGCGTCAGTCGCGGCCAGCGCCGCGGCCACCGGCAGATACACGTACGGCGCGGTGTAGAGGGTCAGCACCAGGGCGGCGGCCCAGAACCCCTCGAACCTGGCGGTTGAGGACCACAGGTCCGCCACCGCCGACCAACTGAACGCGGCGACGTAACTGGGCACCGCCAGCGGCAGTGCCGCCACCACCGCCCAGAGGCGCCGCCCGGGCAGATCGGTGCGGGTGACCAGGTAGGCGCTGCCGACGCCGAGCGCCAGGCACCCGATCGCCACGACCAGGGCGAGCAGCATGGACGTGGCTGCCAGTGTCCCCACCCGCGGGCGGGTCACCGCGGCGAGCCAGGCATCGGGCCCGGCCCCGGCGACGCGCGCGATCAGATAGGCCAGCGGCACCAGTGCCACCGCGGTGGCGACCAGGGCCGCCGCGGTCAGTGCTGGGTGTGCGCGCTGGGTCAGGACAATCCCGCCTCACTGATCATCTCGACGGTGGTCTGCAGGTCGTCGAGGTCGTTCAGGTCGATCCCGGGCTGGTCCAGGCCGGTCAGGGGCGGCAACTGCTCGTCGGCCTCGATGCCCTCGACCATGGGGTACTCGTGGGTCTGGTCGCGGAAGTACTCCTGCCCGGTGGGGCTGAGCAGGTAGTCGATGAGTTCCTGGGCGGCCGGTGAGGGCTCCCCACCCAGCGCGCCGATCCCGGAGATATTCACCAGGCCTCCGGCGTCACCGCCGGCGAAGAAGTGCTGGGCCACATCCAGGTCCTCCGGTTCCACGCCCTCCTCCTCGGCCTGTTCGAAGAGGTAGTAGTGGTTGACCAACCCGACGTCGAACACGCCCGCGTCCACGTCCGCGACGATCATGCCGTTGCGTTCGCGGAGCTGCGGGTCGTTCGCAGCCAGGTCCGAGAGCCACTGCCGGGCCACGTCGTCGCCCTCCATCAGGCGGATCGCGGTGACGAACGCCTGGAAGGAGGCGTTGGTCGGTGCGATCCCCACCCGGCCCCGCCATTGCTCCTCGGTCAGTTCGAAGACGGACTCGGGCAGTTCCTCGGCGCTGACCGCGTCCTTGTTGTAGACCAGCACCCGGGACCGGCCGGTCAGCCCGATCCAGGAGCCGTCGGCGGAGCGGTAGGCGGAGGGGACCAGGTCGAGCGTGTCCTGTGGCAGCGGCGCCAGCAGTCCATCGGCAGCGAGCGCCCCGAGCGCGCCGGCATCCTGGGCGAGGAAGGCATCGGCGGGGCTGCGGTCCCCTTCCTCCAGGAGTTGGGCAGCCATCTCCGCAGTCCCGCCGTACCGCACCGAGACCTCGATCCCGGTCTCCTCGGTGAAGGAGTCCAGCACCGGCTGCACCAGGGCCTCGTTTCGGCCGCTGTAGAGGGTCAGGGACTCCTCGTCCGAGCCGTCACCGGAGCCGCACGCGGTCAGCCCGGCGAGGACCAGTCCGGCGATCGCGGTCGGTGCCAGCCATGTGCGCATCGTGGGTGCTCTGAGAGGCATCGAGTTTGTTCTCCTGAGATCGGGGGCCCGACTGGGCACGTCTTAAGTAAGGCTAACCTTACTAGCCGGTGGTGGGAAGCCGTGCCGGAGGTGCTCAGGCCAGGGAACCGGTGACCTCGCTCACTGCGGTGAGCAGGGAACCGTCCAGGAGCACCTGGTGGGCCGCCTCGATCTGGGGGCTGAGATGCTCGTCCGGGCCGGGCTCGCTGACGCCGGCGGCGCGCAGTACGCCTCTGGCTGCACCGGTGGCCGGTCCCGGCTGCAGCGGCCGGCGCAGGTCCATGCCGCGTGCGGCGGTGAGGATCTCGATCGCGAGCACCCGGCGCAGACCGTCCACGGCGCGGCGCAGTTTGCGGGCCGCGGCCCATCCCATCGAGACGTGATCCTCCTGCATCGCCGAGGAGGGGATGGAGTCCACGCTGGCCGGGACGGCCAGGCGTTTGAGTTCGGAGACGATCCCGGCGGCGGTGTACTGGGCGATCATCAGCCCGGAGTCCACGCCCGGATCCTGGGCCAGGAACGCCGGCAGGCCAGCGTTGCGGGCGGTGTCGAGGAAGCGGTCGGTGCGCCGCTCGCTCATCGAGGCGACGTCGGCGGCGGCGATCGCCAGGAAGTCCAGCACGTAACCGACCGGGGCGCCGTGGAAGTTCCCGTTGGACTCCACCCGCCCGTCCAGGGTCACCACCGGGTTGTCGATCACCGAGGCCAGTTCCACCTCGAGGACACCCAGCGCGTGGGACAGGGTGTCCCGGGCGGCCCCGTGCACCTGGGGAACGCATCGCAGTGAGTAGGGGTCCTGCACGTGGGAACAGTCCGGGCCGCGGTGGGAGGACACGATGCCGGAGCCGGCCATCAGGCCGCACAGGTTCGCGGCCGAGGCCGCTTGTCCCGGGTGCGGGCGCAACGCCTGCAGGTCCGCGGCGAAGACTGCGTCGGTGCCCAGCAACGCCTCCACGCTCATCGCCGCCGCGACGTCGGCGACCTGGAGCAGGTTCCTCAGGTCGGCACAGGCCAGGGCCAGCGTGCCGGTCATCCCGTCGGTGCCGTTGATCAGCGCCAGGCCCTCCTTCTCGGCCAGTTCGACCGGTGCCAGACCGGCGCGCAGAAGTGCGGTGCGCGCCGGATGGGCGTGGCCGTCCCGGGTGCGCACGGTGCCTTCGCCCATCAGGGCCAGCGCCGCGTGGGCCAGCGGGGCGAGGTCGCCGGAGCAGCCCAGCGACCCGAACTCGTGCACCACCGGCGTCAGCTGGGCGTTGAGCAGGTCCGCGTAGGCACGCACGGTGCTCTCGCGCACGCCGGTGCGGGCCGAGGCGAGCGTGGCCAGGCGCAGCAGCATCAGCGCACGGACCACCTCGGTCTCCACCTCCGGTCCGGTGCCGGCCGCATGGGAGCGGATCAGCCCTTGCTGCAGCCGGGTGCGCCGTTCGGGTGGGATGTGGGTGGTGGCCAGGGCCCCGAACCCGGTGGAGACCCCGTAGTGGGGCCGTTCGGCGTCCACCAGTGACTCCACGTGCCGGCGGCTGTCGGCGATCTCGGTCAGGACCTCGGGCGGCAGGTGGACCGGGGCGCCGTCGCGGGCCACGGCCACCACGTCGTCAACGCTCAGCGGGATGGTGCCGAGCGTGACCGCGTTCGCGATGGGTGCATCGTGCATGGGCTTATCCCATCACGCCCGGCCACCTGCGTGGGCGAGTCCGCCGGCTCGCCGGCCCGGGCGGCCGGTCACTTCGCCTGCTATCCCGCCGGACCGGGCTGCCCGGCCGCGAAGTATTCGGCCAGTTCGGCATCGAGGGCGGGCACCTCCACGACGCCGCTACCCTCGCGTAGCGACCGGGTGGCCATGATGCCGGCGGCCACCGCATCGCGGGCGCCGACCGGGGAGGTGGAGGTGATGCCACCCTCGACGGCGAACCGGAGGAACTCATCGACCAGCATGCGGTCCGCCCCGCCGTGACCGCCCTCGGCCGCGGGCACCTCGAACGTCTCATCGGGTGGTGCGCTGCCCTGGTGGCGTCGATTCCACAGATGCACCTGGGACCCAGGTGTGTCGCCCATGTTCTCGATGCGTCCGTGCGTGCCGATCACCGTGTAGTTTCGCCAGTAGTCGGGGGTGTAGTGGCACTGGTCGTAGGTGGCCAGCACCCCGTTGCCCAGTGCGAGCTGGACGTGCGAGAGGTCCTCCACATCCACCACCGGGTTCAGTCCGGTGTGGGCGGTGGCCGGCCAGTTCTCCAGGGACCACCAGTCGGTCATCCGTTGCCCGCTGCGATCGGTGCGGTCGGGGTTGTGTGCGTACACGCTCATCGCCCCCATCGCCTGCACCCGGGTGGCCGGTGCGCCGGCGAGCCAGTGGATCACGTCGATGTCGTGGGCGCCCTTCTGCAGCAGCAGGGAGTGGCTCCTGGACCGGTCGGCATGCCAGTCCTTGAAGTAGTAGTCCCCGCCGTGGCCGACGAAGTGCCGGCACCAGATCGCCTTGACCGCACCGATGCGGCCCTGCTCGATGAGGGAGCGCATCAGCGTGATCACCGGCAGGTGTCGCATGTTGTGTCCCACGTACAGCCGTGTACCGGTGCGGCGGGCGGTCGCCAGCATCTGATCGGCCTCGGCCAGGTCCACCGTCAACGGCTTCTCGCAGAACACCGGCAGTTTCGCCTCCAACGCCGCCAGCACCGGGGCGGTGTGCAGGTGGTCGGGGGTGAGCACCATGACGGCGTCGACGTCGGAGGTGAGCAACTCCTCCAGGTCCGCCGTCAGCAGCACCTCGCCGAACGCCTCGGCAGCCTCGGCCCGCGAGCGCTCACTGGGGTCGTATACCGCGGTGACGACCGAGCCTGCACCGGGGCGGTGGGCCTCCCTGGCGATGCTGCCCCGCAATCCGTAACCGACCACGCCTACGCGGACGACCATCCATCTCTCCTTCGCTTCGTCACTTCTCCTGGCGGCGACCGGCCCGGTCCGGTTCCTTCGTGATGCTCCAACCGCCGTCGCGATGATCTCGGCCCGGTGCTGCAACCGGCGTGCTCGACGCGCAGAAGTCGATCACCTCGGCCGCCTCCGGTGGTGCGCCCGGGGCGCGGCTGCCGCTGGTTCGCCGGTGCTGGTCCTGGCACGCTGGTCCCATCGCCGACAGTACCGGGAGGTCGCTCACCATGCTCAGTGCACATCACGGGGACATCACCGCGCAGGACGTCGACGCCATCGTGAACGCAGCCAACTCCTCACTCCTGGGCGGTGGTGGGGTGGACGGCGCGATCCACGCCGCAGCCGGGCCGGACCTGCTCGCCGAGTGCCGCCGGCTTCGCGACACGGCTCTCCGCGACGGCCTCGGGGTGGGGGAGGCGGTCGTCACCGGTGCCGGGAACCTGGCCGCCCGGTGGGTGATCCACACGGTGGGCCCGAACCGCCACCGCGGCCAGCGGGACCCGGATCTGCTCGCCGCCTGCTTCACCAACTCGTTGCGCCAGGCGGCGGGCGTGGGCGCCACCTCGGTGGCCTTCCCGGCGATCAGCGCCGGTGTGTACGGGTGGGATCCGGAGCAGGTGGCCCGGGTCGGCGTGAGCGCGGTGCGAGCGTTCCTGGCTGACGACGACGCCATCACCCAGGTGCGGTTCGTGCTGTTCAGCCGGGACGTCCTGGGGCACTTCGAAGCCGCCCTGGCGGGCGGCTCGACCTGAGCCGGTCCGTCCGGGCCGGGCACGCAGCGCTGTTACGCCGAGACCCCCCGCCGTCGGGCGGCCACCCCGGCGGCCGCCTCCAGCACGCACAGGGCCGCCAGGCGCACGGTGCGCTGGTCGGTGGTGTCCGCGGTCGCATCGACCTCCGTGATATCCACCGAGCGCACGGCTGGGTGGGCCCCCGCCGAGCGGGCCGCGACGCGCAGGTCGTGGGCGCTGATACCGCCGGGCACCGAGGCGGGGCACGCCGGCGCCACCGACCGGTCGCACACGTCCACGTCCAGGTCCACGTGCACCGGACCGGCGCCACCGGAGGCGATGGTCAGGGCCCTGTCCATGACCTCCGCCATCGGGGTGTGGTGCAGTTCGTCCCGATCGATCACGGTGATGCCGTACTCCCTCGCACGCGCTCGGTAGTAGGCGGAGTTGGCGAAGTCGGAGATACCGATCTGGACCACGCGCCGCCCGTCCAGGCCACCCTCCTCGATCAGGCGCCGCACCGGGGACCCGTTCGAGACCCCGTCGCGCAGGTCGTGATGGGCGTCGAGGGTGACCAGTCCGGCGCTTCCGGCCCGGCTGCCCCACGTTCCCAGTGCAGCCGCGACGGTGGCCGCGTTGTCCCCACCCAGGGCGATGAGCAGGCGTGCCTGCCCGGCCGCTACGGACACCGCGCGCACCGCCTCGGCCTCCCCCTCGCCGTCGGGCTCGGGGACGTCGCCGGCGTCGGCGATGCGCAGTGCAGCAAGGTCGGTGCCATCGGCCAGGGCGGTGCCGTAGCGCTGCAATGCGGCGCGGACCGCTGCCGGGGTGGCGTGCGCACCGGTAGGGGAGAGGGACGTGCGGTGGGTGCCCAGGCCGAGGATGACGACATCGCAATCGCCCTCGGGCGGGCCCCACCGGCCGGCCCTGGGCCAGTGGGGGTCGTGGGAGAGGTTCATCCGGCCAAAGTACCGGCCGGCGCCGTAGCCGGCCCGGCGCCGGGTGCGCTCAGATCTCCGGCCGGGGGTTGAGTTCGCGTCGGTGCAGCGGCTCGCGGCCGAAGGGTTGGCGCACGGGCTCCACCCGGGGTGGGGGCGGGACGGGCAGGGTGACGGGGCGCCCCGCCTCCAGGCGGACCTTCTCCCCGTGGTGCCAGGTGCGCATCGCCGGGCCCTCGAGCAGTTCATATGTGGTCTCCTCCGGGGAGGATGAACCGTTGCGACGGGTGTCGAGTTGGATCACCCGCCCGGCGAAGGCCATCTGGAACCGGATCCGGGTCAGCTTCTCCGGCAGCCGGGGCGCGAACGTGAGTTTGCCGTCGTGATCGCGCATCCCCCCGAAACCGGCCACCGCCACCTGCCACGCCCCGCCCATGCTGGCGATGTGCAGGCCTTGCTGGGCGTTCCCGTGCAGGTCCCCCAGGTCCACGAACGCCACCTCGGACCAATAGGTGTACGCCAGTTCCAAGTGGCCGGTCTCGGCGGCCATGACCGCCTGCGTGGCGGCCGACAGCGAGGAGTCCCGGGCGGTCCGCGCCTCGTAGTAGGCGAAGTTCTTCGCCTTTTCCTCCGGGGTGAACAGGTCACCGCGCAGGTGCATGGCCAGCACCAGGTCGGCCTGCTTGATAACCTGCTTGCGATAGAGTTGGAAGTACGGGAAGTGCAGCATCAGGGGGTACTGGGACGCCTTGGTGCCCTCGAAGTCCCACTCGTCACCATCGGTGAAGCCCTCGGACTGCTCGTGCACGCCGGCGTCCTCGGAGTAGGGCAGCGCCATCTGGTCCGCGGCGCGGCGCCATGCCTCCCGCTCCTGCTCGGTCACCCCGAACAGGGCGCTCACTTCCATCCGGCGCTCGCACGCCGAGGCGGCCTCACGCAGGTTGCGCTGGGCCATGGCGTTGGTGAAGAAGTTGTCGTTGACCACCGCGGTGTACTCATCCGGCCCGGTGATCCCGTCGATGTGGAAGCCGTCCTCGCTGAAGTGCCCCAGCGAGGCCCACAACCGTGCCGTCTCCACGAGCAGTTCCACACCGAACTCGGCCTCGAAGTCGACGTCCTGGGTCGCTGCCAGGTAACGGGCGGTGGCATCGGCGATGTCGGCGTTGATGTGGAAAGCGGCGGTCCCGGCCGGCCAGTACCCCGAACACTCCCGCCCGGTGATGGTGCGCCAGGCGAACGCTGCCCCGTCCAGGTTCAACTCCCGGGCTCGTTCCCGGGCCTGGTCCAGCATCGTGTGCCGCCATCGCAGGTGGTCGCGCACCGCGTGCGGCACGGTGTAGGTCAGCATCGGTAGCACGAACGTCTCGGCGTCCCAGAAGGTGTGCCCGTCGTAGCCCAGGCCGGTCAAGCCCTTGGCCGCGATGCCCTGCCCCTCACCTCTGGCCCCGGCCTGGAGCACGTGGAACATGGAGAAGCGCACCGCCTGCTGCAGGCCGGTGTCCCCTTCGATGTCGACGTTCGCCCGGTTCCAGAACTCATCGAGGTACTCCTCCTGCTCGGCGAGCAGGCCCTTCCAGCCGGTCAGCCGGGCCACGGACACCGCGGCTTCGACCTGGTCGCGGAGCGCCGGCGCGGAGCGGCGGTGGGACCAGCCGTAGCCGAGGAACTTGATCAGCCGCAGGGTGGAACCGGCGGGCAGGCGGGCGGT
Organism: Pseudactinotalea sp. Z1739; assembly: GCF_049725055.1. Next base: position 313,142 of record NZ_JBMPQA010000002.1, on the reverse strand, counting down.
GACCGAGTAGCGGGCCAGATCCCCGGCTGCCTCGATGGTGTCGTGGGACTCGTCGGGCACCTCGATGATGTGATCCATCGCTGTCGCCAACGTCAGTTCCGAGCGGTTCGTGGTGTGCACCAGCGTGGCCCGGGCCTGACGGGCGGCGGCGAGCACCCCGGTCAACGGGCGCTCCAGCAGTGCACCGGCGCGCGGGTCACGGGAGGCGGTGGCGCCGGGCTCGTTGGCCAACAGGTCCGACTGCAGCGCGACCACCAGGTCCTCGTCCAGGGCGGTGACCTCATAGCAGATCGCTGCCACCGAGCGCTGGGTGAAGGACACCAACCGCTGGGAGTTGACCTTGACGGTGTTGCCGTTCGGGGACACCCAGGTGGTGTTCCGGTTCAGCGTGCCGGCGCGCATGTCCAGGGTGCGCTCGTGGTTGAGCAGGTGCCCGTAGCGGATGTCGAACGGGGCGTCCCCCAGCATCAGCCGGATCAACTTGCCATCGGTGGCGTTGAGGAGAGTCTCGCCGACCTCGGGATAGCCGTATCCCCGTTCGGCGTAGGGCAGCGGGATCTCCTCGTGAACCCCGTTGATGTAGGTGCCCGGCAGGTGCTGGGGTTCGCCCTCGTCGAGGGACCCGCGCAACCCGATATGCCCGTTGGACAGGGAGAACAGCGACTCCAACTGGCCCAGGTTGTCCACGTCCAGGCCGCGGTAGGTCACCCGCCACGGGTCGATCTCGTACGGGTTCGGCGCGGTGTGCTGACTCATGCCCGCTCCATCAACTCGGCCAGGTCGGCCACCACCACGTCGGCACCGGCCCGGGACAGCTGGGCCCGCTGGTCCAACCGGTCCACACCGATCACGTAGCCGAAGCCACCATTGCGCCCGGCCTGCACTCCGGCGATGGCATCCTCGATCACCACGGCGTGCTCGGGCGCGACCCCCAGCAGTTCGGCACCGGCCAGGAAGGTATCCGGAGCGGGCTTGCCGGGCAGGTTGCGTTCCGCCGCGATCACGCCGTCGATCCGTCCGTCGAGCAACGCGCCCAGCCCGGCGGCCTCCAGGACCGCCTGCCCGTTCGCCGACGCGGTGACCACAGCCGTGGCTAGCCCGGCGGCGCGCACGGCCCCGAGGTAGGCCACCGTGCCGGGGAAGGTTCGCACGCCCTCGGTTGCCAGGGCGCGGGTGATCGCGACGTTCTTCCGGTTCCCGACGCCGCAGACGGTTTCCGCCTCGGGAGGGTCGGAGGGGCTACCCTCGGGCAGGCTGATGCCGCGGGAGCTCAGGAACGCGCGCACCCCGTCATACCGTCGCCGTCCGTCCACGTGCGCGGCGTACTCCCGCTCGGTGAACTCCTCCTGCCCGGCCGCGGCCAGGATCGGGTCAAAGGTGGCCTTCCAGGCGCTGCGGTGCAGGGCTGAGGTCTGGGTCAGCACGCCGTCCATATCGAACAGGGCCGCGCGAATCGACACCGGTAGGCCCAACCGAGCCAGCGATGAGGGGGAGACTGCCATGTCCCTGACGCTATCGCCCACCACGGGTGGTTTCGAAAGTGGGCCCGGCGTGCCGGTGCCTCGGCGTGTCGCCGCGGCACTGACGGGCGCCGCGGCGCCGGTCAGGCCGTGCGCGGCGCGAGGGGATACTCCGGAGTGACCCGGTCGGATCAGGAGCCGGGCTGGACCACGCCGGACTCATAGGCGGCTACCACGATCTGGGTGCGATCGCGTAACCCTAGTTTGGTGAGGATCCGGCTGACGTGGGTCTTCACTGTCTGCTCGGCGACGAAGATCTCGGACGCGATCTCGCCATTGGACAGACCGCGCGCCACCCACCTCATCACCTCCAGTTCCCGGTCGGTCAGATCGGCCAGTTCCTTGACGTCGGGGCCCGAGGGCGCCGGTCGGGAGACGAACTCGGCGATCAACGATCGCGTGATCGAGGGAGCCAGCAGCGCCTCCCCGCCGGCCACCACCCGCACCGCGTGGATCAGATCCTCGGCCGGGGCGTCCTTGAGCAGGAATCCGCTGGCACCGGCCCGCAGGGCGTCGAAGACGTACTCATCCAGGTCGAACGTGGTCAGGATGATGATCCGGGGTTGGTGGTCGGTCAGGGCGGCGATCTGCCGGGTGGCCTCCAGACCATCGACCCTGGGCATCCGAACATCCATCAGCACCACGTCCGGGTCGTGCTCGCGGACCAGGTCGGCGGCGTAGATCCCGTCATCTGCCCCACCGACTACCTCGATCCCGTCCTGGGCATCGAGTAGGGCGCCGAAGCCTGCGCGCACCATCGCCTGGTCGTCGATGATGAGCACGCGAATCGTGGCGGTGACCATCCTTCCTCCGATCGGTTGGGATGGGTCGACTGTATCCGGCGATCACCCCAGAGGATGAGCAGGGATGTGGCTCCGTAGGGTGATGCCATCGACGCCCCCTACTCGTACGTTCGGTATGTGCAGACCCTTCAGACCGAACTTCCGCTCAGCCCGGTACACGGCACCACTCCGGATGCGCCGTCACCGGCAGCCCGTCCGGCGTGGGCGCGGTTCTCGTGGACGGGGACGTTCCGGGGCCTTGCCCACCTCCTGACCGCCTTCGTCCTGTCGGTACTGGGGCTTCGTCCTGCTGGTGCCGCTGTTCGCTCTCGGATTGGCCACCGCGGTGACCTGGGCCGGGGTCCCCATCCTGGGCTTCACGCTGCTTCTCGCCAGCGGCTTCGCGCGGGAGGGGCGCGACTTGTTGGACCGGACCACCGGGGACTCGTTCCCCGCCCCCCGGTACCGGCAGTCGGCTACCGGGCCCGTGCGGCTGGTCCGGATGGTGGCCGACCCGCAGTTATGGCGGGACATGACGCATGCGGTCGTGGTGGCGTTGCCGCTGCGGACGGCGACCGTCGTCGTCGCCGCCTCGTGGTTGGCGGCCGGCGTCGGTGGGGTGACTTCCTGGCTGTGGTCGGTGTTTGTGCCCGGTTATCAGGGTTTGGCCTCGCTGCTGTTGGTGCTCGTAGCGCCGCAGGTGCCCTTCCACGCACACCTGGCCGATTCCCTGGTGCACGGCGTGCTGGGCGCAGTGCTGCTGCTGACCACGCCGGCCCTGGTGCGGTTGTTGGTGTCCCTCGATGCGGTGAGTAGTCGGGCGCTGCTGGTTCAGCGGTAGCGTAGAGCGGCCATGACTGAGCAGGAATCGGCGTCCCAGCGTTCCCTCGATGACGGGTGGACGGGCACGCGTGAGCCCAACAAGGACCGGGTGGTTCCGCGGTGGTTCGACAGCGCGATCCCGCACCCGGGCTCGCGCTTGCTCTCCAGCCAGTGGCTGACCATCTTCGTGTGGCTCTCCGGGTTGGTGGCCCTGGCGGTCAACGCGGCGACGATGCCCACGCTGTACCGTGCATTCGTCCCCCTCACCCTGGTGGCTTCCATGTTGCACGCGGTGAGCCTGCCGGTTGCGCTGAAGCGCCCCAAGGTTGCGGTGGCACTGTCCACCATCGCCCTCGGCGGCACCACAGTGCTGACGATGGGCCGGGAGGTGTTCCCCTGGCCGATCCCGGTGGTCTCCCTGGTGATCACATCGCTGCTGTGCGCAATCCTGGCGCTGCGGGAGCGCTGGCCCTACGCGATGGTGGGCAGCTTGCTCGCCGTGGTGGTGCCGGGACTGTGCGCGACGGTCGTGGCGCTGGTGCGCGACGAGTGGCGACCGATCCTTCCGAACCTGCTCACCGCTGCCTCGGTCCTGGCCCTGGTGACCACCTTCGGGGTCCTCATCCGGGAGTCGTTGATGAGCCGGGCCGAACTGCTCGCGCAGCAGGAGCGCACCGCTGCGGAACAGGAACGGCGTCAACTGGTGGAGGAACGCACACGTATCGCCCGGGAGCTGCACGACATCGTGGCGCACAGCCTGTCCATCATCTCGATCCAGGCCTCCACCCTGCGTTACCGGGTCGAGGGAGTCACCGAGGAGGTACGGACCGAACTCGATCAGATCACCGAGTCCGCCCGCACCGCCCTGGTCGAGATGCGCGACCTGCTCGCTGTCCTGCGGCAGGAGGACGCCGAGCAGGAGTTGGCACCGCAGCCCACGCTGAGTCGGGTCCCCGAACTCATCGAGAACGTCCGGCGCAGTGCCGCCGTCGTGTCGTTCGACGTCCAGGGTGATCTGGACGATGAGGCGGTCCTGGACGTGACCGGAATCAGTGCTTACCGCATCGTGCAGGAAGCCCTGAGCAACGCCGTGCGGCACGCTCCCGGCGCGCCGGTGGACGTGCGGATCGAGGTCGGGCAGGACGTGCTGGTGATCGATGTGCGCAACCCCGGATCGGTGGTCCACGGTCCTCGGCCCGGTGCATTCGCCCCATCGAGTCCTGCTCCGTCCGATCCGCCCGGCGATGGTTCGGCCGACGTTCGTGCGGGTGGCTTCGGGCTACGCGGGATGCGCGAGCGGGCCACCTTCGCCGGCGGCCGGCTGCACGCCGGCCCGTTGTCCGATGGAGGCTTCAGCGTGCACGCCGAACTGCCGCTGCACGGCGCAGGAGCGCCCGACGCGATCGAGGGCCAGTCCCCGCCTGCGTGAGGTGGCTCACGGCCTCACGCGAGCCCTGGAACGCCGGGTGCCTAACGGAGTGCGCCGGGCCAGGTGGGTGTGGCCTCGATGGCGAACGGGTGCCGCTCCCAGGTGCGCCACCACTGGTCGGCGGACGGAGGCAGGTGCGCCGACCCGGGATCGGCGATCAGGTCCCGTAACTGGATCTTCAGTTCCGCGATGTCCTCGATGGTCGGCTCGCCGGTGGCGTCGGGTCCGAACGCCTCGTCCTCACTGGTCCAGATCAGTCGGCGCAGTTGGATCACGTTGCGGGTGCGTTCCTGCCGGGCCGGTTCCGCCGCCTCGCAGACGTCCGCAGCGCGCAGGTAGCCGTAGTCGATCGCGATGGAGACCAGCCCTGGGTCGATCGTGACCATGTCGTGGATGTCCAGTTCCGGTTGGATCACCACCGCCCCGCGTTCGCGGGCGTACCGGACCTCGTCACGCTGGATCTCATCAGGACCGATCTGCGCGGTGGACCGCATCAGGATCTCCATCAGGTCCTTCTGCGCGAAGTCCGACATGGTGGCCACCCCTTCGGGAGCGGCGACGACGACGAAGCACTGGTCCACGTCCCCGCGGTCCAGGACGATGGCGGCCGGCACGTTCTCGCGTACCCCGCCGTCGATGTAGTGCTCACCGGCCAGCGGGACCGGGGGGAAGACCCCGGGGATCGAACAGGAGGCCAGCACCGCCTCGAACATGCCCACCGGCTGCAGGTCGGCCAGCACGGCGTCGGACCTGTCCCGAAGGCGCCCGTGCTGGTCGACGTACCGCAGTTCCCCGCTCTCCAGGCCGACCACCGCTACGCGCAGGTCCAGTGCGGATCGGCCCAGCCGCTCGGCCGAGAACACCTCCGGGTCCAGCAGCCGGTCCACGATCGTGCCGGGGCGGAAGGCGGAGCGTTGCTGCTGGGCGCCGCGCAGGATGAGCTCCAGATCGGTGCTCGAGCGGCCGGCCTCCCATAGGGTGCTCAGGGTCTCCAGTGCGTGCGCGGGGCTCCAGTGCCGTTCGTGCTCAGGTGGCGTGTCGGTACCGGTGTTGATCTCGGTCGCCGGTGCGGCCTCCTCCGTGCCGGCCGCGGGCGTGATCCTCGCCGCAGCGGCCACCTCCACGGCCGCAGCCTCGGCGACCTGGCCGCGGCCGGGACCGTGGGTGCCGTGAGCGTGCGACGGCTGTTCCCCGTTCTCGCGGTCTCCGGTGATCCGGGCCACCGCCTCCCGTGGCTTGGCGAGCAGGTCCGCCAGGCCCGCGGCCAGGGAGGCGCGGTTGGCCCGCCGCTGACGCAACTCGACCACCTTGCGCCAGGTGGGGATGTGCTCGCGCAGAGCGGTGAACCACTCCTGCTCGGCGAACATGTCCGAGGACTGACGCATCTGCGCCCAGATCTCCTCCATCTGTTCCAGCGCCCGGAGTTGGTCCGCGGCGTCTGAGTGCTGGGCCAGCACCGCGGCCAGGATGGAGCCGGCAGAGGTGCCGCTGATCACCACGGGGTCCAACTGCTGATGCCGGTACAGGTACTTCAGTGCGCCGATCTCGAAACTGGACCGGGCTCCACCGCCGGCAATGACCAGGGCGGTGCCGGTGCCGGCGGAGCCGGGGGATACGGTCCCCGAACTGCTCGGAGCGGGAAGGGTGTCCGGGTCGATCCACCGAGCAAGCCGGGTGCGCAGGCGGTACATCGCGGAGTCACTCACACGGTCCAGCGTACGGAACCGCCGCCACCGGCGGCCCGGACTTTTTCAAACCCCCGCCGCTCCGGCCCGCGCGGATCGCCCACCGGCGGTCACTCGTCGCTGTTCCCGCACGTGGTGGCGCGGCCGGGCTCGCCGGCCGCGCGGATCGTGCCGGTCACCCGGGTCAGCACCGGGGTCGCCCCGACGCGGCTGGGGATACGGGAACCGACCTCCACGCCGGCGACGTTGACCACCACGACCCACCCGCCGTCGTCGGCCCGGCCCAGGCCCAGCCCGCACACACCCGGTTCATCGGCCAAGGCGGCCCCGAGCGCTTCCTTCGCTTCGTGCGCCTGCGCTCGAGGGACCCCGGCCGGCGCCTCGTCGCCTCGGGGCGATCCGGTAGTCACGGTCCCGCTCCCTCTCCACGGTGCCGGTCCGGGGCCGCTGGCTGTGCGCCGTCGTCCCTGGCGAGCAAGGAGACATCCAGACGGGTCAGGACCTCCTGGATCGGGTTCAGGAAGGTCAGCCCCTGCCCGGCGCTCCCCCCGCCGGTGCTGCCGGCGAACAGCAGCCCCACCGCTGAGGTCTCCTCGGTGAGGTAGACGAGCGATCCGGAGTCCCCGCCGGCGGAGAAGGCGTCCGCCCCGGTGCCCTCCACCTCGATCTGGCCGTCGAAGGCCAGCGTGCCCAGGCCGGGGCCGAAGTCCACCAGCAGACCATCCAGTTCGATCGCGGTGACCACGCCGTGGGTGAGCCCGGTGGTGCGCCCGATCTTAGCCACCTGCTCTCCGCCGTCCACCTGCGTGGTGCCGGTCAGCTCACCACCGGGGTAGGCGGTGACAGCCTCTGCTGCGAGGTCCGGCTCGAGGGCGGCGATGGCGGCGTCGACCGTGGCGACCTGACCGGGCACCAGGTCGACCAGCCCTGCCAGGGCGCCGATCCGGTCGGCCGGATCCGTGCCGCCGTCGGCAGGGCCGGGCTGCACGACCGGATCACCGAGCGTTCCGGCCTCCCCGACCAGCACGTGGTGGTTGGACAGCACGTGCACAGCCCCCTCGTGGCGCACGAACGCCCCCAGCGTGCCGGCACTGACACCGGTGTGCGCAACCGACAGTCCGGGCCGCAACGGCCGGGTGCGCTCGGTCAGTTCGGCTGCGATCGACCGGGGCAACCCCACCCCGGCCAGTGCGGGACCGGGCCACGCACGAACCCTGCCGGTGTGCCGCACGTCCAGGTCCGGCCCGAACTGCTCGCTCAGGCGGCGGGCGGCCATCCTGGCCGTCGGGGTGCCCAGCCGGTACCGCAGCGCCAACCGGTAGGAACCGTCGGCGGCCGGGGCCAGGCCGAGTGCGATCCCCACGGTGGCCGGCCCCGGGATCGTCCCGATCGTGGACCCTCCGTAGCGGTGGGCCATCGTCACGTCCAGATGGCCGACCAGGTCGGTCACGTAGTCGGCTGCCTGCGCCTTGACCTGCCGTGCCTGCTCGCGGTCCCAGCCCATGGATCACTCCGTCCTGCCTCGGTGCGGCGCTGCTTCCCCTACCCAGCAGTCTGCGTGCCGCGGCCCCGGACTGCTACCCGGGGTCGCGACATCGGTGCGCCGGCCATCCCGGCGGGCTTCGGCGCTCACAGCAGGTCTGCGAACCGTTTGCCGAGGCGGCTCCAGGGCCGGCGACGACGGTGCCGGCGGCCGGTCAGCACGCGTTGGTCATGGTCGAGCCGGCGCAGCCTGATGTTGCCCGCTAGCCCGAGGAGCGTGGGGAAGGAGGTCGCGAACGGTAGCGAGAGGCCTACCGAAGCCCCCAGCATCAGCAGGCTCATCACGATGTACCGGGTCCATGACGTCTGCCGCGGGTGGCGGTGGTGTTCACCGTCCACGGCTGTCCAGGACATGACCTGGATCGACTCACCCGGTTCCACCGGGGTGGTGCCCTCCGCCAGCCACACATGTGAGGCGTCCGGCAGGGCGACCTGCGGGCGCCACGTCGAGTTGTGCCGGATCCCCAACTGTTCCAACAGTCCGTCGGAGCGCTCGGTATGGACCACATCGACCACCTCCGCCCACGCGGGGCCCTCCTCCCAGGCCCATGCGGTGCGTTCAGCGGGCAGGACACCCAGGCCCTGGTAGGTCCCGGGGAGGGTGACCAGCAGCGCGATGATCACGCGGGCGCTGGGACCCAGCAGGGACTCGATCGGGCGCAGGTCGGGGACGCGCCGCCAGTTCGGTGTGCTGGGCCCGACCTCGGGCAGGGCGGGATCATGGCTGCCGGGCTCGGCCCGGACACCGGCCGAGACGGGCGCGGGCATGGCGCGGCGGAACCGGCGGGGCAGCAGCATCCCGGTGACCGCGCCGAGCACCCGAGCAATGAGGTACCCGGTCAGGGCCAGCGGCGACAACAGCAGGAGCGGGAACAGGTACAGGCGTAGGTCCGTGCGCACGCCCTTGCGGAACGGGGTGGCCATCATCCGCAGGACCACCCGCCAGTCGGTGACCGCCAGATCGAAGGCCCACAGCAGCACCCGGATCCTGGCGGTGCCATCGCGCAGGTCGGGGCCCACCTGATGGACCAGGTCCCGCGGGTCCACCCCGGCAGGGGTGAGGACGAAGCACCAGCGCCATCCGCGGATGGTCACGGGATCCTGTGCGCGGTCCGACCGGCCTTCCAGGTGGAGCACAGTGGGCACCGGCAGGCCCTGTGCACGGGCCTCCTCGGCCACCTGCACGACGTAGTCGTCGTCGGGAAGGGCCTGGTGGTCGCCACGATCCAGCACCGCTGCGCGGGCCGCCGAGACGGTGTGCACCACCAGCACCACGCCGACGATCACCACCAACGTCCCCGCCACCCGGTAGGGCACGGCGACGAGCGCGAACATCAGCGCGATCGGGGCGATCCGGGCCACGGTGAGCGCCAGTGCCAGCCACACGGCCAAGGCGGCATTGCCGATGCTCCGTACCGTGCGCATGGGAACGCACTGTAGCGATCGCGGTGCTGATGGGTACCTCTCCCCATTCCGCGCCGGTAGCGCCCGCAGTAGCGTGCGAACCATTGTGGCGGGGAGTTCCCTGTGGTGACCGGAGGTTTGAATGACGGAGTTCATGGTCGATCCCGACACGCTCGAACTCATCAGACAACTGGCCGAACGCCAGGGTGAGCACGTTGACGCGATCAGGGGCCACCTGGAGAGCCACACCACGCTGAACGACGTAGGCGGGCTGATCATGGCCTTCCTGGCACCGATGTATGACTCCGGGCGGGAGAACGCGGTACAGGGATTCGCCCAGGGTAAGGCGGTGTGCGAAGCCGTCGCCCAGGTGGCCGAGGAGTCCAGGCAGGCCTACCTGGACGCCGATGAGGAGTGCCGGGCCGGACTGGAGGATGCGTGCGCGGGCTCCGGAATCGACGTCCCGGCCGCACCGCCTCCGGGCTCCGGTGTGGAGTTGCCTCCGGCCACCGGAGTGATCGGCCCCGGTGAGGCGCCGGAGGGCTCCGGCATCTGGTCCAATCTGCGCGAGCACACCGTCAGTTCGATCGACACCACGCGTTCCCTGGTCGACGGTGCCGGTAAGACCGGTGCCGACGGCTACGCCAACCGGGTAATGCCGCGCACTGAGTTACCCGGTGGGGTGCAGGCTTTCGACAACTTCCGGGTGCGCCGCCCCTTCGACGTCATGATGAACAACGCCGTGGATTCTGCCTGGGAGGCCGCGGACGACCGCTGGGGCCAGCACGGTGCCACCTCCAGCCTGCGGGACCGGTTCGAGCAACGCCAGTACGCCGCGTGGGGGGAAAGTTACGACAGCGGCCTGACCACCACGAGCAGGGCCCCGGAGGCCCCGTACGCGAGTTCCTGGGTGGACAACAACATGAGCGTGCGTACCTGGCAGGCGGGTCAGGACGTGGCCGGGCTGTACGGACAGAGTCGGGGGGCCTACGACGCGGTCAATGCCGCGATGGAGACGGGGGAGTCCCTGCAGACGGTGCGCGCTACGGCCGGTGGGCCGGACAACACCGCCTCTCACGATTGGGCACAGGACCGATGACGGTACGCGAACTCGAAAACGCCTCGTTGGGCCTGGTCAGCCCCACCCCCTCCACGGATGACTTCGGCGAGGGGCTGCGGTGGAAGGCCGGACCGTTGCTGGGCGGGTTGGACTGGTTGCTGGAACAACTCACCGGGACCTCGGCGATCCGAAGTCTCGTGGAGCCCATCGCCGGCGACTGGGTGGGTCTCTCCTCGGGGGAGCAGGCGTGGAGCCACGCCCAGCACGCTTCGGAGGCGGTGGGCCGCAACTTCGCCGCGGCGGCGAACCCGGCCGGCTGGACGGGGGAGGCCGCTGAAGCCTATTCCGGGCGTATGCAGGAGATCGGGGACAGTTTCGCCCAGTACGGCGAGGGCTGCGCGGCGATGGCCGAGGTGACCGGGGCGCTGGTGGAACTGACCAAGTCCACCGCCGAGGCCATCGCCGGCATCCTGGGCTTCCTGGGGGACTGGCTCACCCGCGCGGCCGCCCAGATGGCGGTACCGGTGGTGGGCTGGGCAGTGGGGGCCATCGATGGCGTGATCAGCTCGGCCACCGCTATCCGCAAGATCAACCAGGGCATCCGGCTGATCCAGACGGTGGTGGACACCGTGGAGCGGTTCCGCAGCGTGATCGTGGTGCTCACCCGCCTGGCCTACCTGATCAAGCTCATCGCGCAGAGCATCTCCTACGTCAACCGGGTACGCACGGTTGCCGCCGGAGACGCGGCCACCGCCACGGCATTCGGAGTCCAACCATGAGTTTCGACCGCAGTGAGATCGACGAGTTGCTGGCCGACATCCGCGCGGCCACAGAGGACGCCCGCCAGACCGCGCAGGAGCAGGCCGCCGAGCGGGAGCGGTTCGCCCAGGAGAGCAGGCAGATGGATGCCGAGCGGGCGGCTGCTGCCCGGCGTGGGGAGCACGGGCGTGACTGGCAGGACTTGCAGGGCCGGATCGACCGGGGGGAGACCACCCTGGCCGCGGTGCTCTCCGGAGAGGACGACTCCCCACTGGCCCAGCGGATCCAGGACGTGACCGCCCAGAACCTGGTGACGATCACCGCCGAGATGGCCGAGCACGATGAGGCCACCGGTGGCGAGCGCTTCTCCGAACTCAACGAGGCCTTCGCCGACCTGCGCGCCAGCATGGAGCGCGCCGCCGACGCCGCCGAGCAACTGCGCGGCCTGGGCCCGGAGTGAGGAGGAGCACGGAATGAGCGAGCCGATCGTCGTCACCTTCGATGTGGTGCACCAGGCGGCGGACGACCTCGAGGCCGCCACCACCGCGATGCGCGAACTCCTCGACGGGATGGTGGCGCAGCTGCGTCCGCTGGAAACGGAGTGGACCGGTGCCGCCGCGCAGGCCTACCAGGGGCGGCAACGAGAGTGGGACATCGAGATCACCGAGATGGTGGATCTGCTCGGGGTGCTGGCCGGGAGGGTGGAGGCCTCCGCTCAGACCTACCAGTCCACGGAGGGTGACGTGCGCTCGGCCTGGGCCTGAGTCCGCAGCATCTGCGCACCGGACCTGGTCCACATCCGGCGGTTCGGCGCAAGCACAGGCAGTAGGGTCCCCCTGTAGGCAGACAAGCGCATACCGCCGGGCCGGGCGGTCCGGCCCAGGCCGACGGGATGAGTGGGGTGAACGATGAAGATCACGAAGTACGCACACGCCTGCGTCGCGCTGGAGGATGAGGCCGCCCGACTGGTCATCGACCCGGGTTCGTTCACCACGCTTCCCGAACTCACCGGCGTGGTCGCGGTGATCCTCACCCATGAGCACCCCGACCACGCGGGCACCGACAATCTGCAGGCACTGCAGGAGGCGAACCCGGGCGCACCGATCCTTGGTCCGGAAGGTGCCGCCCAGGCCCTGCCCGCGGTCGAGGTGCAGGTGGTCCAGCCCGGCACCAACGGCCGGTTCGGGCCGTTCGACGTCACCTTCGGGGGCGGGCTGCACGCGCCGATCCACCACAGCATCCCGCAGGTGGACAACCTGACGGTGCGGGTCGGCCAGGACTTCTACCACCCCGGAGACAGCCTGGAGGCACCCACCGGGCCGGTGGCGGTGCTGGCCGCGCCGATCAGCGGCCCCTGGCTGAAGTTGGGTGAGGTGATGGACTACGTGCTCGCCGCGCAGGCGTCCAGGGTGATCCCGATCCACGAGGTGCATGCCTCAGAGCCCGGTCGCGGCATCGTCTATGACCGCCTCGGTGAGGTGGCCGCCCAGCGTGGCGGGGAGTTCATGGTGCTGGCCCCGGGGCAGAGCCTGAGCACCTGAACCCGGGGCAGACGACGTCACGTCGGACCGCGGAAGGTGTCAGGTGGCCAGCGCGTCGGTGACCACGCCGCGCGCGGCCTGCTGGACCTGCTCCAGGTGGTCGGCGGAGACGAAGGACTCGGCGTAGATCTTGTACACGTCCTCGGTGCCCGAGGGGCGGGCGGCGAACCAGGCGTTCTCCGTGGTGACCTTCAACCCCCCGATCGGGGCGTCGTTGCCCGGGGCGCGCACCAGTCGGGCCGTGATCGGGTCACCGGCCAGTTCCGTGGCGGTGACCGCCTCCGGGCTGAGCCGGCCGAGCGTCGCCTTCTGGTCCCGGGTGGCCGGGGCGTCCACGCGCGCGTACCAGCTCTCCCCGAACATGGCCGCCTGTTCCTCGTGCAGTTGGGACGGGGACCGGCCGGTGACCGAGTGGATCTCCGCGGCCAGCAGCGCCAACAGGATGCCGTCCTTGTCCGTGGTCCACACCGAGCCGTCACGGCGCAGGAAGGAGGCGCCGGCCGACTCCTCCCCCCCGAATCCCAGCGAGCCGGCGAGCAGGCCGGGCACGAACCACTTGAACCCGACCGGAACCTCCACCATGTCTCGTGCCAGGCTCGCAGCGACCTTGTCGATCAGGGCCGAGGAGACCAGCGTCTTGCCGATCCCGGTGCCCGCCGCCCAGTCGGGGCGGTTGCGGTACAGGTAGTCGATCGCCACGGCAAGGTAGTGGTTGGGATTCATCAACCCGCCGTCGGGGGTGACGATGCCGTGCCGGTCGGCGTCGGCATCATTGCCGGTGGCGATGTCATAGGGGGCAGAGCCCCCACCGGCGGCCATGGTGTGCAGCAGGGAGGCCATCGCGTCGGGTGAGGAGCAGTCCATCCGGATCTTGCCGTCGGTGTCCAGGGTCATGAACGCCCACCGCGGGTCCACCTGGGGGTTCACCACGGTCAGGTCCAGTCCGTAGCGCTCGGCGATGGCGCCCCAGTACTCAACTGAGGCACCACCCATCGGGTCAGCCCCGATGCGTACTCCGGAGGAGCGGATCGCCTCCATGTCCAGCACCGATTCCAGGTCGTCGATGTAGGCGAGCATGAAGTCGTGCCTGTGCACCCGCTCGCCGGCACTGGCCTGCTCGTACGGGACGCGGGGGACGCTGCCGACACCGCTGCGAAGGAGTTCATTGGCACGATCGGCGATCCAGCCGGTGGCATCGGAATCGGCGGGCCCGCCATGCGGTGGGTTGTACTTGAAGCCGCCATCACGCGGCGGGTTGTGCGAGGGGGTCACCACGATGCCGTCCGCCCGTCCCGGGCCGCGGGTCCGCACCCCCTCGGAGCTCCCGGCACCGTTGTGCCGCAGGATCGAGTGCGACAGCGCCGGGGTAGGGGTGTAGGAGTCGCGGGCGTCGATGTGCACGTCTACCCCGCCGGCCACCAGCACCTCCAGCGCGGTGCGGGCCGCCGGATCCGACAGGGCGTGGGTGTCCCGGCCCAGGTAGAGCGGGCCGTCGATGCCCTGGTCGGCGCGGTATTCCACGATCGCTTGGGTGATGGCCACGATATGGTCCTCGTTGAAGGCACCGTCGAGGCTGGAGCCGCGGTGCCCGGAGGTACCGAAGGACACCTGCTGGCTCGCTTCGCCCGGATCGGGGGTGACGTCGAAGTACGCGCTCACCACCGCGTCGACGTCGATCAAGTCCTCGGGAAGGGCCACGGTTCCGGCGCGTTCATGCATGGATCGATCCTGCCACCCCCGGGCGGGCGCGGGCCAGCGCTGCTCTAGGGTGTGGGGTTATGGCGAAACGCTCCAAAGGACGGTCCAAGGAAGTCAACCCCAAGGTGGCTGCGCGGCGTGCTGCGCGCAAAGCCGCGCAGGAAGCGTTCCAGCAGGGTGAGGTGAGTGGCCCGCTGCGCGCGTTCGAGGGACTGCCCGGTGAGGTCGACTGGGTGGCGCTGCGGGAGGTGGTGCCCGCGGCCACGGCCACGGCGCGCACCACCGCCGAGTACGGGTCCCGGGACGTCACGGTGGTCACGTTGCTGCCCGGCCTGCTCGCCGCGATGCACCGCAAGGACGGGCAGATCCTGGTCGCGCTGCAGACGCCGTCCAGTTCCGCCGACGCCAGCCGCGACGTGGCCACCGCGCTGCTGGCTGCCCTCGAGGCCGAGCCCGGCACCGCCCTGACCCAGGTGGACCTGGATCCCGAGGGTCCCAGGCTGCAGGACGTGCTGGACCCCTCGGTGGACTTCGAGGTCACCCTGCACGACAACTTCGATTACGCCCTGGACCCCGAGGAGGAGATCACCGGCGAGGTCAAGGACGCGCTGGAGCAGTTCGCCGAGTCGATCGTGCCCACGGTCAAGGTGGCGGGTGTGGAGGGTGCCTACTGGTGCCGGATGAGCGGGCGGGAGTACCTGCGCTGGTCCCGGCCGGAACCGGAGGAGGAACTGCTCGATGCGCTCGCTCGCCTGCACGCCACCGGGGAGTCGGTGCTGGAGGAGGGCACCCGCCTGATCGGTACGTTCCGTTCCTGTGCTCTGGTGATCCCGGTGTGGGAGCTGGTGCGGGGCAGCGAAGCCGATGAGCTGGGGCCACTGCTGCCCCCGTTCCAGGAGCGGCTCACCGAGGCACTGGCCCGGACCGGTGAACTCGGACCGGATGAGCGCCGCGCCCGCGCCTCCCTGGTCTCGCGCCAGGTCACGCTGCGGTAGACCCGGCTCGCACCACCGCACCCGGGCGAGCCGGCCCGGCGCCGACGTACGCCGCGGAATCGCTGATGCCTACCGGGCATTCCAGCGACGCTACCTTTTCGTTCCGTTGACCTTTCCATGGTGTGCGGCACGCGCGCCTTTGAACTCCCGCCCCCCGGCAGGTCATCCTGCATTGCCTGCCCTAGCCCATTAGGCTGGTATTCGTGAGCGGGGAGCAACCATCGAGCGAGCGCCGACGGCCCCTGCGCGTGATCCGACGACGCACGGCCGGACGTGCCGCGCGTGCAGAAGCCTCCGGTCAAGCCCGCGAGCAACGCGTCGCGGTGGTGATCCCCGCCAAGGATGAGGCGGAGCGCATCGCCGAGACCGTCTACGCGGTGCGGGCCATCCCGTACGTGGACCTTGTGCTCGTGGTCGATGACGGCAGCGAGGACGACACCCAGCATGCCGCTCGCGCGGCCGGGGCGGTGGTGGTGCGGCACTCCCAGAACCGGGGCAAGGCCTCGGCGATGGAGACAGGTGCCTCCGTGGTCGCGATGCGCGACCTCGAGGACGGGCCGGCCCGGTTGCTGCTCTTCGTCGATGCGGATCTGGGTGCCACCGCTGTGAACGTGGCGCCCCTGGTGCCCCCGATCGTGGCCGGTCGGGCGGATATGTCGATCGCGGTGCTGCCGCCGCAGGCCGGGGCCGGGGGTCGGGGGTTGGTGACGGGCCGGGCCCGCAAGGCGATCCAGCGCGCCACCGGGTGGACTCCCCGGCAGCCGTTGTCCGGGCAACGCTGCATGACGCGTGAGGCCTTCGACGCCGCCACCCCGTTGGCCCGGGGCTGGGGGGTGGAGGTGGGGATGAGCATCGACGTGCTGATGCAGGGCTTCGCCGTGGTGGAGGTGCCCTGCGACCTACGTCACCGCCCCAGTGGGAACGATCTGCGCGGACAGTTGCACCGCGCGGCCCAGTACCGGGACGTGGCGGTGGCGATCGCCACCCGCCGGTTCCGGCACTACAAGCAGAAGGTGGTGCGCGAGATCGACACCGCCGAGACCGCTCAGGGCGGGATCGTGACCGCCACGTCGGTGCAGTCGGGGCCGCGCCCGGAGGAGGCCGTGGTGGCCGACGTCTCCGAACCAGCCGAAGGTGACGGCGAGATGACCGAGCATGTCGGTGAGACCGCGGCGGACGCCGCTCAGACGGCCGGTTCTTCCCAGGCCGAGGGCACGGACCGCGCCGACGACGGCGCGCCGCAGAGCGTCGATGGCGCGGCGCACGGGGATGAAGGCGCGAAGGCCGAGTAACCCCGGAACCGGTCACGGCGGGCCCGGGCAGAACTGGGCAGCCCACCCCCGGTCCCCGGGAGCGCCGCCCCGGTCGGGTGAGGCCTTCGCCTTCGCCGGTTACGTCGTCCTCGGGCGTGAGTCCGGCGTGAGCGCGTCGCGGGTGCCGCCGGCGTCCTCCTCGGCCGTCGTGGCGGGTGCGGGCACTCCCACGTAGGCACCGAGCTTCACGCGCGAGGTGCTGGACAGGCCCAGCATCCAGGTGCAACTCGCCGCGACCAGCAGGGGCACGCTCACCGCCACACCGACCGCGGGAATCGCCACACCGGAATCGTTCACGGCCATGCCGATACCCAGCCCGACCGCGATCGCGATGATCCCGGCGGGCAACATCGGGGCGGCCTTGGCCATATGCGCCAGCGGGGTGCCGCGGGAGAGGGAGTCGGGGATCCCCGGGTCGCGGATCGCTCCGCGGATCGGGCGGGCGAACACGAACACCACCGTGAGCACCCCGCTCAGGGCCAGCAGCGTCAGAGGGGTGTTTCCGAACAGGATCGCCAGGTTCTGGCCCAGCTTGCGCCAGACCACGTCCCACAGGCCGCCGTCGAGCACTGTCTGGAAGAAGGCGCCCAGGTGGGTCCGGTCCTGCACCGGGCGCAACCAGTCCACGAACGCGAAGGCCATCGTGGCCACCGCCGAACCTCCCAGCACCACCCCCACCCGCAGTACCGACAACCGGATCCCGGCAGCCATCAGCGCCAGCAGGGCGAAGGCCGGGAGGAGTGCCGGCGGTCCGCCGAAGTCCGCGCCCAGGCCCGGTGCGCCGTCGAAGATCGCCGCCGCCACTCCGAGGACGCCGGTGATCACCCCGGCCAGCACCCGTCGGTCGCGTTGGACCAGATGATTGGCCAGTGTGATCGTGACCATCAGCGTGGACACCGTGAACAGTGTGAAGGCGGTGTTGTTCATCCCGTACATCCGCCCGGCCACCAGCGTGGAAACCCCCATCACCGCGTCCACCTGCAACCGGGCGCCGGTCGCGATGTCCACGGTGAGCACCGCCGCGGTGATCCCGGCCACCACGGTGGGGGCGCCCAGCACGTGCCGGCGCCACGGCCCCACCAGGGCGATCGTGACGATGGCGGCCACGAACAGGGCGATGTAGGCGACCAATCCGAGTGCCGGTGGGGTGCTGCGCCACCACGGCATCATGTTCGCCAGGAACGAGGACACCGGGAGAGCCGCGATGCTCAGGGCTGCGATCCGCAGACCGCGCAACACCTTGCGCCGGTGCACGGTGAAGGCGGTGAGCCGGGCGGCCACCGCGGGTACCCGGCGCTGCAGGAACTCGCGCACCCGTTCGGCCGCGGGACGCTTGAGGCCCACGGCAAGGGCCGCGAACAGTGCCAGGTTCATCAGCACCAGCACCAGGTAGTAGGTGGGGGTGATCGGGCGCACGGCCTGGGCGTGGACGGCCTGCTCGATCAGCTGCTCGCGGCGCTCGGTGGCATCCAGGTCCGTCGGCTCGATGCGCAGTGCCGAGCCGATCACGTCCCCGCCCACCGGTTCGCCGTCGAGCATCGACAGCAGCGAGGGGAACACATCGGTGACCATCACGTAGCCGCTTTGCCGGGTGGCCGCGCTGATGCCCAGGCCCACCTCGCCGTCCGCCCCGGTGATGGACAGCACCCGCAGGCCCGCCGAGCCGTCGTCGGCCAGGCCGGCCAGAACCACGATCGGGTCCACCCCGGCCCGGTCCAGTCCGGTCAGCACCGAGCCGACCCGCCGATCGAGCAACTCCAACTGCTCAGCCCGGTACACCTCCGGGTCCATCGGGTTGATCATCGGCTGGTTCTCGTCGGTAAAGCGTTCCCTGCGTTCGGTCGGCAACGGTCGCAGCGACCCGGCGTCGATGACCAGCAGGTCCGTCGCGGCCACCGCCTCGCTGACCTGGTCGATCAGGTCCCCCCCGGCGCCCGCCCGCGCCCGGTGGTCAGCGGGGACACCCTCGGGGTCGGCCAGCGCGATCGCCGCGCCCGGGCCGATGCCGGTGGCCGTGATCTGCTGGTCGGCCAGCGCCTGACCGAACGTGCCCGGGCGGGCCCGGTAGCTGAGTTCGGCGGCCGAGTCCAGGTAGTCCTGCCAGCCCGGCACCACGCCGTCCTCCCCGGGCTCGGTGAGGATGCGGCAGCGGCCGTCGAGGTCCCCGGCCCGGTTCCCGGCGGACAGGCCCAGCCACCCATCGGCCGGGCAGGCGCTGGCGCGCACCGAACGCACGATGAGGGAGGCCTTCGACTCCTGCGCAAGCAGGCCAAGGTTCGGGGTGGTCGAGGTGATGTCCTCCCATGCCAGGCCGGCCACGCCGAGCAGCACCACCGGGCGATGGGCGACGTTCTCCGGGGTCTCGCCCTCGAGGTCCTCCTGCGAACCGGGGTCCTCAGGTGCCTGGGCCAGGGGGGTGGCCGGCGTGCCCGAGGCGACGGCCGGGAGGCCGATGGAGAGCACCAGGACGGCGACCAGGACCGCCAGTGCGGCCATGATCGTCCGCGGCAGCGCCCGGTCCGTTCGGCTCATCACTGTTCAAGCCTAAGCGCGGCTAGGCTCGGCATCGGCCGCTGTGGGGCGATTTCACAGGGGCCACACCCGTTCATCACTTCATTGATCCGCACGGAGGAACGTGATGCGTTACGCCTACCTCGGCCCGGCCGGTACCTTCACCGAGGCCGCGCTGCTGCAGGTTGCCGACCCCCGCACCGATGAGTTGCTGCCGCGGGCCGGCGTGCCCGCCGCACTGGAGGCGGTGCGCAACGGAAGCGCGGACCGGGCGATGGTGCCGATCGAGAACTCCGTGGAGGGCGGGGTCAGCGCCACCCTGGACGCACTCAGTTCCGGGGTTCCGCTGGTGGTGGTCGGCGAGGCGCTGGTGCACGTGGAGTTCGTACTGGTGGCGCGTCCGGGAACCACACTGGACCAGGTGCGCCAGGTCGCCACGCATCCCCACGCCTGGGCCCAGTGCCGGCGCTGGCTGGAGCAGAACCTGCCCGAGGCCGTTCACGTGCCGGCCACCTCGACCGCCGCCGGGGGCGCCATGCTCGCCGGGGAGGAGCCGGTGGACTTCCAGGCCGCGATCACTGCCCCGCTGACTGCCCAACAGTACGGCTTGGAGGTGCTGGCCGCCGGGATCGGCGACAACCCGAACGCTGTGACCAGGTTCGTGCTGGTTTCTCGCCCCGGGCCGATCCCGCCCCGTACGGGTGCTGACAAGACCACTCTGATGGTGCACCTGCCGGACAATGAGG
This sequence comes from Pseudactinotalea sp. Z1739, assembly GCF_049725055.1. The sequence continues at coordinate 293,335 of NZ_JBMPQA010000002.1, read as the reverse complement.
CCGGCGCGTTGCTGACCATGCTGGAACAGTTCGCCGCCCGCGGGGTGAACCTGTCCCGGATCGAGTCGCGCCCGATCGGGGACGCCCTGGGCCGGTACTCCTTCTCCATGGACGCCGAGGGCCACATCGACGACGAACGTATCGCTGCCGCGTTGGTCGGGTTGCACCAGGTGTGCCCGCTCGTGCGGTTCCTCGGGTCCTACCCCCGGGCCGACGGCGGAACGGCGGGTAGCGTGCCGGCCGGCTTCAGCGACGAGAAGTTCCGCGCGGGCCGCGAATGGGTGGAGCAGTTGCGGTCGGGTGTGCACCCCACCGACTGAGGTACCGAGTTGACCTCAAGTAGGGTTGAGGTTCTACGGTCACAGGTGTCTGTGTCCGTATGTGGTGAGGTGGAGTCATGACCTACGTGATCGCGCAGCCGTGCGTGGACCTGAAGGACAAGGGCTGCATCGACGAGTGCCCGGTGGACTGTATCTACGAAGGCGACCGGATGCTCTACATCCAACCCGATGAGTGCGTGGACTGTGGGGCGTGTGAGCCGGTGTGCCCGGTGGAGGCGATCTTCTACGAGGATGACGTTCCGCAGCAGTGGGCGAACTTCTACGAGGCGAACGTGAACTTCTTCGACCAGATCGGCTCCCCCGGCGGCGCCGCGATCACCGGTCCCATCGCCGGGGACCATCCGATCGTGGCCGCGCTGCCGCTGCAGGTGACCGAGTGAACAGCCGCGTGGACCTGCCCGCCCGTGCGGAGACAGTCGCCGGCACCGGGCTGCCGCCCCCGGACGACCAGGGTGCGTCGGCCCCGACCGCCCGGGACTTCAAGGACGTCTTCCGGGTGCACCCCGCCGGGGTCGCCCTCATCACCGCCGCTACCCCCACCGGTCCGGTGGGCCTGACCGCATCGAGCGTGGCCTCGGTCAATCCCGATCCGCCGGCCCTGTCCTTCTCCCTCACCCGTGCCGGCACCAGTGCCGCAGCGATCCTGTCCGCCCGCACATTCGTGGTGCACCTGCTCGACCGGCACGACGTAGAGATCGCCACCGTCTACGCCCGCTCCGGCACCGAGCGATTCACCGCCGGGCAGGGCTGGTCCGAGCTCGCCACCGGGGAGCCCTACCTACCCAGCGCGCGTGCGGCACTGCGCTGCCGTCCCATCCGGACCGTGCCGGTGGGTGGTTCCGAATTGGTGGTCGGCGAGGTACTCGAGGTCCATCGCGGGCGCGCCTCCAGCCCGGTGGTGTACTACGCCCGCCGCTTCCATCCGCTGGGCGAACCCTGAGCCGGTCCACGCCCCCCTGTTGCCCAGCAGAGGCGCCCGCCCGTGCCCCGGCTCACCGCTCAACTGCGGATCCGGACGACCAGGGCCTTGTGATCCACTCGCACACTCAACGCCTGCGCCTCACCGATGAGGTCCCCGTCCACCTGGAGTGGTCCGGGCCGCTGCAGCCGAACGTGGATATCGCGCCCCCGCCAGAACGTGATCGAGGACGGGCTGCCGGGCAGGTCCCGGCGGAACCCGATGCCCTGCAGTACCACCTTGCCGAACAGCGAGGCCCACCCCAGGATGCCCTGGCGGGTGTCGATCGCCGCCACGTCCAACCAGCCGTCGTTGATCTCGGCGTCCGGAAAGAGCACCATCCCCCCGGGTAGGCGCCCACAGTTGGCGAACAGCAGGGTGCGCAGCCGCAACTGGTGCCAAGGGGCGTCCCCGATCTGCATCTGCACCCGGATCTTGCGCCCGTGCAGGTGTCTCACCCCCGCCACGAAGTAGGCGAACCAGCCCATTCTGGCCTTCAGGTTGTCATCGGCCCCGGCCACCATGGCCGCATCGAACCCGATCCCACCCATCACCAGGAACAGGTGCTCACCGCGTCTGGTGAGGGCATCGGGGGGCTGCTTCTGCGCGGAGCCGGCCGGCTCGTCGTCGGCTCCTTTTGGGTCCTGGCCGCTTGCGGCGCGCACCTGCGCTGCCTCGGTGTCCCCGATCGCCCCCCTGGCCCGGGCCTCCTCGGCCGAGAGCAGTTCCCGGGGCCGGATCCACCCCACGTCCATCGGATGGTCCACGCCCGTCAGGGCCGTGTGGATCAGCGCCTGGGTGCCTTCCACCGGCAGATCCACGTTGCGGGCCAGCAGGTTCCCGGTCCCCATCGGCACCAGGCCCATCGGCACACCCGAACCGGCCAGGGCGGTCGCCACCGCGCGCACCGTGCCATCGCCCCCGGCGGCCACCACCACGCAGGCACCCTGTTCGAGTGCCTGCTCGGCCTGCCCCAGTCCGGGATCGGTGACCGTCGTGGTGAACCAGAGTGGCTCGCCCAGACCCAGTTCCCGGCAGATCTGGGTAGCGGTGGTCCGGAACCGCTCCGGGTTGGGTGTCTTGATCGGGTTCACCACGAACGCGGGCGGGCCGTCCTGGGCGTCGTCGGAGCGTTCGGTCGACTCCCCCAGGGAAGGTACCTTCGCACCACGCGCCCGGATGTGCCGCAGCACGATCACCCCGACCACTACGGCCCCGAGGGCGAGCACCAGAGCGATGATGCTGACCCACTGCTCCCATGTCATAGCCGTCAACGTAGCGCCCGGGACGGGCGATAGCACTCCCGGCGGCATTAGGGTCTGAGGTGTGATTGATCTCAAGCAACTGCGTGAAGATCCCCAGACCGCCCGGGACAGCCAGATCGCCCGGCAGGCCGACCCCATGCTGGTGGACCGGGTGCTGGCCGCTGATGAACAGCGCCGCGCCCGGCTGAACGAGTTCGAGTCGCTGCGCGCCGAGCACAAGGCGCTCTCCCGCACGATCGGTCAAGCGAACCCGCAGGAGCGCCCGGCGATCCTGGCCCGCGCCAAGGAACTTGCCGAGCAGGTCAAGACCGCCGAGAACACCGCCGCGGAGGCTGCGAGCGAGTTGGACCGGTTGCTCGATGATTTCGACAACATCGTCCACCCCCGGGTGCCCCCGGGTGGTGAGGCCGATTTCGTGGTCCGCTCCACCCACGGCAGCCCGCGGGACTTCACCGCCGAGGGCTTCGCGCCCAAGGACCACCTGGACCTGGGGGAGGCACTGGGTGCCATCGACACCGAGCGCGGTGCGAAAGTCTCCGGGTCCAGGTTCTACTTCCTCACCGGTGTGGGGGCGCGGCTGGAGCTGGCGATCCTGAACGCCGGGATGGACAAGGCCATCCAGGCCGGATTCACCCCGATGATCACCCCGACCCTGGTGGGGCCGGACGTGATGGCCGGCACCGGGTTCCTGGGCGATCACGCCGCCGAGGTGTACCACCTGCCGGCCGAGGACCTCTACCTGGTGGGCACCAGCGAGGTGGCCCTGGCCGGATACCACGCCGATGAGATCCTGGACCTGTCTGCCGGACCCAAGCGGTACGCCGGCTGGTCGGCGTGCTACCGGCGAGAGGCCGGTTCCTACGGTAAGGACACCCGCGGGATCATCCGGGTGCACCAGTTCCACAAGGTGGAGATGTTCACCTACACCACCCTCGATCAGGCCGAGGCCGAGCATGAACGGCTGCTGGGCTGGGAGCAGGAGATGCTGGACCTGATCGAGGTGCCGTACCGGGTGATCGACGTGGCCGCCGGGGACCTGGGTTCCTCGGCCGCTCGCAAGTTCGACTGCGAGGCGTGGCTGCCCAGCCAGCAGCGGTACCTGGAACTGACGTCCACCTCGAACTGCACCACGTTCCAGGCCCGGCGCCTGGCTGTCCGCGAACGGGGACCCAACGGGACCCGCCCGGTGGCCACCCTGAACGGCACCCTGGCGACCACCCGGTGGATCGTGGCGATCCTGGAGAACCACCAGCGCGCGGACGGTTCTGTGCACGTGCCCGAGGGGCTGCGGCCCTACCTGGGCGGGATGACCAGCTTCGACCCGGTGGCGTGAAGGTGGCGGGTATGGGCTCGCAAGCCCTCGGGCCGGTCGGTGCCGTCGGCTTCGACGGGTCCGCGGTGGCGGAGCGGCCGGCCTTCGAGAACCTGCCCGCACACCTGCCGCGAGGCTCGGACCTGCTCGTGGCCCTGGACATCGACGGCACCCTGCTCGGCCATGACGGGTCCCTGTCCGAGGGGGTGCGGGAGGCGGTGACCGACGTGGACGCCTCCGGCGCCCACGTGGTGCTGGCCACCGGCCGTTCGATCATCTCGGTGACCCCGGTGCTGGAACAACTGGGCCTGCGGCACGGCTGGGCGGTGTGCTCCAACGGAGCGGTCACGGCCCGGCTGGACCCGGGCGCGGCATCAGGGTACGAACTGGCCGAGGTGATCACCTTCGACCCCGAGCCGCCGCTGCGGACGCTGCGCGGGCACCTGCCCGACGGGCTGTTCGCGGTAGAGGACCTGGGCCAGGGGTTCAAGGTCAGTGCCCCCTTCCCCGCCGGGGAGCTGCAGGGCTCGGTGCGGGTGGTGGACTTCGAGGAACTCTGCGCGGCACCGGCGTCCCGGGTCACCCTGCGTGCCCCGGATCTTGATGTCGACCACTTCCACGAGTTGGTCGCCCGTACCGGGCTGCACGGGGTCTCCTACGCCATCGGTTGGACCGCCTGGCTGGATATCAACCCCGAGGGGGTGTCCAAGGCCAGCGCGCTGGAGCAGGTGCGGGCGCACCTGGGGGTGGCCCCCGGTGCCAGCGTTGCGGCCGGTGATGGACGCAACGACATCGAGATGCTCGGTTGGGCCGGCCTCGGGGTGGCGATGGGAGGGGCCGACGGCGACACCGTCGCGGCCGCCGACGTCACCGCCGCGGGGGTGAGTCAGGACGGGGTGGTGCCGCTGTTGCAGGCGGTCGCCGGTCCGGGTGGGCGCTGAGGGTCCGGGGTGCGCGCCCGGCGCTCGGCCGCGTTGCGCGCGGCCCGCCCCACCACACGGGACGTGCGGTGAGGCGGTGTTGACGGTAAGGGTTGCTCAGGCCAGCCGGGCGGCGAGCATCTGCTTGCCGAGTTCGGCGCCCTTGGTGCTGTCGGCCTGGGCCTTGCGGAAGAACTCGGCGAGCTCGTTGTCGCCGTCGCGTTCGGCGTCGGCGATGTACTGTTCCAGACGCAGGGCGTTGGACAGGCAGGCCTCGGTGAACCAGAGAAGGTTGTAGTCCTTGTCCTTGGTTCCGGTCACGTCACCGGTCTCTGGGCGGATATCCGTCATCGTGTCCTCCTCGGGTGATCGATCGACACGGGCTCTCCGTGCGGTGTGATCCACGGTAGGTCGGTCCCAGCCGATGTGCGCTTTGAGTCCGAGACCTTGCGCAGGGGCCCGAAGAGTAGAGTCGGCGGCAGGCTTAGAGGTACTGACCGGTGCCGCGGTGCTCGGAGTCCTCCGACGGCCGGTTCACCACCAGGCCCGGGGGCATCTGACCGGGAGCCACACCCGGCGGGAGCGCCTTGCGCATCTGCGACAACTGGCTCTGCGCGGCCATCTGCTGGGCCACCAGGGCGGTCTGGATGCCGTGGAAGAGCCCCTCCAGCCACCCGACCAGCTGCGCCTTCGCGATCCGCAGTTCGGCGTCGGAGGGGGTCCGATCGTGGTCGAAGGGCAGCGCGATCCGGTGTAGTTCGCCCACCAGTTCCTCACTCAGCCCGGACTCCAACTCCTTGAGCGACTGCTCGTGGATGCGGGCCAGACGGTCCCGCGCGGCCTCATCCAGGGGAGCGCTGCGTACCTCTTCGAGCAGTTGCTTGATCATCGAACCCAGGCGCATCACCTTGGCCGGTTCCTCCACCGCCGCGGTGGGGTCGGCCTTCTGGTCGCCGTCGGTCTCGGCGATGCCCAGTCCGCTGGGGCTGGTCACGACGATCCGTGGGTTGGCCTCGTCCCGGTCATCCTCGGTGGTCTCATCGTCACGCGATCCGGTGTCAGTCTCCGGGTCCCTTGCGCCATCCTGGGCGTCGGCCCGGCCGGGGTGCGCATCAGCGGCATCAGCGCCGTCATGATCCTGGGGCGAAGCGGGGTCCTGGGGCTGGTGCTGCTCGGGAGTCATGGGTCTATCATGCCAACACCCCACCCCGTGAGCGTCCCGGGTTCACTCAGCGCTGATCGAGCCGGGAATCTGAACCCGCCGTCGGAGGAGACCTCGATGCCTGAGCGGTCGATCGACCTGGCCCACCAGTTGGCTGAGCAACTGCGGTTCCACTGGGAGACGGCAGCCCGGCCCCGCCTGCACGGACTCAGTGATGCCGAGTACCTCTGGGAGCCGGTGGAGGAGATGTGGAGCGTGCGCCCGCGCGGGAGCAGTGAGGCGCCGATCCAGGGCGGCCGCGGCGACTGGGTGATCGAGTTCGCGGTGCCCGAACCCGAGCCCGCGCCGGTCACCACGATCGCCTGGCGGATGGGCCACGTGATCGTGGGGGTCTTCGGCACGCGCAACCACTCCCACTTCGCCGGTCCGCCGATGGACTACTTCGACTTCGACTTCGACTTCGACTACGCCGGCACCGCGGCCGAGGCGCTGGCCCAGCTCGACCAGGTCTACGCCCACTGGATCGGGTCGGTGGCAGGTCTTGACGACGAGGCGTTGGCCCGCCCGGTGGGCGAGGCGGAGGGGCACTTCGCCGAGGAGCCCATGATCGCCCTGGTGCTGCACATCCACCGGGAGGCGATCCACCACATGGCCGAGATCGCCCTGCTGCGAGACCTGTACCTGCGTCAGGGCTGAGGCGCGCACCCGTCGGTACGGGCACGGCAGGTGCGCAGGTGGCCGGACTGTCTGCGCATGGGCCCTACAGTGATGGCCATGACCTGGTTGAACAGCGCCGCCCACGCCCGCTGGCTGGAACGTGAGTCCGACGAGCTTCTCGCCTTCGGTGCCGGTTCGATGGTGACCCAGGGATTCGGGTACCTGGACCGCGCGGGGCAGGTGATCGAGGAGCAGGGCCTGCCCTTGTGGATCACCTGCCGGATGGCGCACTCCTACTCCCTCGGGGTCCTGTTGGGCCGGCCCGGTGCGGCCACCATGGTCGATCACGGCATCAGCACGCTGGCGCAGCACTTCCACGATGACGAGCACGGTGGCTGGTTCTCCGCCGTCGGGGCCGGCGCCTCCGATGCCAAGGAGGCCTACGCACACGCGTTCGTGATCCTGGCGGGGGCCAGCGCGACGGCCGCCGGTCGACCCGGGGGCCCGGACCTGCTGGCTGAGGCACTGGGCGTCTCCGAGCAGCGCTTCTGGCGCGAGGATGAAGGCATGGTCGCTGAGTCCTGGGACCGCACCTTCACCGAGTTGGAGGACTATCGCGGCGTCAACGCCAACATGCACACCGTGGAGGCCTACGTCACCGCCGCGGACGTGACCGGGGAGGACGTCTGGCTGGCGCGTGCGATGAGGATCTGCGAGCGCGTCGTCACGGTCGCCCGGGAGCACTTCTGGCGCATCCCCGAGCACTTCACGGCCCGGTGGGAGCCGCTGCTGGAGTACAACGCCGACACCCCCGCGCACCAGTTCCGTCCCGCGGGGGCCACCGTGGGGCACTGGCTGGAATGGTCCCGTCTGGTGCTGCAGGTGCGCGCCGGCCTGCAGGCACGCGGCCAGGACGCTCCGGAGTGGATGCTGGAAGCCGCCCGGGAGCTCTTCGACGCCGCCGTGCGTGAGGGGTGGGGCGTGGACGGTGCCGACGGGTTCGTCTACACCGTGACCTTCGACGGCCGGCCGCTGGTGCGCGAGCGGATGCACTGGGTCCTCGCCGAGGGGCTCGCGGCCGCCGCGGCGCTGTACCGGGTTGATCCCGACCCACACCTGGTCCGGTGGTACCAGATGTGGTGGGAGTACGCGGCGATCCACCTGATCGATGAGGAGCGCGGCTCCTGGGTGCACGAACTCGATTCGGCCAACCGGCCCAGCGACACCGTGTGGGCCGGAAAGCCCGACATCTACCATGCTCTGCAGGCCACCTTGATGCCGCGGCTACCGTTGACCCCGATGTTCGCCCCCGCACTGGCGGCCGGACTACTCGACGGCTGAGCAGACCTGGTTCACTAGGCGTCATGTCGCCGAACGATGCGATCAGCGAACCCAGCGACGTACCGGTGCTGTCCGGGGACCGCGTGGTTCTTCGTGCCTGGCGGGCACAGGATCGCGAGCACCTGACCTTCGATGAGCCGGTCAAGGCGTTCGTGGGCCCGAGCCTGCCCGGCACGGATGCGGACGGATACGCCGCGTGGCTGGCGCTGCAGGACCAGGAGTGGGCGGATCGGCGTGCGCTGTCCTGGTGTATCGCCGAGGCAGGGACCGGCCTCCCGCTCGGTTGGATCTGCCTGCTCGGCATCAACCAGCCCTATCAGCACGGCTCGGCCGAGGTGGCCTACTGGGTGCTCCCGGAATCGCGCGGCAAGGGCGCACTCGGCCAGGCGCTGCGACTGGTGCGCGACTACGCCTTCGGGGCGGCGGAGTTGGGCCTGCACCGGTTGTGGGCGATGACCGACCATCGCAACCTCGCCTCCCAGGCGGTGCTGCGCAAGGCCGGGTACGTATGGTGCGGCACCGAGCGGCGCGCGATGGTGTACGAGCCCGGTGGCGGGCAGTACGACATGGTCCGTTTCGAGCTGCTCGCCGACGGCGCCGGCGTCCCGTTACAGGGCAGGCCCTACCGGCACGTGCCCACGCTGGCCGGGAGCGGGATCCGGCTGCGTCCCTGGCGTCACGCCGACGCCGGGCGAGTGGTGGAGGCGTGCACCGATCCCGAGACCCAGTTCTGGCTCCCGCTGCCCGACCCCTACACGGTGGTCGACGCCGAGACCTACATCAGCGACTGCCAGCAAGCCGAACCGGACACTCGCTGGGCCTTCTGCGTCGCCGATGCCGATGGTGATGAGTGCATCGGAGCACTGGATGTGCGGATGGAGACCCATGCCGACACGGTCCGCACCGGCGCGGTCGGGTACTGGATGCACCCGCGGGCGCGGGGGCGAGGTGCGATGACGGCGGCACTGCGGCTGGTGATCCGGTACGCCTTCACCCCCACCCGGGACGGTGGAGGGGGACTGGACCGGCTCAGCCTGCTGGCCGCCGATCCCAATGCCGCCTCACGCCGGGTGGCGACCAACGCCGGGATGCGGGAGGTGGGCCGGGACCGCTCCGTGGTGCGGCTGCGTGATGACCGGGTGGTGGACCACGTCCGGTACGACCTGCTCGCCCACGAAGTACGCAGGTAACCGAACCGATCCTGACCGGAGAACCGGGGTGCTCCACCTTGGTAACTCACTTACCTAGCCTGGGTCCACAGTTGGAAACCATTGACCAATCGGACAATCGGCGGCAGAGTGTAGGCCCACACGGACCGATGCGAGCGCACCGCTGCGCTCCCCGAACGAAGGGCAACGATGCCAGGGCGTCATGGACAGCGAAGAAGATTGACTGCGGTGGGGGCCGGTGCCGTTACCGCGTTGGTCCTGGGATCGGCGGTGGCGATGGCCCAGCCGAACCAGGACGAGACAGACATCGACGCGATCATCGAGGGCATGACCCTGGAGCAGAAGGTCGGTCAGATGTTCGTGCCCTTCGTCTACGGCGAGGAGATCGACCAGGCCCACTCCGGCAACGAGGGTATGGCCGGTGAGGGTGTGGACACCATCGAGAAGATCATCGAGGAGTTCCACCCCGGCGGCATCATCTACTTCGGCTGGTCGGGCAACCTCAACTCGCCCGGGCAGATCGCCCAGCTCTCCCACGACATCCAGCAGACCGCCCTGGATGCCGGCGCGCCCCCACTGAGCCTGTCCATCGATCAGGAGGAGGGCGTCGTCATCCGGCTGCCCGAGCCGTCGGCCCAGATGCCCGGCTCGATGGCCCTGGGGGCGACCGGCAGCGCCGAGTACGCCCGTGAGGCGGCGGGGATCACCGCGACCGAACTGAGCGCGCTGGGGATCAACCAGAACTACGCACCGATCGCGGACGTGAACTCCAACGCGTTGAACCCGGTGATCGGGGTGCGCGCCTTCGGAGGCGACACCGAACTGGTCTCCGCCCTGAGCACCGCCCAGGTGCACGGCTTCCAGGACGACGGCGGGATCTCGGCCTCGGTGAAACACTTCCCGGGGCATGGCGACACCGACGTGGACTCCCACTACGGGGTGCCCATCATCGAGAAGTCCGAGGCGGACTTCCGTGCCGAGGACCTGCCGCCGTTCCAGGCGGCGATCGAGGCGGGCGTGGACTCGATGATGACCGCCCACATCGTGATCCCGGCTCTGGACGACTCCGGCCGCCCGGCCACACTGTCCCAGCCGATCCTGACCGGTCTGCTGCGCGACGAGATGGGCTATGACGGAGTCATCGTCACCGACTCCCTGGCCATGGACGGCGTGCAGGAGGAGTTCGGCGACGACCGGGTCCCGGTGGAGGCCATTCTGGCCGGTGCCGACCAGATGCTGATGCCCCCGGATCTGCGAGTCGCCTATGACGGCGTCATGGACGCGGTGGCCGACGGCGAGATCACCGAGGAGCGCATCGATGAGTCGGTGCGGCGCATCCTGGAGCAGAAGGAGCGCCGCGGCGTCCTGGCTGACCCGCTGCCCGATCTGGATGCCGTCGATGAGGTGATGAACGACGTCGAGCATCGTGAGCGCGCCCAGGCGATTGCCGATGATTCCATCACCCTGCTGAGCAACGACGGCGTGCTGCCACTGGATGATGGGTCGAACGTGCTGGTCACCGGCTGGGGGGACAGCGGGCGGCTGAACGTCATCGCCGATCAACTGATCCGCGACGGACACACGGTCCGGATGCTGCGCGCGAATAATCCGACGCAGGCTGTGATCGACATCATCGTCGGCGACGCCACCGATCGTGATGCCGTCGTGGTGCTGACACAGTCCACCGCGTTCGAAACCCCGCAGAACCAGCAGAATCTGGTCGCGGCCCTGTCCGAACTGGAGACCGAGGTCATCGAGGTCGCCGTACGCAACCCCTATGACAGCACCTTCACCGCGCCGACCGAGGCCGCGATGGTCTCCTACGGATACGCCCCGGTCTCGCTGCAGGCCATCGCCGATGTGGTCTCGGGCAACATCAACCCCCGTGGTGAGTTGCCCGTAGTGGTGCCGCAGGACGATGGCACCGGTGAGGTCTACCCGCTGGGCCACGGCCTGGACTACGGGACCACCGTGGTACCGCAGGAGCCGGTCTTCGAGGCCGACTCGATGACGATCCCGGAGGTGGAGGGAGTCACCTACCTGGTGAACGGTGACGTGGTCGAGCCCGGGGAGCACGCCGGTTCCGGCACAGTGACCGTGGTGGCCCAGGCTGCGGACGGCTACTTCATCGAGGGCCGCACGCAGTCCTCCTGGCAGCACGCGTTCGACGATGCCGCGCCGGTGTTCCCCCCGCCCGGGCCGGCTCCCGGGCACGCAGCCACCGTGGAACTGGGTATCGAACGGTTGCTGAACTCACCCGAGGAGACCGCGCTGCTGGAAGGTAAGCGCGTGGGGTTGATCACGAACCCCACCGGTGTGGACTCGGACCTGACCCACTCGATGGACCTGCTGATCGCCGGGCAGGAGGCAGGTGGGTACGAACTCACGGCGCTGTACGCCCCCGAACACGGCATCCTCGGTGGCGCGCCGGCCGGCGCGGACGTGGAGAGTTACGTCGACCCCCGGACCGGGTTGACGGTGTGGTCGCTGTACGGCCAGACCCAGCGCCCCACCGCGGAGATGCTCGAGGACGTCGACGTGCTGTTGTTCGACATCCAGGACATCGGGGCCCGGTTCTACACCTACATCTGGACGATGTACTACGCGATGGACGCCGCCGCGGAGTTCGACAAGGAGTTCATCGTGCTGGACCGGCCCAACCCGCTGGGCGACCGGATCGATGGCCCGGTGCTGGATCCGGCGCTGTCCTCCTTCGTGGGGCTACGGGAGATCCCGATGCAGCACGGGCTGACCGTGGGCGAACTCGCCAGCCTGTTCAACGGTGAGTTCCTCGACGACCCGGTGCAGAACCTGCACGTGGTGGAGTTGGAGGGTTATGACCCGTCCGACTTCGTCGACGGGTACAACCTGCCCTGGGTGCTGCCCTCACCGAACATCCCCACCATCGAGACCGCGTGGGTCTACGCCGGTATGGGGCTGATCGAGTCGCTGAACGCCTCCGAGGGTCGCGGCACCACCAAGCCGTTCCTGTGGGCCGGCCATGGTGACATCGACGAGGTCGGCGCCTACGCCCTGGCCGAGGACCTGAACAGCCGGGAGCTGTCGGGCGTGCACTTCCGTCCGATGTTCGCCAACCCGACCGCCAGTAAGGAGCAGGGACGGCTCTCCGGCGGGGTGGAGGTCCACGTCACCGACCCCTCCACCTTCGTCCCGGTGCGCACCGGGTTGCACGTGCTGGAGGCGTTGTACAACACCGATGGCATCGACTGGCGCGAGGGCACCGTCTACCCCGACCAGCAGTGCAGCACCCCCAGTGACATCTGCTGGATCGATCGCCTGACCGGAACCCGGGACGTGCGGATGCAATTGGAGGACGGCGTCGACCCCGATGAGATCATCGCCGGTTGGTCCGGTGAGATCGCGGCCTTCGACGCGCTGGCCGGCGACTACCGCCTCTATGCCCAGGACGGGGGTGGCGAGGACCCGGGTGACGGTGACGCGAAGGAGGCTGCGGCCGCGCTGGGCGCTTCCCTGGCCGAGTACGTCGACGCCGGGGACGTGGACGGTCCGATCGTCAATCGCCTCACCAACGCGGTGGAGCAGGCGCAGGGGCACCTGGAATCCGGCCGCACCGCACCGGCGGTGGCCGCGCTCAACCGGTTCGTGCACCACCTGGAGAACCCGAACCGGCCGGACACCGTCTCCGACTCGGCCCGAGCCGACCTGGTCGGCCAAGCCGGGACGATCCTGGAGTTGCTGGAGTAACCGGGCAGGCGAGTCGGCCCTGCCGCCGGATTCGACGCAGCCCGCCACGAGCGGGCCGCGTGACCCCGATGGGGTGGTGATCCGGTGGCGGGGCCACTCGGCTGGGATGGGCGGGTGCCCTCAGCGGACGACGACGACGGGCACCGGTGCCTGGCGGATGCAGGCCGCCGCGGTCGAACCGATGAGGAAGTTCCCGATCCTGGAGAGCCCCCGGGAGCCGACCACGAGGACGTCGGCGCCGGCGGAGGCGCCGATGAGCGCCTGGTCACCGCGGCCGTAGACGGTGTGGGCGTGGATCTGCAGGTCGGGATGATCGGCACCGGCGTCAGTGGCTCGCCCGAGGGTCTGTGCTTTCGTGGCCTCCTGGAACTCGAGGATCGAGGGAGTCACGCCGAACGGGAGGTCGGGTGGGCGCACCGCCGTCGGGATGGTCCACGCCCGCAGCACGTGGAGGTCTGTTCCCCTGCGCGCAGCCTCCTCGACGGCGTATTCGACAGCGCGCACTGCCGCGTCCGAGCCATCATCACCGACGAGCACGCCGCCCTTGATCTCGGCCGACGTGTGGACCCCCCTCATCGTCCAGTTCGTGCCCGGTTCGCTTGAGTCCGTCATGGTCTGATCCTATGTCGCCGGCGGTCCTTTTCGCCGCCGGCCGGAGTCCGGTCGTTCCCGCAGGAACGCTGCCTCCTTGGCGGAGGGTGTGGGATTCGAACCCACGGTGAGTCTCCCCACAACGGTTTTCAAGACCGTCACATTCGGCCGCTCTGTCAACCCTCCAACGTGCGCCCACCATTGTGGCCCATCGGGGCCCGCCAGGTCGAAACCGGGCCCGGGCCGCCCTAGTGTGGGGCTTATGCGAGCAGTGGTGATCACCGAGCGCGGCGGACCGGAGGTACTGCGCGTACAGGAGGTGGCCGACCCGCAGCCGGACCCGGGCACCGTCGTCATCGACATCGCCGCCGCAGCACTGAACCGGGCCGACCTGCTGCAGACCCGGGGCATGCACCCCCCACCACCCGGGGCTCCACCATGGCCCGGCCTGGAAGCCTCCGGCATCATCACCGCCGTGGGCCAGGGTGTGGCCGACTGGCACGTCGGCCAGCGGGTCTGTGCCCTGCTCGACGGCGGGGGATACGCCGAGCAGGTCGTGGTGCCCGTGCGCGGGCTGCTCCCGGTGCCGGACGGCGTGGACTTGGTGCAGGCGGCCGCGCTGCCGGAGGGTCTGTGCACCGTGTGGTCCAACGTGACCGGTCCGGGCGGGATGAGCGCGGCGGACCTGCAGGGCCAATGGGTGCTGGTGCACGGGGGATCAGGAGGCATCGGTTCCCTGGCGATCCAGATCCTGGCCGGGTTCGGAGCGCGGGTGATCACCACCGCAGGCGGCCCGCAGCGGGCGGCCCGGTGCGGAGAACTCGGTGCGGAGGTGGTGGTGGACCACCATGCACAGGACTTCGCCGACGTGGTGCGCGAGCACACCGAGGACCGCGGGGTGCCGTTGGTCCTGGACGTCGTCGGGGCTGAGTACCTGGAGCGCAATGTGCAGGTGCTGGCCAGGCACGGTCAACTGGTGATCATCGGGTTGATGGCCGGTGGTGGCACCGCACAGATCGACCTGGCGGCACTCATGCGGTGGAAGAGCGTGCACGGAACGCTGTTGCGGGCCCGGCCACCGCAGGAGAAGGAGGCGATCGTGACGCAGGTGCGCCGCGAGGTGTGGCCTCTGGTGGAGCAGGGGCGGATCCGCCCCGTGGTGCACGCCAAGTACCCCCTCGATGAGGCGGTCCAAGCGCAGGACGCCATGGCAGCCGGTGGCGTGTTCGGCAAGATCCTGTTGGTGCCCTGACCTGGTTCCTTCCGATGCGCAGTAGGTGGACGGCGTGCCCTGAGCCACAGGTTTTGGCTCCTGTGCCGCAGGGCAGGTACGCTTGCCGTTGATCTGGAGACGTCGCATAGTCTGGCCTAGTGCGCGGCCCTGCTAAGGCCGTGAAGGAGCAATCCTTCCGTGGGTTCAAATCCCACCGTCTCCGCCCATTGGGAATCTCGGCGCATTCCGCCGCTCTGCCACTACGGTGGCGAGCGATGCCTGCTTCCTTCGCGCTGATTCCGGCCTCTTACCTCTACCTGAGCTGCGGTGAGGAGGTCCTGCTGCAGCGACGAGCCAACACCGGATACATGGACGGGCACTGGGTGGCCGGGGCTGCCGGGCACCTCGAACCCGGCGAGACCGCAGTGGCCGCAGCGGTGCGCGAGGCCGAGGAGGAGATCGGCGTCCGGATCCGTCCCGAGGATCTGCGGCTGATCACCGTCATGCACCGCACCGACGGAACCGACGTCCCGATCGAGCAGCGCATCGAATGGTTCTGGACGGCCGAGTCGTGGGACGGTGTGCCCGTCATCCGGGAGCCGGCCAAATGCGCCGATCTTGCCTGGTTCCCACTGACGGACCTGCCCGAACCGATACCCGGGTACGAGCGGATGGTGGTGGCCAGCCTCAGTGGCCCGCCGCTGCCGAGTGCGCTCAGTTACGGATTCCCGGAGTCCTGAAGGGGGTGCCCACGCCGCTGCCGCCCGGTGGTGAGCAAGGCGAGACCGGTCAGGCCGATGACGACGGAGGCCAGCGCCCCGAGGCCGAACCCGCCCTCCGAGCCCACACCGGCCGCCAGTGCGCCACCGGCGGCCGATCCGATCGCCACCCCGATCGTGACCCCGGACTGCATCGAGGTCATCGAGACGGCGATCCCGCCGGCAGGACTGCGCCGCTCGGCGATCGAGAACGCCGTGACCAGAGCGGGGCCGAGGAAGGCACCGGTGGCCAGCAGCGCGACGGCGGTGGCGCCCAGCGAGCCGGCGAATGCCGCGATCGTGATGAAAACCGCCATCCCTGCACCGCCGAACAACACCCGGGTGGGCAGTCGAACCGACGCCGGCACCATCACCACCAGGAGCGCTGTGGCCGCGGAGGTCAGCCCCATCAGCGCATAGACCAGCCCGGCCTGCCCGGGCACCTCCAGGACCACCGCCCGCTCGGTGGTCCCGGCCTGCACCGCACCGAAGAACACCCCGATGCACAGCATCACCAGCACAGCCGGCGCCACCGCCCACATGATCGCCGGGATCGAGGCCACCCGCTCGGGTGCGGTGCGCCCGCCCGCTGTACCGTCGTCGTCGGGCCTGCGCGGTGCGGGACTGGTGCCGGCCTTGCGCGGCGCGGTGAGCGCGAAGGGGATCCCGGCCAGGGCCACCAGCACAGCCGCCAGGGCGATCGGTGCGGCCGGGGTGGCCGCCGAAGCCGCGATCCCCACCAGCGCCGGGCCGAGCACGAAGGTCAACTCATCCACGGTGGACTCGTAGGAGAACGCCGCGGCCAGATCCCGTGGCCGAGTGGTCAACTGCACCCAGCGCGCCCGTGCGAAAGCGCCGACCGGGATCGCGGTGGCGCCCACCCCCACGCCCGCCGCCCACAGTGCCGGCCCGTCCCAGGCCCACAGCGCCGCCAGGAGCAAAGCGCCCAGTGCCAGCGCGTTGATCGGAGTGAGCAGGGTGAGCACGAATCGCTGCCCGGCCCGGTCGGCCCACCGCCCGATCAGTGGGCCCGCCACCGCGGTGGCGATCGCGACCAGGCCGGTCGCCAACCCGCCCGAGGCCACCGACCCGGTCGAGGCGGTGATCGCGGTCATGGTGCCCAGCGGGACCATCGCATAGGGGGCGCGGGCCGCTACCGCCAGAGCCATCGCGGGCCCGGAGGAGATGGCGGGCAGGATCTTGAAGTGGGCCAGGGCGCCGAAGGGGGAAGAGTGCACGAGGTGTGTTCCGGCTCGAAAGTCCCGCGCCGAACCCTGCCTCGATCGGCACCGGTGTCCCCGCGCGGGGGCGCGGGCGGTCATGTGCCCGAGCAGCACCACCATAGACCGTGTAGGCGCGGGCCGCGGCGGCGATAGTAGGTTGGTCCGGTGGCCGCCACCCGCTCTCTTCCCACCGCTCGTGTGGGCCGATTCGCTGGGGCAGCCGCGTGAAGGCACTGCGCCGCTGGATCGACCCGTTCGTGCTGCTGCTCCTGGTCGCGTTGCTGGCGGGCCTGCTCATCCCGGTACCGGAGGCCGCCCGCGCCCCGGTGAACACGATCGCGCGCACCGGGATCATGGTGTTGTTCTTCACCTACGGCCTGCGCCTGCCCACCAAGGAGGTGCTGGCCGGACTGCGCAACGTCAGGCTGCAGGGGTCGATCCTGGGGGTCACGTTCGTGCTGTGGCCGCTGATCGGGATCGCCCTGGCGTGGGCGATGGCGCCGCTGATCGGCCCGGCTCTGGCCACCGGCGTGCTGTTCCTGTCCGTGCTGCCCTCCACGGTGCAGGGGTCGGTGGCGCTGACATCGATCGCTCGCGGCAACATCCCTGCGGCTATCTGCGCGGCCACGATCTCCAACGTGGTGGGCATGGTGGCCACGCCGCTGCTGGTGCTTGCCCTGATGGGGTCGGTGGCCACCACCGGCCTGAGCGGGATGCGCTCGGTGCTGCTGCAGTTGCTGTTGCCGTTCGTGCTGGGTCAGGTGTGCTCGCGCTGGCTGGGGGCCTGGATCCGCCGGCGCACATTGCTGACGATGCTGGTGGACCGGATCGCGATCACCGTGATGCTGTTCAACGCTGTCTCAGCCGCCACCGCTCAGGGCGTGTGGAGCCAGGTGCACTGGTCGATGCTGATCACGCTGGGGGCGTTCAGCCTGGCGCTGCTGGCCGGGATCTCGGGGCTGTTGTGGTTCGTGGGTCCGCGGATTGGCCTGGCGCTGCCTGAACGCATCGTGTTCCTGTTGGGCGGTTCGCAGAAGTCGCTGGCCACCGGGTTGCCGATGGGTGCGGTGTTGTTCCCGGCGGCCACCCTGGCCACGCTCGTGGTGCCGCTGATCATGTACCACCAGTTGCAGTTGATCCTCGGGGCGGTGTTGGCACGTCACCTGTCACGCCGGGCCGACGACGAGGCCTCCTAGGTCGAGGTGTGCAACCTCACCGCAGGGCGGATTTCCCCACCCGGGTGCTTGCAGGTATTGTGGGGCGTCGGCGGCACGCCGGCCCAGCGCCCGTAGCTTAATGGATAGAGCATCTGACTACGGATCAGAAGGTTGGGGGTTCGAGTCCCTCCGGGCGCGCATCGTTTGAGACAGCGGTCCAGAGCCCCCGTCAGGCCCAGCCTGGCGGGGGTTTTGCGTGCCTGACCGTGTGCAAACTTGCTCCGCCCATCAACGCCCTAGCGGCCAAGGGAGCGCTCTAGGAGCGGTCGTAGGTGAGGACGAGGTTGCCGTCGGCGAAGGTCTGCACGTCCGCGAGCGTGAGTTCGGCGGGGGCGAAGGGCGCGTCAGTGAGCATCGAGTAGCCTGCGCCTGCCACCACCAGGTAGAGCTTGACGATGAAGCGGTCAATCTCGGGGAGCACCATCCCGGCTAACCGCGCACCACCCGCGAGCTAGATGTCGATGGGAGAGTCCTCGCCCTTGAGCCGGCGGACGAGCGATGGGGTCGTCGCGGACGATGGTGACGCTCGGGTCGAGTTCCTCCTGCGTCGTCGAGACGACGTATTGACGCAGGTCCGCTGACCCATGACGACGGTGTCGAAGTGCTGGTTCGCGCGCCCCGCGAGACCCACGTGTTCGCGCACGTGTGTGGGGATCGTGTCCGGGTACTCCTCCAGCACCCGAACGCATGGGGGCTCCTCCTCGGGTACGGCGGCTGAGTGACATCGTGGCGCGTCGCGCGCGCACCCGGCAATTGGATATCACTGCAGACGACGGCACATGTCGCCCGCGGATGGCGTGCTGCAGCGGCGGTACTGGCGCCGACGGGTCAAGTATTAGCCGGTGGGTCAGGGTGTGCTTCCACTGACCGGCTGATCCGGGTAGCCCGCACCGGCCGAGGCCAGCCACCGGGCCGTGTCGGCAGTCAGAGGGGTGTCCTTCGTTCGGCGTCACGCCCCACCACGGAGGGAGGCGGCGTCGGTGGCCAGGGCTCGTGCCTCGGCCCCTTGGATCTCAGCGGCGCGACGTTGATAGTCCGCGACGACCGCTAGTTCTTCGGTGGAGTAGTTGCCGTTGAGTTCGGCGAGTCGGGACATCAGACCGTCGAAGAGCGCACCGATGCGTCGGGCGCCGGCGTCGGTACCGACGATGGAGACCTTGCGCCCATCGCTGGGGTGCGGCTCCCGTTGGATGAATGCCTTTTCTTCTAGCCGGTCGAGGATGTCGCTGAGGGAGTTCTTAGGCATGGCGGCGTGCTTGGCCAACTCGCCGACGGTTGCGTGCTGGTGTCTGTGGACGAGTTCGAGAACCTTCTCCTCCGTGGGTCCGAGACCGACGCGCCGAGACAGGTTCGTGTGGAACTGGATCATCGCTGTGCTGAGTTCACGGCCGGAAGCCGCCAGCACGGTGAGCACCTCATCACGGCTGGCTTCCTTCGATCTTGCCCGGTTCACGAAACCCATGCTACCTTCACGCTCGTTCGTTCGCACGAACGAACGAGGCGGAGTATGCGGACCTTACGCCCGTCCCCACTCTTCACTGACGCAAGAACCCAAACGAGGAGGGCCTATGAAGACCCTGATCATCGGTGGCGGCATCGCGGGATCGTCACTTGCCTTCGCTCTGCGTCGCGCGGGGCGTGAGGTCGTGGTCGCGGAAGCCCGTGGGAGTCAGCGCGACACCGGCGGGGCCTTCCTCTACCTCGCGCCGAACGGTGTGAACGCTTTGGCCGCGATCGGACTGGGGGACGTCCCTGCTGCGGCCGGGGGGTTCGAGGCGTACGGTCTGGACTTCCACAACGCCCGCGGACGCAAGATCGCCGAACTTGCCGGTGAACAGGACCTGGCCCGGTACGGAGCGCGTGGTGTGGTGCTGCGGCGGGCGCGGTTGCACGCCGAAGTCGCCGAACGAGCACAGGCCGCCGGGGCGACGTTCCTGTTCAACGCCCGGCTGGTTGAGTTGCGCACGGTGCCGCAAGGAGTCGAGGCAGTCTTCGCAGATGGACGCACGCTGATCGCCGACGCGGTGATCGGGGCGGACGGGATCTGGTCGACAGTGCGACGGCTCACCTGGCCCGAAGCCCCTCGACCCTCCTACACCGGAATCGTGGACTGCGGCAGTTGGACTGAGGTCGACTTGCCTGACACGGCCCGCCAGCAGATGTATTTCGGACATCGGGCGTTCTTCGGCTACACAGTCAACGACAAGGTCGCCTTCTGGTTCACCAATGTGCCTCGGCACTACGAACCGGGCCGGTACGAACTCACCGACCTCGACCAGGACGACTGGATGGCGAGCATCCGCCGACTTCACGAACTCGACCCCGCTCCGGTCCAAGCGATCCTCAATGCTGCGCGACACACGCTGGGTGCCTGGCCGCTCTACGACATGCCCAGCCTGGACAACTGGCACAACGAGCGGGTGTGCCTGATCGGTGACGCCGCCCACGCGGTCAGCCCGTCCACTGGACAGGGCGCCGGCCTCGCCATCGAAGACGCCGCGGTCCTCGCCCGCTGGATGCAGCACGAGACCCGCCCCGGCGCCGCGTTCGCCGGGTTCACCGAAGAACGGAAGGCGCGAACGGAGAAGATCGCGCGTTTCGGCCGTCAGATTGGCGACCGCAAGGTCTCCTCGGCGGCCGGCAACGTTTTCCGCGACCTCACCTTGCCGATGTTCCTGCGCATGGGCGCCAAGGCCACCGCAGAACAGTACGGCTATCGCGTTCCCAACCCGCCCGCTCACCGGGCCCCACGAGAGAAAGCTCATGAATAACTCTGCTGTTGCCAGCAAGAACGCTCGATCACCGACGAGGAGGGCACTGACGTGGATCGCCGGGATCGGGGTGGCCGGCCTCGTGGCCGCCGCTGCGGTTTTCGCTTGGTTTGCGATGTCCTACTTCAACATGGCCCTCGACACGGTCGGTGAGGTCGATTTCGATCGCGCTCTCCACGTTCCCCCGTTAGCGGAGTCTCGCGTCGAGGGCGGGGTGCGCACCTTCGATCTGACGATGCAGGCTGGGGAGACGGACTTGGGGCAGGGTTCGATGACGCCGACGTGGGGTATCAATGGCACCCATCTGGCCCCTACCCTGCGGGCCGAGCGGGGCGAGGATGTCCAGGTCCGGGTGAGTAATGGGCTGGATGAGGCCAGCACCTTGCATTGGCACGGGATGCACCTGCCCGCGCAGATGGATGGGGGGCCGCACCAGATGATCGACCCGGGGCAGACCTGGGCCCCGAACTGGCGGATCGATCAACCGGCGGCGAGCCTGTGGTACCACCCGCACCCGCACGGGCAGACCGCCAGGCATGTCTATCAGGGCCTCGCGGGGATGTTCATCATCGACGACCAGGACGAGGCGGGCCTCGACCTGCCTCGCGATTACGGTGTCGATGACCTCCCGCTGATCGTCCAGGACAAGAAGTTCCACGACGACGCCACCCTGGATTCCTCCACCTCGTTCATGCAGTCGGCCGGGATCACCGGGGACACGGTGCTGGTCAACGGCACCCCCGGGCCCTACTTCGACGTCACCACGCACACGGTCCGGTTACGGATCCTGAACGGTTCCAACACCCGCCCCTACAACTTCGCCTTCGAGGACGACCGGGCCTTCGCCCTGATCAGCACCGACGGCGGGCTACTGGATGCGCCAGTGGACCTGCACGAGGTTCAACTCTCTGCCGGTGAACGCGCCGAGATCGTCGTGGCGTTCGAACCCGGCGAACAGGTCCGCCTCCAATCCGGGCCCAGCGACACCGGGGATCGCCTCGCCGGGGGCGCCGACCACCTCGACATCCTCCAGTTCCGCGCCGGGGACCACCTCGGCGGAGTCCAGGATGTCCCCAGGGAGTTGGTCGAGATGCCCCGCATCGATGAATCCACTGCAGCCAGGACACGAGACTTCGAATTGTCGGGGGTTTCCATCAACGGCCAGGAGATGGATATGGCACGCATCGATGAGATCATCACCCTGGGAGACACCGAAATCTGGAACGTGACCAACCTCGATGGCCAGACGCACAACTTCCACATTCACGACGTCCAGTTCCAGATCCTCGACATCGACGGCAGGGAGCCGCAGCCGCATCTGCGCGGCTGGAAAGACACCGTGTGGCTACCCGAAGGCCAACACATCCGGCTCATCATGACCTTCACCGACTACCCCAGCACCCAGTGGCCCTACATGTACCACTGCCACACCCTCAGACACGAGGACCAGGGAATGATGGGCCAATTCCTCATCGTCGAACCCGGACACAGCACCCAGCCCAACGACTACCACCTCCAACCAGACCGCGAACACGGGGAACATGATCATTGACGGCTCTCCGCGATTCGTGAAGAAGACAACCCAGATCAGAGAGGTGGCTGAGGCATGCCTCTCCCTGAGGGAGCTGCAAGTGTGAATGATCGGCGACGAGTTCCGTCCGTGCGAGATCCTGGCCCCTTGGGCTTCTGTGGGGTCGTATGCCGCGGGTCGATGAGGAGGAGGGTGGATTCGTGACTAGTCGGATCGGGGAGATGGTGATCAAGGCCCGGAATCCGGAGCGTCTGGGCCGATTCTGGTGCGCGGTACTCGGTTACAGGATCACGGGGAGGGACGAGACAGGGGTCGCAATCTCCGGGGCTCCGAACGCCCCGACGATCCTGTTTGTGCGTACCGGCGACGACGTGCCCGGAGCGGGAACGCTGCACTTCGATCTTTGTCCGACAGACAGCGGCCAGAGGGAAGAGTTGGAACGTCTCCTGGCGTTGGGGGCGACGCCGACTGACGTGGTCCCGTCGGGAAGTTGGCACGTGCTCGCGGACCCGGAGGGCAACAAGTTCTGTCTCATGGCCAAACGCATTGCTCCGGAGCCGGAGGACTTCCACGACGCATAACTCAGCGAGACCTCCTCTCGTGCTTTCTGTGCTGGTGGGGTCGTGGGTAGTGGTGGTGGCCATGTTGCTCCCCGCCGGCCGGGACAGGATCCGGATCACCAACGATGAGGTGCACATCCGGCGATCGAGGGGCGCCGCCGTCACCCCCGCGCTGGGATCGCCACGGTGCTGCACGCACGCAAACGCACCGGTGGGCTGCGGCGCACCGGCTACGTGGCATTGCTCGACTATGCGGATCAACCGTTGTGGGGATTCGCCGTCCCACATCTGGCCACCGGACACCATCCGTGCCCTGAAGCGCACCGGTCGGGAACTGACCATCGGGACGCTCTCCCGGAAGCAACCTGACCCGTGAGGCGCGGCGTGGCGCCGGGCCCACGCGTGCCACCTACGCAGGCCCTGGGGGCGTTCATGCCGATGCTGCTGACCGCCGTCGTCAAGCAGAACGTCAATGGGGTGACGGTGGTGGGCATAGGGCCGGCACCCGAGGGACCGACCTTCCCGACAACTATCGTCTGCACTCGACCCTCGACCTCAAGAAGGATGCACGGGCCGCCACCACCATCAAGGTCTCGTTCGCCCTGATTGTCGCCGCCATGATCGTTCTGGCCCTCGTCCTGGACCTGCCGTTCGAGAGTGCCTTCAACGCCGGCGTGCTCACAGCGATCACCGTGGCCGCGTGCCTGGCCTACATGGTCGCGCACGAACTGACCCACGCCGTCCTGCTCTGGTGGCTGACGCGGGAACCCCCGACCGTCGCCGTCCGTTTTCCCTACCTCGTCACCGGGAGCCAGGCGGTCCTCACCCGGAGCACGGCCGTCGTCGTCGCCCTGACGCCCCTTGTGCTCTACACCATGGTCCTGCTTGACCTACTCAGGACCCTGCCGACCAGTTTCTTCCTCACGGTCTACGTTGTCCTGGTGCTCAATGTCGCCGGTTCCGTCGGGGACGTGCTGCAGGCTCATGCCTTCGTTAAACTCCCGCCCGCGGCGCTCATCCGTGACGACGGAGAGGAGACCTCGGTGTTCCTGCCGATGGCCTGACCCGGCGTCCCCCCGGACCTCGCGACCAACCAGCGTGCGTCGTCGATGCGATGCCTGGTCCGGTCGGGGCTCAGTTGTCAGTGGGGCACAGGGGTCAGCGTCTGTCGAAGGCGTTCAGGATGTTGCGAACTGAGTGCCCGGAGGTGCTGTTGAGGAGCCCGGCGGCCAAACCGCCGTTCTGGGCGCCCTCGACGTGTCGTTCGTTCGCACCGGCGATGCGCCGGTTGCGCTGCCGGGTGCGCCGGCCGACGAAGTCGTCGGCGGCGCGGACGTTGTCGATCTCGGCCTCGGTCTCGCGGGCGTGCATGTGACGCTTGTCGACGTTGCGATACCGCAGGTACATCAACCCGTAGAAGAGGAACCCGGAGAGGAAGAACAGCAGCCCGATCGAACTGCCGTCTCCGTTGGACCCGATCGCCAGGAAGGGCCCGCCGCTCGCAGCGGCCATCATGGAGGTGGACATCAGAGCACCACCATGAGGATGGTGCCGATGATCATCCCGACCACCTGCACGGCCGCCGCCACCGCAAGGAGTTTCGGCTGGTTGACCGGGACACTGCCCATCGTCTTGCCGGTCCGGGCGTTGACCGCGACGTAGTGCAGGAACGACCTCCCGTTCGAGCGCTGCTGGTGGTAGCTGTAGAGCCAGACGGGTAGGTACGCTGCCGCCCAGCGCTGCCCACGGATGTCGACCTGCTGGTCCTCCCAGCGCACGCCACGGTCGTAGAAGCCCAAGGTCTCCTCCGCCACTTTGTGGCGGGCGATGTCCCCAGCCTGACGCTGCACGAGCGGGGCGACCTGATCGATGTTGGTGTCGCGCCGCTCGGAGGTGAAACCGGCGATGTAGTTGGAGTCGTACCCGACCGAGTTCTCGACGTCGAACGGCATGACCGCGTTGATGATGTTGTTGGTGTTGCGACTCGCGTCCTGATCCCGGCGTTCGGACGAGGACTCGACCGTGAGGTCGTTGATGTAGACATCGAGTTCGCGTCGCACCGAGTAGACGTCGGCGTCATGGACCTGACGTTTGTTGTCACCGCTGCCGATCGTGTAGGTCCGGGTGCGGTGCTCGCCTTCACCGGCGAACCGGGCGTGAGCGTTGATGTCGACCACCATGTAGGGCAGGTAGACCCCCATGACGTTCTCCGGAGCGAACTCCTTGAGGAAGCGGGGATGTGCGAAACCCCGCCGCTTCTTCACGAACGCCCGGATCTTCTCGACCGCCTCCTCCTTCTTCATGGTGAACGGAAGGACGATGTCCGGAACGGCGCCGTTGGGAATCTGCTGGTTCATCGACAGCTTGTTCCGGCACCAGTGGCAGCGCGCCTGCGTGCTCTCGGCGGTGTTGATGACCACCTCGGCTCCGCACGCGCTGCACTTGAAGGTCAGCACATCCTCGGTGGAGGCGACGATGTCCTGCGATCCGGAGCCCAGGACCATGCCGGTCAGGGACCGGATGTCCTGGTTGATGAACAGGTCGTCCGCGGCGGCCTGGCCGGTCCACTCATGCCGGCAGAATCCGCACCGGAGCAGGCCGCTGGAGGTGTTGAGGGCGATCTCGGTGGCACCGCAGCGCGGGCACTTGACCAGGCCGTCCTTCGCGGAGGAGTCCGTGGCGATGATCTGAGGGCCATCGGGAGGCGCCACCGGCGGCGGGGCCGCTGCCTGAGGTGCCCCCTGCGCAGGGCCGGGTGGTGGCGGTGGTGCGGCCGGGGAGGCCCCGGCTTGTTCGCCGATGACGCCGTATCCTCCCGGGGCGGGCGGTGGCGGCACACCCGGCCCCGGGCCGCCCGGCCCGGGGTTCGGGTTCTGCGGCACAGTCATTTAGAGCCCGAGCACTTTCGCCTTGGCGGCGTCGTAGTCGGCCTGGGTGATCAGGTCCTGGTCCAGCATCGCCTTGAGTTGGCCGAGCTTGGCCACCGGGTCCTCCTGGGCCGGGGCGGGCGGCTCGGGTGCGGACGGAGCCTGGGGCGGCTGCCCGTACCCCTGTTGGGGCGGCTGCCCGTACCCCTGTTGGGGCGGCACCTGCTGGTAGGCCTGCTGATGGCCCGGGGCGACCGGCTGCTGCAAGCCGGAGGCAGCGCCGCCGGCCGCGTTCATGCCCATCCCGAGGAAGGCCATCCCCGCGCCGCCACCGCCGCCGCTCTCACCTGCGGCCTGGAACCCGCGGGCAGCGGCCTGCTGCATGAAGGCGTTGCCGCGGGCGCCCCCGAGCGCGTCCGCCTTCTTGACGTCACTGAGCAGTTTGCGGGTGTCCTCGTCGTACTCGATCGACTGGATCGCGACCTTGACGATCGCCAGACCGCGGTCGGAGGTCCACTGGTAACCCTGCTCGACCGCAACGCTCAGCGACTGGGCGAAGCCCACCGAGTCCGACTGGATCCGGCTGATCCGGTTCCCCTGGCTGGGATCGTTGGTATAGATCGAGAAGGCTTGCGCGAGCGAGCCGACCACTTCGTTGAAGAGTTGACTGGCTGCGTCGTTGTCGAGGTCGGAGAAGTCGAACACACGCGGGGAGGCGCCCAGGTAGGTCTGCGGCACGAACTGCTTGATCAGCAGGATCGGGTCCACGATCCGCATCGTGTAGGAGCCACGGGTGATCGCCCCCACCTGCGCGCCCAGATAGGCGTCGTCCCAGTAGATCTCCGACTGGGTGCCGAACCTGTTGTTCGGGATCTCCTTGAGGTTGACGTAGAACGCGAGTTGCTGTGCGCCGGGCTGACCGCCGAACTTGAACCGCTCCCAGGAGGTGGTCACGGTGGGGCTGACGATCCCGTCCCCGGCGAAGACCGACTTCGAGTTCTGATCATCGGAGGAGTAGATGAACCCACCGGGCTCGGCCACGAAACCGGTGATCTGACCGTCCTGGAGCGTGACCAGCCCGAAACCCTCCGGCACCACGATCTTGCTGCCGTTGCTGATGATGTGTTCAGACGCCTTGGTGTTCGAACCGCGCCCGGCGTTCTGCCCTTGGGCGACCGCGGGGAAGATTGCGGCCGTGGGGGCCAGGCTGCGCGGCGGAACGAGGAAGTCCTTCCACTGGTCAGCCATGGTGCCACCGAGCGCACCAGTGAAAGCCTTGATGAAGCCCATCCGATTCCTCCATGAATTGCCGCGATTGTCCCCGCCTTTGGGGCTCTTGAGATTACCAGCGCAGGGTCGGCGCCGGGGGGCGTTCCGGGCACGGGACGGGGGCAATCCGGCTGCCACGAGTGCCACCGGGACGGGGTGGTGGCGCCGCGAGCGGGCCTGTGCCCGATCTGTGCGCGGTGATATGGTACAGAGTCCTCGTGACGAAAGGCTCATTACTGTGTCTCTCCCTTACTTCGACAAGGCGCAGGTCCGGGCGGCACTGCCCTTCGACGCCGCGATCGCCGGCATGGAGCGTGCCCTGCGCAGCGGCGTGGATCCCGAGAACGACAGCCCGCGGCTGTTCAGCCCGGCACCCGGTGGTGAGTTCCTGCTGATGCCCACCAGCGCCACCCCGCGCTCGGGCCTGAAGGTGGTCACGATCGCCCCGGACAACCCGGCCAAGGGGCTGGAAAAGATCCAGGGCCTGTACATGCTCTTCGACTCCGACTCGCTCTCCCCGATCGCGCTGATGGATGGCACCGAGCTCACGGCCGTGCGCACCCCGGCGGCCACCCTCACGGCCGTGAAGCACCTGACCGCAGCCGACCCGGACTTCCCGGCTGCGCCGAAGGTGCTGGTCTTCGGGGCCGGTATCCAGGCGGTCAACCACATCCTGGCGGCCCGCAGCGTCTATCCCGACGCCACCTTCTCGGTGGTGGGCCGCACCCCCGCACGCGTGGATGACCTGATCGAGTCACTCGCCGTGCAGGACGGCGAGGTGTCCCGCGCGAGGGCCGAAGATGCGGACCGGCACGACATCATCCTGTGCGTCACGTCCTCGCCCACGCCGGTCTTCGACGGTTCCCTGCCTCCCGACCACGCCGTGATCGCCTCGGTGGGCCAGCACGGCCTCGAGGCCCGCGAGGTCGATGCCACGCTGGTGCTGCGTGCCGACGTGTTCGTGGAGGGCCGGGAGTCCTCCTGGCGCGAATCGGGCAACCTGGCCCAGGTGCGCAGTGAGAGCGAATGGCGCGAGATCGCTCCGGCCAACATCCGCGAACTGGTGACCGGGGAGTTCACGCGCGAACTCGGCCGCCCGGCCCTGTACACCGGTGTGGGTATGTCCTGGGAGGATCTGGCCCTTGCCACGCTCGTGTATGACAGCGCGAGCGCGTGATCAGCCGGTCGTCACCGGATCGCCCACATTGATCGTGCCGCCGCCGGCCACCGGAAGCAGGAGCACCCCGAGCGTCGGTTCGCTCTGACCGACGTCGGTGACCAGCGTGGTCAGGACCTCGGCATCGCGCTGCCCGGTGTCGGGGTTGGCGTGGGTAGCCAGACAGCGCCCGATCGGCCCGGACACCTCGAACCGCACGGCGCCGATCCGGACCCGGCCGGTCCACTGCAGTTCCTCCCAGGCCCGTGTCCCGGAGATCACGATGTTGGAGCGGAACCGGCGATCATCCCCGCCACTGGGCAGCACCTGCCCCAGGGCCCGGGTGCTGGCGGCGCCGTGTGCGGTGACGTAGCCGCGTGGACGGTCCTGGAACCGTGACGTGCCGCCGTCTCCGACCAGGACTAGCGGAAGCGCGCCCCGCCGGCGCAGCCGCCGTGCGTCCGGAAACTGCTGCAGCCAATCGGTGATCCGCTCGCTGATCAGGGCCCGGCCCGACCGGTCCAGGCCGGCGCTCACGAGTGACTCGCCGCCGTCGTGGATGCGCAGCGTCTGCCCGTCGAAGGCCAGCCGCAGCCGTGCCAGGCTCGGGAAGTTGACCAGAGCCAGACCCTGCTGCTTGGGCCAGTACTCCAGCCCGTCGGCGTCCTCGGGTTCGGCGGCATCGGCGAACCGGAAGGCGAGCACCCGGTCTCCGGTGACCCGCCCGTCCGGCTGGATCGTGAGTTGCTCCCGGGCCTCGGGAGTGAATCCCTTGACCGGGTAGCGGTACAGCGCGGCAACGTGTGGCACCGGCACAGTCTGCCACGGGCCGGTTGCCGGGTTGGAGGTTACGACCACGGCCGGGCGGTCAGCCCGTGACCGCCCCCGTAGCCGGCCCGCTGCGGCGGCTCCCACCCCTGCAGGGCCCCGTCGGGAACCTTGTGCACCTCGATCCCCAACGGTCGGCACACCGATTCGGCGTCGCCGGCGCCGGGCCCGAACATCGGGACGGACAGATCGCCACCGGGGCAGGTGGACACGGCCGCGAGCAGATCGATCTCGGCGAAGAACTCGAAGTAGTCCCCCCTCCGGGCGGGGGATGTCTTCATGAAGTACTCGTCGTCGTCGTTCAGTCCGGTGCACTGGAAGACGTTGAGCACGTCGTGCACATCGAACTCGGTCAGGTGCCAGGGCCTGATCGCTCGGGTGAGGTTGGAGTGGCAGTGGTAGTCGAACCCGACGTCGTTCAGCATCTGGTTCACATAGGGGTCGCACCTGGTGCCGAGCAGGTCGTGCACCCGCCCGCCCTCGGCGTCGACGCCATACCCGGCCAGGGAGTCGCCGGTGATGGTGACCATCGGTCGAAGGAACGGCAGGGTGGACCACAACCGGTCGAACAGGGACACGTGTGCGGCCTGGAGTTGGCGGGTGCGCGAGGCCCACAGCCGCTCCCTCGGGTCGTGGACGTTCCACAGGTTCAGGTCCGCTACCTGGGGGCCCTCGATGGTCACGATGCGGCACACGTGACCGGCGGGCACCCGCCAGGCTCGGCCGGAGCGGATCGGGATGACGAAGGAGTCCACGAGTTCGCGCCCGTCCCGCTCCTCGCCGATGCGCCGGTACAGGTCCCGGTCCACAGCCAACGGGCCTCCGGGATCGGACTGGTAGGCCGCCTGCGTCAACCTCATCTAGGCTCCCTGCGTCGGGGTCGGGTGCTCCCAACCTAGGCCCAGCGAAGTCGCCATGGCCCCCGGGCTCGCGGATTCGCGCCCCGCGGCCGCCAACGCCCGGGTGCGGGCACAAGCAGATCGACCCCCACGGGGCGGACCGAAGGGAAGCCGCGCCCTCTCACGTCCCGCTGCGCATCCCCCGGTCCTTGCCGGCCACGATCGCGACCAGTGTCTGGGCGGTGGCCAACGCCGCCAGGAGGAGCAGCGGGGCCTGCCACCCGCCGGTGCGCTCGGCCAGCAGACCCGCCGTCACCGGGCCCACCGAGGCCACCAGGTAACCCACCGACTGCGCCATCCCGGACAGTTGCGTGGTCTCGGCCTGGGTGCGCCCGCGCAGGCTGATCAGACTCAGCGCCACCACCAGTGAGGCGCCGGTGCCCGCCCCCACCACCAGAGCCCACAGCCCGCTCAGGCCCGGCGCGATCAGCAGCCCGAGCGTGCCGAAGATCACCGGTGCGCTCGCGGTGACGGCGGCCGCGACCTGGCTGTCCGGTCGGCGCATCAGACGCGGGATGAGGACTCCGGCCACGATCCCGGTCATCTGCAGGCCGAACACGTGCAAGCCGCTGCGTTCGGCGGTGTAACCGGCGGCGGTGGTGATCGTCGGTAGCCAGGTGATCAGGATGTAGAAGCACGTGGACTGCAGGCCCATGAACGCCGTGACCAACCACGCTCCCGGCTGCGTCCAGACGCTCACCTGCGGCGTGGCCGCGGTGGGAACCGGGTCGACGGCGTGGGCCGGACGTCGTAGCCGGAGTATCCACAGCAGTGCGACCAGGGCGGCCGGGACCGCCCAGATCGCCAGGGAGGTGGGCCAGTCCGAGGCGTTGGCCACCGGAACCGCCATCGCCGCAGCCACGGCGGCGACCGTGCCCATGCAGGCCGAGAAGATCCCGGTCGCCACCGAGATCCGCCCCGGGTAGTCGCGCTTGATCAATACCGGCACGAGCACGTTGCCCACCGCGATCGCGCAGCCCAGCGCCATAGTGCCCAGCCACAGCCCCGGGGTGGCGCCGTAGGAACGCACCAGGATCCCGGCGGCCAGCAGCACCAGCGCGATCCCGAGCAGCCGGTCCGCGCCGAGTCGGCCGGAGGCGTGGTGCACCAGCGGGGAGATCAGGGCGAAGGCCACCAGGGGCATCGCGCCCAGGAGGCCTGCCATCGGCTCGCTCAGACCGTGGTCGGCGCTGATCTGGGGGAGCAAGGGGCCCACCGAGGTGATCGGCGCCCGCAGGTTCATCGCGACCAGGAAGATCAACGCCACCAACAACGGCGCCCACCGGCCGGCGTCGCCCGCCTGCGCACCCCACTGCCTGCCCACGTACCACCTCAGTTCAACTTGCCCGGTCCCTGACGCTAGCAGCGAGACCGTGCTGAATCACTGATTCAGATACTCTACATCTCTGATGTTAGGATCGTGGCATGAGGACGACAGTACGACTTGACCCGGAGGTCGCGGCTGCCGCCGAACGCCTACGTCAGGAACGTCACATCGGTCTCGGCGAGGCCGTCAACGAACTCGCCCGCCTGGGACTTGCGCGCACGGAGAAAACCGCGCCCTTTCAGCAACGAACCGCGAGCGTCGGGCTGAAGATCGACGTCACCGACGTCGCTGGCGCACTCGAATTGCTCGATCAGGCAGACGACGAGGACCCTGGGTGATCGTTGACGCCAATATCCTGCTCTACGCCGTCGACAACCAGTCGCACTTCCACACGACGGCACGGACCTGGCTGGATTCGGCTATGAACGGCGTCGAACGCGTTGGGTTGCCGTGGGTGTCGCTGATGGCGTTCCAGCGCATCATCACCCACCCTCGCGTCACGGCGCACCCCCTGGCCCCGGCGGACGCGTGGAGCCACATCACCGATTGGCTCGACGCCGACCAGGCATGGGTGCCGACACCCGGTGCCCGCCACCGAGAGGTTCTCGGCCAACTTCTCATTGAGGGCAACCTTCAGGGGAACCTCGTCACAGACGCCCATCTCGCAGCGCTCGCCATCGAGCACGGAACCGGCATCTGCTCGTTCGACAGCGACTTCGCTCGGTTCAAAGGCGTCCACTGGGTGAACCCCGACCGCGTGTGACACTGCCGGAAACTGGGCGAGAGCACACCATTTCGCGCCCGCGACCCTTCATTCCTGACACACCGGGTAGCGTTCAGCCTCTATATGGCCCTGGATTGCGGGGTACCCGGCCCGTAGGGCAACCGCTCGCGCGCCCAGTCCCAGTCGATTCGTTCCTGCTCCAGCCGGACACGCTCACCGTGGTGATCCTGCAGCAAGGCGGTGTAGACGGCGGACTCGGTAGCGGTGAGTTGTCCCAGGCTGGCGCTGGCGGGGCTGGGCTCGGGAACCCAACGATCCCGGTGTGCAAGTAGCGTCTGCTCATCCATCAGAAACGAACGGGTCTGCGGCAAGAAGGAGCGCACCTGGTGCAGGATCGCGAATCCGCTGGTGTCCAGGTCGCCCCAGTAGAGGACCTCGGCATCGGCGAGGAAAGGCAGAGTAGCCAGCCGGTTGTCAACGAACCCCTTACCCCACAGCACGATCCCCTGCGGGGGTACCGGGAGGGTCAGGTAGGTGATCTCGTTCTCGACCACGACGACGGTGCGCACGTCCAGATCCAGAGCCGCGATCTCCTCCACCTTCCCGGTGACCTCAGTCAACCCGGCGGGCAGCCCCTGGAGTGCGTCGAACCGGAAACGAACCATCGCTGGTTTGGTGCGCAGCCCCAGATCGGTGAGGAACTGTTGGGCATTCGCTGAGACACCCAGCATCGGGGCCAGTACCGAGCGATGGGACTCGACGAACTTGGTGTCCACCCCCGGAGCACTGATCTGGCGCAGGAACGCCCCCGACCCGCGTGCGGAGTCCAACCAGTCCAACGCAGCGAGGACAGCCGGCCACCGCTCGCCCAGCTCGATCGCCTTCAGCGGATACCTGATCACCCAGGTGCGTGCCTGCTCCACCTGCCCGGTCAGGGCCAGGATGTGGTCGAACCGGCGCACCTGGGCACCGGCGCCCAGCAGTGACCAGGCCTGGTCATAGGTGGAAACGATCGCCCGGGACGGGATCTCGTTGCGGCCGATCAGACGCCCACCCACAGCGACGTAGGAAAGCGCGTAGCGCTGCTGGTCCCGGTGCCCCTGCTCCAGGGCGGCGATCCAGTCCTGAACCGCGGCAAGGTCATCACCGATCTGGGAGGCTTTGGGCCCCCGCAACGGCACCTCGATCGTGGGAAATGGTTCCCCGGCGGCGTAGGCGCGTAAGAGCGTGCCGTCCTGCCAGCGTCGCTGGACCCTGCCGCGGATCTGCTCCGGCGTTGTCCAGGGCGTGCTCACAACTGGGTTCCTGACTTCAATTCGTGGTACTCCTCGATCGTCAGCGTCTGCAACCGGGAGGAGTTGCCCTCGGGATTGTCGACGAAGCCGATCGCGTTGACGTACGGGGCGATCACGTGCACCTTCTGCAACGGGGTGACGATAAGCAGTTGCAGGCCCAACTTCGCGAATAGGTCCAGCGCGTACCGGGTGGAGGCATCCGAGCCGCGTCCGAAGGCCTCGTCGATGACGGCGAAGCGGAAGTCGCGCGACCGCTGCGCACCCCACTCCAGGCCGAACTGATACGCCAGCGACGCCGCCAGGATGGTGTAGGCGAGTTTCTCCTTCTGTCCCCCGGACTTGCCGTCGGAGTCACGGTAGTGCTCCCACTCGGCGTCGCTGTCCCGGTCGCGCTCGGAGGCGGTGAAGGTGAACCAGTTGCGCACGTCCGTGACCCGCCGGGTCCAGGCCCGGTCCGCCTCGGCGTGCCCCTCGCGGCCCTGGAACCGCTCGATGATGCGTTTGACGTCACCGAAGCGTTGCTCGGAGTAATGGTCGTCGGGGCTGAGGGTGTCATCGGTGACTGTTCGAAGGTCGGAGCGGAACTGACGCACCTCCTGGTTCACGGTGCGCTCGGGCACCAGAGCGATGTAGCGGCCCGGGTTGTAATCGATCGCGCCCAGCGCCTCGTTGATCACACCCACCCGGGAGTGGATCTCATCGGCCTGGCGCCGCAGCCACCCGTTGAACCCGGCGAGTTCGCGGATGGTGTTGGTGTTGAGTTGGCGCTTGAACTCCTCCTCGAACCGGGGCAGGTCGTCCTGCGCCACCCGCTCGTGGAAGGCGGCGAAATCCGCACGAGCGGCGATATTGGCGTCGAACTCGGTGGTCTCCTCGGGCCAGCGTGTGCTGACCTCGTGCATGTACTGCAGCAGGCTGCGGTGGTAACCGCCCACCTCGTTGTTGATCCGTTGGATGGCGCTCTCGAGTTCGTCGGTGAGTGCGTCGGCCCTGCTCTGGCACTGCGAAGAGACGGTGGGGCGGTCCGCGCCGAGCCGGGCGGACAGTTGCTCATACGCGCCCCGGGCCGCCTCAAGGGTCTGGGCAGGGACCTGCGCGACGTACCGGTCGTCGTCGTCGGCGGTGGTACTTTCCCGCCGGATCTGCTCGGTGAGCGTGGCCACCTGGCCGTCCACCTGGCTGATCTGGGCCTCGAGGTGGGTGGCGGCCTCATCGTTGGCGGACAGCCGTTCGGTGATCTCGGACAGCGCCGAAGATCCCTCAAGCAGGCGCCGGCGTTCGTCCTCGGCTGCCTCGCTGCGCCGACGGGCCTCAGCCCAGTCCAACTCTGCCCACGAGGTGTAGGCGTCCAGGCCTTTCAGCGCGGTCAGGGTCTCGCCCGCTTTCCGGCTGGTCTCCTTGAGTCTCTCAATCCTGGCGTCCAGTTCCAGCAGCGTCTGCTGCTGGGTGCGCATCTGCTCGGTGAGGGCGCCGATCTTGGCTTCGTTCGCCCAGCCCAGCACCCACCCGCGGGCATCATCGACCCGCCGGCGATCGTCCTTCTCGTGACGGTCACCCGAGCGCACCTGCCCCTGCCGGGTAACGGCGCGACGCTGGCTACGGAACTCCTCGATGGTGTCCACGCACCGGTAGTCGGCCCGGTGCAGGATCTGGGAGTGCAGGTAGTCGTGGAAGCCGCCTGCGGCCACGGCGATGGTCTCGGACAGCATCAACGCACCCGCGCCGGTGGGCTGCAGTGGGATACGCCGATCGGGGACGCGCTCATACACCAGCCGGGTGCCCGCGGTGCTGCCGTCGCTGCGCCGGTAGGTGAGCCGGTTCTGGTTGACCCACGCGGCTACGGCGTCGTAGTGATGTTGCGGCACCAGCAGTGACAGCGCGAACCCGCGCAGCACCCGCTCGGCCGCACCCCGCCAGTCGGAGTGCTCGTCGTGGACGTCCAGGAGTTCCCCGGCGAAAGGCAACTCGGCCTGGTCCAGGTCCAGTTCGGCGCACAATTGCTCGCGCACCGTCAACTGAGCGCTGGGGAGGTTGGATCGCCGTGAGGCCAGGCTGGTCAGTTCCGCGCGGGTCTCATCACCCTGTCGGCGAAGTGCACCACGTTCAACCAGCAGGCCCTCGCGCTGATTCTCGGTGGTCTCGTGCTCGGACCGGAGCCGGCTCTGCACGCGCTGGACGTGGGCGCTGAGCGCGGCGAAGCCCCCCGCGTCGATGACCGGTTCCAACCCTGCCACCGCGAGCAGATCATCGAAATGGCGCCGACGGTCCTGGCGCCGATCGGCCTGCTCCGCGGCCGCGTGGGCCTCCCGCTCCAACTCCGCCACCCGGTCTCCACCGGCGCGGGCCCGGGCATCGATCAGTTCGTCGCGTTCGGCGCTGAGTTCGGTGCGTCGTCGCCGGAACTCTTCGAGTTCGGCGGTGCGATGCGCCAAGGCTGACTCTGCCTGGGCGATCTCTCCGCGCAGCAACTCCGAGCGCAACTCGGCGAAGAACAACCGCACCGCCTCGCGCTGACGGGTGTGTTCGGCGAGCCGGGCTTCGGCGTCGTCCAGCCGCCCGCTGGTCTCCACCAAGGGCCCCAGCACCTCCAGTTGCTCACGAGCCCGCCGCACCGCGTCGTGCGCCTTGGTGAGGTCCTCGAAATGGGCCACGATGCCTTTGACCCGCTCGCCGGCGTCGGCAGGTTCGAGCATGTGGTTGCGTACGAACTCGTTGAGGTTTCCCACCGACTTCATCGAGACCGTCTGGTGCAGCAACTCCATCGCCTGCTCGGACTTGATGCCGAGCAGGCGGCGGGTGTGGCGGGCATAGTCCGGAAATCCCTTATGGATCTCAGCGCCGGTGCGGCGTAACCGTCGCCTGAGGTCGTTCAGGTCGGAGCCGAAGTCGGTGAAGTCCTCGGCGATGCTCAGCGGCGCGGTGGAGGTGACGAAGAAGCGGTCGGGCTGGCCGGACTTGTCCTTCTGGTGGAACACCTGGGCGAGGGTAACGACTTCGTCGAACCCCTCGTTGACGAATGTGCCCAGCAGCACCGAGAACGAGCGGTGATCTCGCAGCGCCACCGGCCGGGAGGCACCGGTCGCCTCGATTCGCTCGGACTTGTAGTGCCCTTCGACGTACGAGCGTAGGGTCCGCTCGCGCGACTCGGCCCCGGCGGCCTTGTTGTAGGCGATCCGGTGCGAGGGCAGCAACAACGTGGTCATCGCATCCAC
This sequence comes from Pseudactinotalea sp. Z1739, assembly GCF_049725055.1. The sequence continues at coordinate 257,043 of NZ_JBMPQA010000002.1, read as the reverse complement.
CAGGGTGGACTTGCCGCTGCCGATGTCTCCGGTGAGCAATGTGGTGTTGCCCTCCAGATTCACCCGCCAGATTCGTTTGTCGAAGGTGCCCCAGTTGTAGACCTCCAGGTGGCGCAACCGGTACCCGGAGCGTGTATCGGTGGTGAGTTCCACCGAGGAGAACAGGCCCTCAGCCGCCATGGTGACCCTCGTCGTCGGATGCGCTGCCAGCGCTGGCACCGCCGCCTTCGCCGTTGCCGCCCCCGGCGGCGGTGGCGTACTCGGCGAGTTTGCCGGCGAAGTCCGCCAGCGTCTGGGCGTCCACGTAGGCCTTCAGGATGCGGCGCACCTCCCAGTGGTCAGGCTGGCCGCGCAACTGCCGCAAGAAATCCAACTCCGCGGCGCGCCGGATGGTGGTGTCGACCTGGTCGACCACCTTCGCCTCATTCGTGGAATCTGCCAGGAACAACTGGAGCATCTCGACCATCTGCTCGCGGGTCAGCACCAGTTTGCCCTCTGCGCCGGTTGCCTCGAACTCCACCATCCGTTTGCGCAGCAGCACCAGGAGCAGGCTGACGTTGTAAGTCAGGCTGCGCCGCCGCACCAGACGTGGCAGCGGCTGCTCGTCCTCGGGTTCCTCGCGGGTGGCCAGGTAGGCGTACCCCTCGGTATCACTGACGATCACGTTCACCCCGATGGTGGTGAAGTGGTCCCGGACGGCAGCCCCTCGCCGCTCCAGGGTGGTCCACGCCTCCTCATCGGTTTCGCGATAGACCACCCCGCGCATCAGGCGGATGATCGTGGCGGCGACGGCGTGTTCTTCGGGCGTTCTCATGTACGCCTCACCGTGACCTGTGGCAGCCGGGCTCGCCGCGGCTGGCCGTCCTCGTCGAAGTGGATCACGGTCTCGCCGTCCTCATCGATGCCGATGTCCAGATCTTCCTCGGTCAGGGACAGGTAGCCGACGATCTCCGCTGCGCCCTGCTCGATCGGATACATGCCCACGATGTCCTCCAGCAATGCCGAGCCCCGGGGCGGCACCACGCTGCGGATGTGCTCGGCCAGCCGGGCCTGATCGATGAAAGCCTGGCTGAGCAGGGCGGTGGTGTCGATGTCCGCATCAGTGACCGGCTCCAGCAGACTCTCCACGCGCGTGTCCGGTCGGGCATCGTGCAGCGGCCGCTCCAGTGGCAGGGTGATCGCCACCCCGGGCTGGTCCACGTCCAGCCCCTGGGGAGGGGGATCCTTGCGCAGTGTCAGGGCACTGGCTTCGATGGACCGCAACAGGTCCAGCACCCGCCGGTTCTCCAGCCAGATCTGATCGTCCAGGAACCGGCGCAGTTGCTCGGAGATCTGCCGAACCGTCTGTTGGGTACGTTCGGCGGCCTCACCCCAGTCGTGGTGGATCGTGCTCAGGCGGCGGTCAGCCTGGAGTTGGTGCACGGCGGAGACGCGCCGCAGCAGCCCGGACAGTTCCTCCTGGCGGGCCTCGGAGAGCAGCAGGTCATAGAAGGACTGGAAACTGCGGCCCTGGTCGGAGCCGTCGATGTCTGAGCGAGACCCGACCAGGTCCGCCAGCAGATCGCCCTTACTCTCCTCCCACCCCGCGATCTTCTCCCGGGCGGCGCGGTCCAAGGACCGGAAGTTTTCCTCCACCTCGCGAAAGTCCGAGAGCAACTCCCGGGCGGTGCTGGCGAACTGCTGGTAGCGATCACGCAGGGCGGTGGTGTCGATGACGTCGAACTGATCAGCCTCCACCTGGGCGATGTCACGGTCGATCTCATCGCGCCGGCGGTGCAGTTCGGCCAGGCGCACCTCCGGATCGGTCTCGATTCCGAAGACCATCTGACGGAGCAGTTCGATGATTGTCTGTAGTCGTGATTCGGTGCCCACGAACGGGCGCACTCGCAGACCCTCCACCCACGCATAGGCCTTCTCCAATGCCGGCGTTGCGTCGTAATGGATCTCATCGGAACCGGTCGGGTAGAACCGTCGCAGCCAGCCTGTCTCGACGCCGGCCCAGTCCTCCAGGTAGTCCTCGGCCGGCCGGGGGAAGCGAGATTCGTCAGGGGTGGCGGCGTTGAGGGTGAACAACTCATCTTCCAGCGCGCCGGCCAGCACGCTGGCGGAGGTGGCCCCGTTGTTGTCCTCCACGAAGTGGCCCCCGAGGAAGGCCAGCACCAGCGGCGCGTGATCCCGGCGCAGCAGTCGCCACGCCGGATGCCGCTCGCGCAGGCTGGAGATCTCGTCGTAGTCCACCCGGTTGTCCTCTGATTGGTCCTGCGGGCCACCGTAGACGCTGATGCTGACATCGCACGACAACCCCAGGAGGACGATACGACGTAGAACGCAGGGCGTGACTCCCGAGGCGCGGTCGGGGATTGTAGATCGCGGCGCGCTTTGACCGCCGGGTCGACCAAGTAGTCACACCGCGGCTGTTTGAATGGCGAATGAACCCATGAGTGATGAAGGACGTGGCATGACAGAGAAGAACGAACCGATCCGAGCCATCGTGTGGGGGGAGAACAGGCACGAGCAGGTCGAGGAGAAAGTCCGCGCGATCTACCCCGACGGCATGCACAACACCATCAAGGACGGCCTGACCGAACTGCTCGGCGACGCGGTGAGCGTCTCGACAGCCACCCTGGACGAACCCGAGCACGGTCTCACCGATGAGCGCCTGCAGGACACCGATGTGCTGCTCTGGTGGGGGCACGCCGCCCACGGCGAGGTCAGCGACGAGGTGGTGCAACGGGTGCACCAGCACGTGCTGGCCGGGATGGGTCTGATCGTGCTGCACTCGGGCCACTGGTCGAAGATCTTCACCACGCTGATGGGCACCACCTGCACCTTGCGCTGGCGCAGCGCCGCGGACCGTGAACTCGTGTGGACACTCGCTCCGGACCACCCGATCGCCCAGGGTGTGCCGCACCCGTTCATCATTCCGGAGCAGGAGATGTACGGGGAGTTCTTCGACGTCCCCACCCCGGACGAACTGATCTTCCTCTCCACCTTCACCGGCGGGGAGGTGTTCCGCAGCGGGATGACCTACCGGCGCGGGCGCGGCAAGATCTTCTTCTTCAGCCCCGGTGACCAGGACTACCCGGTCTACTTCAACGAGCACGTGCGGCGGGTGCTCGCCAACGGTGTGCAGTGGGCCGCCGCCGACCTACCCCAGCGGGAACTGCCCGTGCTGCTGCGTTACGACGCCGAGGACTTCTACACCGGCCACGGCTACCGGGGACCGATGCAGCGATGAACGCCACCGATCCGGCGCGGATCGTGCTGGTCGGTGCCGGTGGGATGGGCGGTGCCTGGCTGCGGGTGCTGTCCGCCCACCCGCAGGTGCAGGTGGTCGGCGTGGTGGACCTGGACCTGGATCGAGCACGCGACCTGGCGCGCTCGGCCGGCACCGGCGCGCCCGTGGCACGGACGATCCCGGAGTTCGACGGCGGAGCGGACGCGATCGTCAATGCCACCGTTCCGCAGGCGCACTTGGAGGTCTCGGTGGCCGCGCTGGAGCGCGGCATGGCGGTGCTCTGCGAGAAGCCCGCGGCACCGACCATCGCCGAGGCGATCCGGATGGCGGCCGCCGCCCAGGTCCACGGCCGGCTGCTCATGGTCTCCCAGTCCCGGCGCTACGGCCCGGGCGTGGCAGCCTTCGCCGAGGCGATCCGCGCCCACCAGGGCGGCAGCCCCGGGCTGTTGGTGAGTGAGTTCTTCCGCGCGCCGCGCTTCGGTGGGTTCCGGGAGCGGATGCGGCACGTGTTGCTGGTGGACATGGCCATCCACGCCTTCGACACCGCGCGCCTGCTCACCGGCGCGGACCCGGTGGCGGTGTACTGCGATGAGTCGAACCAGGACTGGAGCTGGTTCGACCACGATGCCAGTGCCAGCGCCATCTTCGAGTTCCCCGGCTCAGCGCGCTACCTGTACACAGGGAGCTGGATCGCCGAGGGCGCCGAGACCTCCTGGAACGCCCGGTGGCGCTCCGTCGGTGCAGGCTCCACGATCCGTTGGGACGGGGAGGCTCAGGTCACCGTGCACACCGGGGCAGGGGAGGGCACCGACGAGGGCGAGGCCGTCCCGGTTCCCCCTGCCGCCGAGGGGATCGAGGGGGCCCTGGAAGTCTTCCTCAGCGCGCTGGCGTCCGGGCAGACGCCGCTGGGTGAGGTCAGGGAGAACATCGCCTCCCTGGCCATGGTCGAAGCGGCCGTGCGCTCGGCCAGGACCCGGCAACGGGTCGAGATCGCCGACGTCCTCACCGACGGACTGGCCGTGGCCCTGCGCACCGAGGACGACGAGGCGCGGGCCGCGGTGCTGGCGGCCTGGTCCACCGATGATGGCGCCCCCGTGTTCGGTACCCGCACCATTGCCGGCCAGCGGTAGGGCAGGCTGTATTGGGCGGTCCTTGCCCCACACCCGGTCCAGATTCACGGGAACATCAAGAAGGTGTGCATGGTTGACCAAGACATGAGCAACTCTGCGCAGCAGCGCACCGCCCATGTCCCACCGCATCGCACCGATGACGACGTGCTTGGTCTGGCCGAGGACCTGAGCCAACTCGGCAAGGTTGGTGACCTCGTCGTGGAGTACCTGGAGCGCCACCTCGGGCTCAGCCACCGTGACCTGCATGTGCTGGCCCGGCTCGCGGAGGCCCCTGCCGCCGATCACGGGCCCTGCCCGGCCGAGGCTGCAGCCGACAATGACCCCCTAGATGCCGGTAGGGGCACGCCAGGTGACCTGGAACAGGGGGTGCCGGCGAATCTGCAGCAGCGTGGGCTGGTGACCCGCGGGGACGACGGGCAGGGCTTCGTGGTCACCGAGCACGGGTTGGTGATCCTCGACCAGGTCTATGCCATGCGGATCCGGATCGCCGACCATCTGGTGAGCAAACTCGGCCCGGACCGCACCCAGTCGCTGCGCTCGCTCCTGCAGCAGATGGTGGACGCAATCCCGAGCCCGGTGCGCTCGGTCGTCTGAGCCGCCTGCGCACGCGGGGAGCGGACCACCTGCGTGCGCGGTCTCGCCTGGTGTGGTGCAGGTGCGTCGAACTTTCAGCCGCGTCCGGCGAGAAACCCGCGCAAGCGATCCGGCCGGTCGGTGATGATGCCATCGGCACCCAGTTGCACCAGCCCGTCCCAGTGCTGGGGTTCGTTCGCGGTCCAGACCATGGCCTGCATCCCGCGTTCGCGGATCTGGGCGAGAGCCTGTGGTGTCTCGAACAGGATCTGGCCCGAAGGGTTGCACTGGGCGACCTTCAACTGTGCGCAGGTGGTGAAGGTGGAGTCCTGCAGCGCATCGATCAGCAGTCCACGCGGCAGGTCCGGTGCCACATCCGCGAGTGCTCTCACGGTGTCCACCGCGAAACTCTGCGCCACGACGCGTCCGGTGATCCGCTCCTGCTCGATCTGATCGACCACCGTGCTGACCGGCGCGGGATCCCACTCACCCTTGAACTCCAGCAGCAGCCCGATCTGCGGACGCTCGGCCAGCCAGGCCAGCACATCGGCCAGCAGCGGCAGGCGCTGCCCCGCGAAGGCCGGGGAGAACCAGGATCCGGCATCGATCCGGCCCAATTCGTCGGCGGTGCGGACCGAGACCGGACCGGTGGCGTCGGTGGTCTCATCGAGGGTGTCGTTGTGGATCACCACCGCCTGCCCGTCCGAGGACAGGTGGATGTCGAGTTCGACCATGTCGGCACCGGCACGCCAGGCCGCCTCGAAAGCGGCCAGGGTGTTCTCCGGCGCCACCGAACTATTGCCGCGGTGGGCGATGACCAGGGGTGCGGTACTCACACCAACACGTTATCGGCTCCCTCGGCCGCGCGCAGTACTGCTGCCGAGTGACGTGGTGCCACGGCGCCCGAGCCCGCGGCCGTCCGGGACCGAAAAGTCACCCATGGGTAGTTCTACCCATTCCCTCTCCGGGACGTGTTCCATAGTCTCAGGGCAAGTTGATCCTGGGCGTCCCCCCGACCGCCCAGGATCACTTTTTTCCCCAGGCGGCTATCAGGGAGGCTGGTCGTGACCGAGGTGCAGGTGGACGCCGGCGAGGTCCGCAGCACCGCCGGCGAGGTGGACGACGTCGCCCAGTTGGTGACGACCACCCGCGTGCACGACGATCTCTGCGCCATCCCGCCGGCCCTGCCCGGCAGCCGCTCCGCCGACGCTGCCGTGGCCCTGGCCACCACGTGGGAGGATGCGACCTCCCGGTGGGTCGAGGCCGCTACCACCCACAACCAGGCCCTGACCGATGCCGCCGGTGACTACGACGACGTGGACCAGGCCAGCGCGCAGGCCCAGCAGCACCTGACCGCCCGACCCGTTGGTCCGATGGCGCAGTGAGCCTGACCCTGGCCCAGGTACGCAACTGGCAGGCTGATGCCCTCGCCGGCGTTGCTGATGGGGTGACCGCTCGCCGTCGGACGTTGCTCGGCGGCCTGGATGACCTTGCCGCCGCAGCACCGCCGTCGTCCTGGACCGGGCAGGCCGCGGCCGCGGCCACCACCGCCCACCGGGAACTGGAGAACGCGCTGGAGCAGATGGTCCAGGAACTCTCCGGCCTCATCGCCGCCCTGGATGCCGCCGCCGATGAGGTCGGTGCGGTGCTGGGCGAGTTGTCCGACACGCTCGACTACGCCACCGGGCACGGGTGCCGGGTGGACCTGGTCACGGGGATGGTGCACCCGCACACCGATGAGGCACCGGTGCAGCAGGTCGCGGACAGGTTGACCCAGGTGCTCACCAGCGCCGCGGAGGCCGATGCGGCTTTGGCCCGGGCGCTGCACGCCGCGGCCGCCACGCTCGGGACCTCCGGCCCGGACGCGGACGAGCCGCAGGTCGCACCGCCACCGGCAGGGGCCGGTGAGCAGGAGGTGGCCCGGTGGTGGAACGAAATGGACCCGGCTGCCCAGCAGCACGTCCTGGCCGAACACCCGGAGTGGGTCGGCAACCTCGACGGGATCCCGGGCTGGGCCCGCGACGAGGCCAACCGGACGCTGCTGCCGCGCTACCGCACCGAACTCGCCGCCTCCTACGACCGGCTCCTGGACCTGGCCCTGGACAACCCTTCCAGCCCCACCTTCTTCATCGAGGCGGCCCGGGTGCAGAAGATGCTCGACGGACTGGACTCGATCGAATCCGTCCTGGCCCGGGACGGACGCCAATTGCTCACCCTGGACATCACCGGTGACCATGAACTGCGCGCGGCGGTGGCCGTGGGCGATGTGGACACCGCCGACTCCGTGGGGGTCTTCACCCCCGGGTTCACCTCCAGCGTGCGCGACTCCCTGGCCGGCTACGACTCCTCGATGGCCTCCCTGGCCGAGGTCGCGGCCACCGAGTCGCTGCGCCAGGGCAACGTGAACTCCATCGCCACCGTCACCTGGCTGGGTTATGAGGCACCCCAGGCGGACCTGGGGTTGCTGTTGCCCTCCCGCAGCGTTGTCTCCGCCGGCCCGGCGCAGTCCGGTGCGGAGGACCTGGCCTCCTTCATGCGAGGTGTGCAGGCTTCCCGGGAGGTTCCGGCGCACCTGGTGCCGATGGGCTACTCCTACGGGTCGGTGGTCACCGGGTACGCGCTGCAGGAGGTGACCGGCGCCGACGCTGCCGTGATGTTCGGCTCCCCGGGTGTCGGCACCTCCGATGTGGGGGACCTGAACGTGCCGGAGGGCTCCACCTACATGATCGAGGCCCGCCGCGACGTGGTCGCCGACACCGGCTGGTTCGGTCGAGACCCCTCCCACATGGACGGGGTGACCGGGCTGTCCGCACTGGAGGAGGAGATCGGTGGAACCACCTATTCGGAGTCGGTGGGCCACAACGCCTACCTCGCCGAGGGCTCCACCAGCCAGTACAACCTCGCCCAGATCCTGGCCGGGCAACCCGAGCACGCCGTGCAGCATCACGGCCGCGGCATCGGTGACTGGTTCAGTAGGCCGTTGTGGTGAGGGCGACGGATCACGAGCAGACGGACGCAGGGAGGACACCGGCGGTGAATGCGCATTCGATGGAGCAGGTCCTCACCCACCTGAGCCGGTTCCGGGCCGCGACCCTGCGGGAGCTGGCGCGGTGGTACGGCCCGAGGGACTGGCAGGTGGCACCGAACGTGCCCGCCTTCGGCCGGGCAGCGGTCGACGACGACGACCGCCCCGATGCCGAGACGGTCTCCCTGGGCACGGTCTACTTCGACGGCGCCTACCCGGCCTCGCTACGGCGCTCGGCCGCAGACACGGTGGCCCGGACCGGGGAGAGTTTCGGTTTCACCGAACTGGTGATCCAGCAGGACTCCACCGACGGGATCGCCTTCGCCGGACGCCATCCGGACGGGCACACCTACCGGTTCGGCATCGGGGCGACCACCGTGCTGTCGGTGCGCAGCGGCCCGGCCGAGTGGGCCGGTGAGCCCTACACCGACCCTCCGGAGGAGCCCCGGCGCTGAGCGTGCGTGCGTGCCTCTCAGTACCCGGCGGCGCGGAACTGCTCGATGATCTCCTGGGGGATACGGGCCCTGGAGGGGATCTCGATCCCGCGCGAGCGTGCCCATTGGCGCACCGCCTGCGGATCCACCTGCGTCTCGATGCGCACCAGGTCGGGTTCGGCGACGCCGTCGCGGACCTTGCGCGCCGAGGCGATGTAGGGGTCCAGGAAGGACCTCAGCGCAGCCAGGTTCTTCTCGGACAGGTCGATCTCATAGACCTGATCCTGCAGCCCGAACCTCACGGTCGCGTGGGCATGGCTGCCATCGAGATCGTCGATGAACTCGACGACGGTTTTTCGGCTCAACGTTCCTCGTCCCAGATCGTGCTGCGTGTGCCCATCATAGAACTCTGCGCACCGCCGACGATCCTCTACCCTGCATTGTGTGTCGGGTCAGGATCTGGCCGCCATCGATGGGGACATCTCGGTGCGCCAACTCATCGGGTGGCTGGTGGCCACGTGGCCCCGGCGTGTGCTGATCGGGATGCTCGTGGTGGTTCCCCTGGTGGTTGGTCTGGTGGGCGGGTTCGCCCCCGCCCCGGTGCGCGACCTTCCCGACCTCCCGGCCGGCGAGCCGATCGCGGTGGGGCCCTATGACCTGGCGCTGGAGACCTACTTCGTCTCCGACCAGGTGCACACCCGATACCTACCGGAGGGTGCCGAGGCGTGGTTGGGACTGGTGCTCACCGCGCGCGGCACCCACACCGAGGCGGTGTCGATGAACCGCCAGGTCACCACCTTCCCCGAGGGCCTGGGCATCATCACCCTCGATGAGGACGTGGCCCACCCCAACCACAGCGAGGTGGTGCGCATCGACGACGGCCGCCTGGCCGCCAGGTTCGCACCCGGGCTGGAGGTGCAGGTGGTGAGCCTGATCGCGGTGTCCGATGCAGAGGCGATCCCGGATGAGATCACGGTGCAGATCACCGACCTGGAACCAGCCTGGAGTTTCCTGCTGGAGTCCGAGACCTGGTACGAGCGCGAACGGATCGGTCAGGTGCACCTGAATCGCACCGGCACGGTACCCCCGGCGCTGGTGGAGGAGGAAGAGCAGGAGTGGTGAAACGCGTACTGCTCACCGCCCTGCTCGCGATCGCGGTGGTGGCCGCCGGGATGGGCGTGAACGAGTGGCAGGAGGGCCGGGCGGCCACCGCCCAGATCCCGACGACGGTGGAGTTCGGCGAGGACTCCCGGGTGCACCCGGTCACGGTGCACCTGCACGGGGCCCGCCCGGTGGGCGCCCTGGCCGGCTCCGGGGGAGAGACGCTCGATACCGCAGGGCTGTGGGTGGTGCTGGACCTGTCCTACGCCACCGATGAGCGGGAGACCTTCGTCAGCTCGATGCTGCTGGTGGATGACCAGGGCCGCCAGTTCGAGGTGTCCGGACGAACCCCCACCGGCTTGTGGCTGGCCGAACCTGGCCTGTGGCAGCGCGGTGAGATCGCCTTCGAGGTGCCCACCGACGCCCTGGGGGAGATGACATTGGAGATCTACATCGAGTCGCGCTGGCTGCAGGCACCGGTCCGGTTCGGCCGCGCGCAGGTGTACCTGGACCCCGGCGACGTCGAGCCCGGTCCGGTGGAGCTGGCGCGCGCCGAACTGCTGCCGGGGGGCCGGCGATGAGGGCCGGCCGGGTGTGGTCGCGCCGGGCGGTGGGCATCATGGGCGCTCTGCTGGTGATCGTCGCCCTGGTCGCCGCGTGGCAGACCAGCACGCACTTCCGGGCCGCCTGGGACTCCCGGCCGCGCGTCGCGGTGGTGCCCGACGAGCACGGTGTCGCCGAAGCCAACGGGCTGCGCGCCTCGGTGGCCGAGGTGGCACTGCTGGAGTCGGTGCAGACCTGGTCCGAACAGGTCAGCCCGATGGACGGGCACCACTACTGGCACATCGCGCTGCGACTGGACATCGAGCACAGCGAGGTGGCCAACTGCCGGGTATACGTGGAGGACACGCGGGGCCGGCTCTACGAGATCGGCCGGCACGTGCCGACCGGGGTGGAGGGCTACACCTCCGTGCCGACCTGTCAGGACGAGGACGGCACGAGTGAAGTCGGGGACGTGCAGCGGTTCATGGTCCTGATCCCCGATGACGCCCAGCCCCGGTACATCCGGGTGCAGAGCCAGTTCCACCTCAACCCCGACTACTTGGAGTTACCAGCGGGCTAGCCCGGGGACGGCGCCGATGTGTCCGGTGGTGGGATTTCCGGGCGCGCCGGCTCCGAGGGTGGGGGTGGTGGCACCGGCCGCGGTGGACCGCCGGAAAGGAGTTCGGCCGGTTCGGGCCGCGGAAGCCGGGCCAGGTCGGTGGCCCCTGCGGGGGACCGCGGCGGCAACCGCAGCCAGGAGGGCGCCCCGAATTTGGTCAGCAACGCATCGGCGCTCGCGGCCAGCAGCGCGGTGGACAGGATCAGTACCAGCGTGTCGTTGAGCATGGCGATCGGTGCGGACAGCGAGCGCCACTGGGCACCGTCGAGGGTGGGAGCAACTCGTCCGGCCACACCCCACACCAGGTAGTGCAGTTGAGAGATACTCACGTAGGCCAGGCAGAACGTCAGCACCGGCGTCCATCCGGCCTTGAGGATCATTGCGGCGGCACCGATCAGGGCGGTGAACCGTCCATCCGCGGCCCCGAGAAGTCTCCAGGCCCGCACGATCGGCGCCATCCCCACCCGGGCAGCCACCCTCGCGAAGGCGGCGCTGGTCCGGCGCAGCCGGATGAGGTCCTGGACGCCGACCACATCGGTGGCCTGGACCCCGTAGACGATCACCCCGATCGCCAGCCACGACACCGGCACCAGGATGGCGGTGACGGCCCCGGCGAGGGCCAGCTGGGTCCACTCCAGGGCCGCGGGAGCCACCAGACCGAACGCCGGCCAGAAGCCCTCGATCCAGCCCCCGATGTCGCGCAGCCACTGCGCCGCCTGCCGCCCGCTCCACCAAGCCCGGAACTCCGAGGCCAGGTACGTCACCACGTAGGCACCCAGCACGATCCAGACGATCTCGGCGTAGCCCACCACCACCTGCAGGCCCATCCGGCGCCGGTCCTTGTTGCTGCGCCACAGGGTGCGGGTCCGCACCAGGCGGATCCCCGCCACCCGCACCAGCACGGCGGTGAAGACCACCAGCAGCACCGTCACCGACTCCGCCACCGGGAGACGGCTGACGGTGTCCAGATCGGCGAAGTCCTCGGTGCGGCCCACATCGTCGTCGAAGCCCCTGCTTACGTAGGCGCGCATGTCGTCCTCCAGGCCGCCACCGCTCTGGTAGACCACCAGGAACGGCACCAGCACAGCGGCCACCGCTGCCATCAGATCCGCCAGGGGGGAGGCGTGCCCGGCCCGGCGGCGCAGCACCAGCAACATGCCCACCACCGCCAGCATCGGCAGGAACGGCACCAGCGAGAGCGCCAGCAGTCCCGGCACCGCACCGGTGCGGGCGATCAGGATGACCAGGTCCATCAGGTAGTGCTGGCCCAGGTGCGCCGCGAGGGCGATCAGCGTCAGCGGCAGCCAGTGGTAGCGCAGCAGGGCGCCGGTATTGCGCAGCAGGCCGAGCCCGAGCAGCACCGTGGCGCGGGTGTCCGGCGCCGCGGCGTCCGTGCCGGGGTCGGCGTGCTGTGCCATGGAGATGACTCTAGCGACGCTCGGGGCCCGCCACCGTCACGCACCGGCTGGTGCGGCGGTGAGCGGGCTCAGCGTGGGAGGTCGAACTGGGCGTCGGCCCAGTCCAGGACGGCCTGGGTGTACTCGGTCCGCACGGGTTCGACGGACAACGCCAGATCGTGCCGGCCTCCCCCGAACTGGTGCACCCGCACGTGCGTGCCCAGGCGTGCGGCGCAGTGGGTCATGTCCTCCACCGCCAGCACCGCATCGGTACCGGCCAGGTCTTCCACGCTCGGACGCGTGGGATGACCGGAGGCACCGCTGGTGCACACCAGCACCGGAGCGGTGATGTCCAGACCGTGCCGGACCCGGCGCTGGGCCCGGACCACCGAGGCAAGCCAACCGGCACGCACCGGAAAGGCCGCCAGCGGTTTCCAGTCGAGGTTGTAGTCGAACTCGCCATCCGCCTCGGCGTGCACGCTACGCCCGTAGGACTCGCCCAGGGTGCTGACCACCAGATCCGGGGCGACCTGGCCCAGCGTGGCCACCAGCGGCCGCAGCAGACGGCGCACCGGCGCCGGACGGTTGAGGTCGAACCACGGGCTGTTCAGCACCACCGCATCGATCAGGGCAGGATTGCGGTCGGCGTACAGCGCGGCCATCAGTCCGCCGGTGGAATGGCCCATCAGCACCACCTGACGCACCCCGGTGGCGCGGATGATGCGCATGGCGGCGGTGATCTCTTCGGCGTGCACCCCGATCCCGCTGGACCAGCCGGGCCGGCGCCCGTCTCGGATGGAGCGGCCGTGGTCCCGCAGGTCCAGGGCGTAGAAGTGATAACCACGCCCCGCCCACGCCGCGCCGTGCCCGGCCTGGAAGAAGTAGTCGGCGAACCCGTGCAGATACAGCACCGCCGTCGTGGGTTGACGGCGGCCCGTTTGCCTCGCTCGGTGGCGCACCAGGGTGGCAACCGGCGTTCCGTGGCGGTCGGGGCGCAGGCGCAGCGTGCGCGCCCGCCAGGGTTCCCCGAGGACGTCGGGCCGCCAGGTGCCTTCGTTACGGGAGGCGCCGTCGTCGTCGTCGTCGGCCCCAATCGGGTGGGTGTGGGCGGGAGAGGTACTCACCCTCCCATCCTCACACCGGAGCCGCCGGCGAGTGGTGAGTACGCTGGTTCCAGTCGGGGTCACATCGGCACGCGGGCCGGTGCCGAGCGCCGCAGCAAACCCGAGGAGGACACAACGCATGAGTGCTGTCGCGATCCTGGGGGCCGGCATCATGGCCTCCGCCCTGACCGTGCCGCTGACCCGCAACGGACATCGGGTCCACCTGGTGGGCACCCACCTGGACACCGAGATCATCGACGCCATCCAGCGCACCGGAGTGCACCCGCACCTGGGGATCGCGTTGCCGGAGGGGGTCACCGCCTTCCAGCTCGAGCAGGCCCGGGAGGCGTTCGCGGGGGCTGAGGTGGCCATCAGCGGGGTGAACTCCTTCGGGGTGACCTGGGCCGGGCAGCAACTGAGCGCACTGCTGCGGCCCGGGATGCGGGTGCTCTCGATCACCAAGGGCATGGACGCCGATGGGGCCGGGGACCTGCGCATCCTTCCCGAGGTGCTGATGGAACAGGTGGGCGCCGGACTGGCCGGGCAGGTGACGTGGTCGGCGATCGTGGGGCCCTCCATCGCCGGGGAGGTCGCGGTGGAGCACGACACCGCCGTGGTGTTCACCGGCACCGACCAGGAATCCCTGGACGCCCTGGCGCACATGTTCCGCACCGATGCTTACCACGTGTGGACGTCCACCGACTTCCTCGGGCACGAGATCGGGGCCGCCACCAAGAACGTCTACGCCTTCGCGGCCGGGTTCATGGAGGGGCTGCTCGACGCTGCCGGCGAGGGCACCGGGCAATACCGCCGGTACAACTACGGAGCCGCGGTGTTCGCCCAGGGCACCCGGGAGATGCTGCGGTTCATCGAACTGCTCGGTGGGGACCGGGAGACCACCACCGGTCTGGCCGGTGTGGGGGACTTGTTCGTCACCTCCATGGGTGGGCGCAACGTGCGGGCCGGCCGTTACGTGGGGTCGGGGGTGCCGTTCTCGGAGGTGCGCGACCAGCACATGAAAGGCGTCACCTTGGAGGGGGTTGCGGCGATCGAGGTGATCGGGGCGGCGATCGAGAAACTCACTGAGCGAGAGGTGATCGAGGCCGAGGAGTTCCCGCTGCTGCGGCACCTGTACGGGATCATCGCCCACGATGAGCCCCTGGAGATGCCGTTCAGGGACTTCTTCGGCGGGATGCGCTGATGCGGGGCTGACGTGCCGGGGCTGGCGCCCGGCCGTCGTCGTGCACTGCCGTCGTCGTGCACTGCCGTCGTCGTGCACTGCCGTCGTCGTGCACTGTGGGCGTCTTGCAGTGTGGGACGGCCCGGAGTCCATGTTGGCCCGCCCGGTGCTGGGACGTAACGTGGCGCCCGACCATCCAGAGCAGCCGAGAGATCTGGCTCGACGACGCTGCAGCAACCACCGCGGGCGCGGAAGGTGCTACCGCCAGGAGCGATGGAGGCAGCCATGAGCGATCCACAACCTCGATGTTCCCTGCCCGAGGGTGTGGGAGCGGCCACCGTGGGCGTGCGCGGGGGCCAGCAGCGCACCGAGTTCGGCGAGATCGCCGAGCCGATGTTCCTCACCCAGGGCTACGCCTACGAACGGGCCGCCGACGCCGAGGCGGCCTTCGCCGGCGAACTCGACATCTTCACCTACTCCCGCTACTCCAACCCCACCGTTGCCGCGTTCGAGGAACGGATGCGCCTGCTGGAGGGTGCGCAGGCGTGCTACGCCACCGCCAGCGGTATGTCCGCGCTGTTCGCCGCGATCGCCCCCCTGGTGAAACAGGGCGGGCGGATCGTGGCCGGCAAGGCGCTGTTCGGATCCACCTTCGTGGTGCTGGACCAGATCATGGGCCAGTGGGGGGTCCGCACCGACTACGTCGATGCCCATGACCTCGAGGACTGGGAGCGGGCCCTGGCCACCCCGGCGGATCTGGTGCTGTTCGAGACCCCCTCGAACCCGATGATGGACCTGGTCGACATCGCTGCGGTCTCGCGGCTGGCCCACCGCGCCGGTGCGCTGGTGATCGTGGACAACGTGTTCGCCACCCCGGTGCTGCAGCGACCCTTGGAGTTCGGCGCCGATATCATCGTGTACTCGGCCACCAAGCACATCGACGGGCAGGGCCGGGTGATGGGCGGGGCGGTGCTTGGCCCGCGCGAGATCATCTGTGGCCCGGTGCAGGACTTCATCCGCAACACCGGTCCAACCCTGAGCCCGTTCAACGCCTGGGTACTCCTGAAGGGGCTGGAAACGCTCGCGCTGCGGGTGCGGGCCCAGAGCGCGGCAGCGTGGGAACTGGCCACCTGGCTGGAGGGGCATCCCGGGGTGGCATCGGTGCGGTACCCACTACTGGATTCTCACCCTCAGCAGGTGCTCGCCAAGGAACAGATGAGCGGTGGGGGAACCGTGGTCACTTTCGATGTGGCCGCTGATGGCGCCGGTGGGGCCGGGCAGGTCAAGGAGCGCACGTTCGCGGTTCTGGACGCCCTGCGGATCGTGGACCTGTCCAACAACCTGGGCGATGTGAAGTCGATGGTCACCCACCCGGCCACGACGACGCACCGCAAGTTGGGTGCGGCCGGTCAGGCCGCGATCGGGGTCACCCCCGCCACCGTGCGCCTGTCGGTGGGCCTGGAGGACGTGCCGGACCTGCGCGCCGATCTCGACCAGGCTCTGGGCCGGCTTCGCTGACGCGTGCTGGGTCGGTCAGGGCGCGTCCACGATGCTGCCGTTGCGGGGCAGCCCCTGGGGGAAGGTGATCGACACCGCCTCGGTGCTGGCCGCTTCGAGGGACGTCATGGCTTGCAGGTGCAGGTGGGGCTCGGTGCTGTTGCCGGAGTTACCGCACTCACCCACCTGTTCCCCGGCGAGGACCGGATCGCCTGCGTGTAGTGCGATGCTGCCCAGCCGCAGATGGCACAGCGCCACGAACGGGCCACCGGCTGCCGGCTGGATGATCAGGTGGTTACCGGCCAGGCCGGGGAAGCCCCGCGCGGCCCGCCGGGGCTGGGTCAACGCGTAACCGATCGAGGGCAGCCCACGAACGCTCATGTGGTCCGGCTCCCCGTCATGCACTGCGGCGATCCTGCCGGACAACGGGGCCAGCACGGCCCGGCCGAACCCGTGGAACCGCTCCGGTTGCTCCGGGCGCAGCAGGGAGGTGAGGGTGAACGGCGCCGAGCGCCCGCGTTCGTCGACGGGCACGAAGTCGATCGAGTAGGCGGTGCCGAACCGTGTGGTGCCATGGCTGGGCACCCGGTTGGCAGGGCTGTTCCGGACCGACCATCGGCCCCGGAACGGGTAGCGCAGTTCGAGGACGTCACCCCCGTCAGTGCTGGTGTGCATCGATCCGAGCATAGGCCGCAGGAGCCCGGGCCGGTGTTGGTGCCGGGGCCAGCCCCCCGCAGGGTGTTCCTCGGTGGTATCGGCTGCCCTACCTGCGTTGCTGCCCCTACCTGCGTTGACTTCGCGGCAAACGTCCTGACGTCGCGCCTGGGGCATCGCGCTCTCACGATAGATGCCGCGAAGTCGACACCTGGCCCGATTGGTTGGGGGGTTGGCTGGGCTAGGTGGGGGTTGGCTGGTCCGGTGGCGGCGGGTTGGTCAGGTGGCGAGGTGGCGGCCGGCCGGGTCAGACGACGCCGTAGAGGCGGTCGCCGGCGTCGCCCAGGCCGGGCACGATGTAGGCCTTCTCGTTCAGGCCCTCGTCCACCGCGGCGGTCACGATCGTCACGTCCGCGCGGTCTCCCACAGCCTCCTCCACCGCGCCGAGCCCTTCGGGTGCGGCGAGCAGACAGATTGCGGTCACGTCGCGGGCACCGCGTTCGAACAGGTACTCGATCGAGGCCACCAGGGTGCCGCCGGTCGCCAGCATCGGGTCCAGTACGAAGCACTGCCGGCCGGTCAGATCATCGGGCAGCCGGTTGGCGTAGGTGATCGCCTCCAACGTGTCTTCATCACGCTGTAATCCCAGGAACCCGACCTCCGCCGTGGGCAGCAGCCGGGTCATCCCCTCCAGCATGCCCAGGCCGGCGCGCAGGATCGGCACCACGATCGGCTGTGGATCGGCGATCCTGGTGCCGATCGTGGAGGTGACCGGGGTGGAGATGCGCACCGGCTCGGTGCCCACCTCCCGGGTGGCCTCATAGGCCAGGAGGGTGACCAGTTCCTCGGTGAGTTGACGGAACGTGGGAGATGGCGTGCGCTCATCCCGCAGGACCGTGAGTTTGTGGGCGATCAGTGGGTGCTCGACTACGTGCAGGCGCATGACGCCCAACCTACCGACCAGGCACACTGGCCACCATGACAACCGGTGCACAGGAATCAGATTCGGATCACACCGGCACCGCTCCGACCGCGGGTGCAGGCGCCGACCGCAGTCGTGGGGGTGCGGGCGTCAGCCGAAGCCCGCGCGCCGATCCCACTGCCGACCCCGCCGCCGATCCATCCATTCCCCGGCCCGGCGATGCGGCCGCGATGCGCCTGGCCCTGCGCGAGGCAGCCACGGCCGGCGCCGCCGGTGACGTGCCGATCGGGGCGGTGGTGCTCGACCCCGAGGGTGAGGTGATCGCCGTCGGGCACAACGCCAGGGAGGCCAGTGCCGACCCGACGGCACACGCCGAGATCCTCGCCCTGCGCGCGGCCGGGAGGGCGATGGGCAGCTGGCGCCTGACCGGGTGCACGCTGGTGGTGACGCTCGAGCCGTGCGCGATGTGCGCCGGGGCGGCGGTGCTGGCCCGGGTGGCCCGGGTGGTGCTGGGGGCCTGGGACCCCAAGGCGGGCGCGTGCGGATCCACCCGTGACATCGTTCGCGACTCCAGATTGCCGCACCGAACGGAGGTGACCGGTGACGTGCTCGGCCCCGAGTGCGCCCAACTGCTGCGGGACTTCTTCGCCGAGCGACGCTGAGCGGCCCGCTTTCCAGAGGCGCCCAGGGGAGCCGGTCCGGTCCGCTACAAGGGTGCTGGTAACGCCGCCACCAGCGCCGTGAGTGTCTCGGAGGTGCCGGCGTGCACCAGCACGTCGGCGAGCGCGTCGCCCCGGGTGCTGCCGCGGTTCACGATCGCCACCGGTTGGTCGTTCTTGGCGGCGTGCCGCACGAACCGCAGACCGGACATCACGGCCAGGGAGGAGCCGAGCACCACCAATGCCTCGCCCTCCTCAACCATGGCGTAGGCGCGGGCGACCCGGTCCTTGGGGACGTTCTCACCGAAGTAGACGATGTCGGGCTTGAGGATCCCCCCGCACACCGGGCAGGGCAGGATGCGGAAGCCCTCGGTGGCTTCGATCACCGCGTCGGCGTCCGGGGCGATCTCCACGTCGGCGACGCTGACCTCATCGGCGAAACCGGGGTTGAGTTCCTCCAGTTCGCGGTGCAGTTCGGTGCGCGCCATCCGATGGCCGCAGGTGAGGCAGATGACGGCGTCGTAGTGACCGTGCAGGTCGATCACCCGCCTCGAGCCGGCCGCCTGATGCAGCAGGTCCACGTTCTGGGTGATCACGCCGTTGACCAGGCCGGTGCCCTCCATGGCTGCCAGCGCCCGGTGGCCCCGGTTCGGTTCGGTGGTGCGCATGTGCCGCCAGCCCACGTGGTTCCGGGCCCAGTAGTGGCGGCGGAAGCCGTGGTTGGACACGAACTGCTGGTAGGTCATCGGGGTACGCGGCGGGGAGTCCGGCCCCCGGTAGTCGGGGATTCCGGAGTCGGTTGACATCCCCGCGCCGGTCAGTGCGGTCCACTGCCTGCCGCGCAGCAGGTCCACCAGTTCGTCCAACGCGTCACTCACGCCATGAGCCTACGGCCGCGGGGCGGTGAGTGAGGTGCCGGGTGCTCGTCGTGCGCAGCGAAGGGGTCGGCGATATCGTGCAGCCAGGCGGCCATGGCATGAAGGCGACGGAGGCGGTCATGATCTCCCGGGACATCTCTCGACGAAACCTTCTCGGACTGGGTCTGGGGCTGGGGGCCGGTGCGGCCCTGGCCGGGTGTGCGCCCGCCACGTCCAACCCGAACGCGGGCCCGACACTGCCCCCGGCGGACGGTCCGGTGCGGCTCACGTACTGGTCCTGGCTGAAGGACCTGCAGGTGGTCTGCGACATCTGGAACGAGGCCAACCCGGACGTACAGGTGGAGGCGGTGTGGATCCAGGGCGGCAACGCCGGCGGATACCAGAAACTCTTCTCCGCCCTCGCCTCCGGCGGCGGGCCGGACATCGGCCAGGTGGAGTTCCGCCAGATCCCTGCCTTCCTCCTCGTCAACGGCCTGGTGGAGATCGGCCGGTACGGCATGGGCGAGGTCACCGACCGGTACGACGAGGCCCTGATCAACCAGATCACCTTCAACGACGGAATGTTCGGGGTGCCCCAGGACTCGGGCCCGGTGGGCTTCTACTACCGCCACGACCTGTTCGACTCCATCGGCGCGCAACCACCGGGCACCTGGGAGGAGTGGTTGGAACTGGCCCGCGAGGTCCGCACCACCGGGGCGTACCTGGAGGCCTTCGACGTCGGGGACACCTCTCCGTTCGCCGCCTACGCCACCCAGGCGGGAGCGAATTGGTGGCAGATCGACGGCGATTCCTGGGTGGTGAACATGACCGATGAGGCCACCCTGGAGGTCGCGGACTTCTTCGACCGTGCCGTGGACGAGGACCTGCTGCACACCGGCTTCGGCCCCTACTCCCCGGGATGGTTCGCCGCCGCCGGCAACGATCAGATCTTCGCGGCCACCGGCGCCTCGTGGGCCGATGCCCTGATCCAGGGGGTGGCCGCCACCGAGGGGCTGTGGCACGTGGCCCCGATGCCGGCCTGGGCGCAGGGCTTCGGGTCGACCTACCTCGGTGGGTCCACCGCGGCGGTGATGGCCAATACGCGCTACCCGGCCGAGGCGCTGGACTTCTGCATCTGGATGACCACATCCGAGGAGGGGATCGACGCGATGATCGAGCACTGCGGCATCGGCTGGTCGCCGTCTCCGGACTTCATCGGTTCCTCCCGGAGGGAGCCGTCGGAGTTCTTCGGCGGGCAGAACTACAACGAGGAGGTCTTCGTGCCGGCCGCCGATCAGCAGAACCTGGAGTGGACCTGGGCACCGACGACGCAGCGCGTCTTCGACATCCTCGGTGACGGGTTCCGGCGCAAACTGACCGCGGGGCAGAGTTTCGTGACGTCGATGCACGAGGCCGAGGAAGCCACCGTGAAGGTCCTCGCCGATACCGGCCTGAATGTGAGGTCGGCATGAAGCGCGCCGAACCGGGGCGTACCGGGCCGGGCGGATCGGGCACGGCGACCGGGGACCGCCCGAGCAGGCGCGAGGACGCGGCCGGCGAGCGGAGCGCAGGAGCGCGCCCGGCCCGTGGTGGCAGAACCCACCGCAACGCCCAGATGCGGCGCGCGCCGTGGTTGTTGCTGACCCCGTTCGTGGTGGTGTTCTTCTTCGCGTTCCTGCTCCCGATCGCCTACGCGGTCGTGCAGAGCTTCGTTCGGGTGGAGCGCCAGGGCCTGTTCGGGGAGGAGGGCATCACCTCCACCTTCGCCGGGGTGGGCAACTACGCGGCGGCCCTGGAGAACGCCGAGTTCGTCGCCTCGATCGGGCGGGTGCTGCTGTTCGGCGCGGTGCAGGTGCCGGTGATGATCGTGTTCGCCACGGTGCTGGCGCTACTGCTGGAGACCGCCTCGGCGAGATGGCCGGCCTTCTTCCGGGCCACGTACTTCATGCCCTACGGGGTGCCGGGGGTGATCGCCACCATCCTGTGGTCCTTCCTGTACCTGCCGGGTCTGAGCCCGGTCGTGGACGTGGCCGAGGCGGTGGGGATCTCCATCGACTTCCTGGGCCCCGGAGTGGTGTTGTGGTCGATCGCGAACATCGTGACCTGGACCTACACCGGCTACAACATGCTCATCATCGTCGCCCAGCTCAAATCCATCCCGGGCGATATCTACGAGGCGGCGCGCATGGACGGCGCCGGTACCTTGCGGATCGCCGGGTCCATCCAGCTGCCGCTGATCCGGCCGGCGCTGATGCTCGCCACCGTCTTCTCCATCATCGGCACCCTGCAACTCTTCGCCGAACCTCAGGTGTTGCAGAGCGTCTCCCCGGCGATCAACAACGACTACACCCCGAACCTGTCGGCGTACAACTCCGCGTTCAACTACAACGACTACGGGGTGGCGGCGGCCCAGTCAGTCCTCATCGCGCTGGCGGCATTCGTGCTGTCCTTCACCTTCCTACGTCTGGTGAACCGGAAGGAGAAGCTCTGATGACCGCGCTCGCCCCGACCTCCGCGCGCACCGCCCGGCGCCAGGACCGCGCCAAGAACAAGGCCAAGCCCGGCGGCACCCCGCAGTCGCGCATCATCGTTACCGGCCTGCTCGTGGTGGCGGCACTGTACTTCCTGGTCCCGGTCTACTGGGTGGTCGTGGCGGCCACGAAGAGCACCGAGGACCTGTTCGCTACCAACGGGTTCTGGTTCGCCGAGAACTTCAACCTGCTGTCCAACATCACCCAGGTGCTCACCTATGACGGCGGCATCTTCGTGCGCTGGTTCGCGAACTCGGTCTTCTACTCCGGTGTCGGTGGTCTGATCGCCACCTACTTCGCCGCCGCCGGCGGGTATGCCCTGGGCAAGTACGTCTTCCCGGGCCGGGAGTTGGTGTTCGGGATCGTGCTCGGTGGGGTGCTGGTGCCGGCGACGGCCACCGCGCTTCCACTGTTCCTGCTGTTCAGCCAACTGGGGATGGCCAACACCTACGCGAGTGTGCTCATCCCCTCCCTGGTCTCTCCGTTCGGGCTGTTCCTGTGCCGGATCTACTCCACGGCCACGGTGCCGGACTCCCTGATGGAGGCCGCCCGGATGGACGGTGCGGGGGAACTGCGGATCTTCCACGTGATCGGGCTGCGGGCGATGGTGCCGGCACTGGTCACCGTGTTCCTGTTCCAACTCGTGGGGATCTGGAACAACTACTTCCTGCCGCTGGTGATGCTGGCGGATCAGAACCTCTACCCGATCACGCTGGGCCTGAACAACTGGCTCTCCCAGGTGGACCGGCTGCCGGAGTTCTACGAACTCACCACCGGCGGGGTGCTGGTCTCGGTGGTCCCGCTGGCGATCGCGATGATCGTGCTGCAACGGTTCTGGCGCGGCGGGCTGACAGCGGGTGCGGTGAAGGAGTAGCCACCCGCGGTCACCTCCGGCTGGACGACGGCGGCGTCACCCCGGCAGGGAACCCCACCCGGTGAGGAATCCCACCCCGGCCAGGCCGCCGGCAACCAGACCGCCCCAGACGATGGCGGCGATGATCTGCCAGACCAACACGCGGGTGCGGGCGTAGCCCACGCTCACCATGATGAAGGTGGTCACGGAGATCGCCATGACGGTCGGCGCCAGCAGGGAGGCCAGCGGTACCCCGTACCTGTCGGTGCGGGCCACGACCCGGGCCCGGCGGGAGTCGGAGGCGGCAGGCTTGTCGTGCCGCCGGTTCGCTACGGCGCCGCCGGCGAGGCTCGCGATGAGCACCGCGCCGGCGTTCCCCACCACCGCCGCACCGTAGGCCAGCAGCAGCGGTACGCCGGCCACACTGCCGATCGCCGTGCCCAGGTAGGACTCCACGAACGGCACCACGCCCAGCAGCGCGACGGCCAGCACCGAGACCACCGGTGGCAGGTCGGCGACGAAGACTTGAATGTCATTGACGATCTGGTCCATGTCTGGCTCCTAGGGGCTCGGACCACCGGTGGCGGTATCTGCTGGGATATCTCCAGCATTCCCGCCGAACCTCTCCGTCAGTAGTGCACCGGTTCAGGGATCGCCGTGCATCTGACCCGGGCCGGCCGTGACAGCCGTCATGTGCGGGCCACGTCCGGGGCGGGGTTGTCCCGCTCTCCGGCGTCTTCGGGGGCCTCCCGCTCGCCGGGGTCCTCGGTGGCGTCCCGCTCGGTGGCGTCCCGCTCGGCGGCGTCCCGGCCGGTCTTGTGCTGCAGTTCGGCGTTCAGCACCCCTCCGGTGAGCAGGGCGATGGAACTCAGCCACATCCACAGCACCCCGGCGAGCACCAAGCCGACGGTCTGCGCAGCGGCCTGGACCGCTGAGTCCTGTACCGGCTCCCCTTCCAGTACCGAGGTGCCCGTGTAGGCCAGGTACTGGCCGAAACCGAGGGAGATCCCGATCAGCAGGATGGTGCCCAGCACTGCCCCGGGCAGGCACCGGGTCCATACGGTGTCCACGTTCGGGCCGTACCGGTACAGCATGGTCAGGTAGAGCGCGACCACGGCCGCGACCGCCGGCCAGCGCAGCACGCCCCACGCGATCTCGAAGAAGGCACCGAGCCCGAACTGGTCGGCGATCTCCCGGCCACCGCCCAGCAACGGTCCCACCACCACCATCGCCACCAGTGCCAGCAGTGTGATGACCGCACCGAAAGCCAGCACCAGCCCGAGCGCCTGCAGGCTCAGGAATGCGCGGCGCTCCTGCACCGCGTAGGCATCGTCGAGTGCGCGGATCGCCGCGCGGAACATTCTGCTGGCCAGCCACAACGCCGCCAGGACCGATCCGATCGCCACCCCGGCCCGCTCCTGCGCGAGCAGCCCCTCGATCAGCGGCACCAGCACCTCATCGGTGACGTCGGAGGCGAAGACCGTTGCCACGGCCTCGATGAGGCTCTGTTCGATCTGCCCAACCTGCTCCGGGCCGAGGATCCGTTCCAGAAAGCCCAGGCTCGAGCCCAACGCCAGGCCCAGCGGCACCAGGGAGATCAGCCCGTAGTAGGTCATCTCCGCGGCCAGACCGGTGACTCGCACCTCTTGGACCCGGCGTACCGAGCGGAATGTCAAGGAGACCAGGTTGATCCGGCGCTCCCGGTCCTCCCGGCCCTCCACCCGGTGCTGGATGCGCGTCATCAGGTCCTGGTCGGGGGCGCGTGCGGCCCGGTACCGGCGCAGTGGGTCGAGCCCGAAGTGATTGATCGCCGCGCCCAGATGGGAGAGCAGCAGACCCGCGGCAGCGGCCCCGCCCAGGCTGATCACCGGGCGCCACGGCGCGTGCGTCACTTCCATCAGGCTCAGCCCGGAGGTGAAGGAGCCGAAGACCGACAGGATGGTGGTGGCGGCCGGACTGAGCCAGGTGCGCATCGGGGAGTACCGGCGAAAGGTGGCCGCCACGACGAAGCCCGTCAGCACTACGGCCACGAACAACACGACGACTCCCCGCTTCAACGCGCACTGGTGTGCTCAGGATGGCACGATCATCGGGCCGCGAGGAGCGGACATACCCGCCGGCGCCAAACTGAACGGCGAAGAGGTCCGGGGACTCAGCCCACCACGGTGCCCGCTCGGATCACGGTGCGGGTGCGGGACTCGTCCCACAGCGCCGCAGCATCGGTGCGTGGATCGGCATCGAGAACGATCATGTCCGCCACGGCGCCAGGTGCGATCCGGCCCAGGTCCTCACGTCCCAGGATGTCCGCATTCACCCGGGTGGCCGACCGGAGCACGTTGTCCACGCCGTCGGCCTCGATCTGCAGGCGCAACCCGAGGAGTTGGTCGTCCTCCAGGTCACCCATCAGGTCGGTGCCGAACCCGATCGCGACCCCGGCGGCGCGAGCGGTCGTGATCGCCTCCTGGCCGGCGTGGAAGACCTGCCGGTTCTTCTCCTGACCGTCCTCGGAGAGCCCCACCGCGGCGCCCCGGCGGTTCATCGCGTCGTACGCGACCAGCGTCGGAACCAGGAAGGCACCGTGCGTGGCCATCTCCTGTGCGGCTGCAGCATCGAGCAGGTTGCCGTGCTCGATCGTGCGAACACCGGCTCGCACGGCGTGCACGATCGACTCGGGTGAGTAGGCGTGTGCGGCCACGTAACTGTGCCGTCGGGCGGCCTCGGTGCAGATCGCCTCCAGTTCCTGCTCAGAGTACTGCGGCAGCCGGATCGGGTCGGTGGGGGAGACGACACCGCCGGATGCCATCACCTTGATGCAGTGTGCCCCGGTGCGGAGCCGGTCCCGGACGGCAGTGCGCACCGCGTCCACGCCGTCGACCACCTCGGTGATGTGCCCGGACAACGCGCACGAACCCACATCCGCCGGACGAGGATCGCCATGCCCCCCGGTCTGGCTCAGGGCCGCGCCGGAGTAGAAGTACCGCGGCGCGGCGATCAACCCGGCCTCGATCGCCCGAGCCAGACCGATGTCCCCACCGGCCACGTCACGCACGGTGGTGAATCCCCGGCCCAGAGCCCGGCGCAGGCGCTGACCTGCGGCCAGCGCGACATAGCTCATCGGTGTCTGGTCGATCCCGAAGGCGTCCAGACCGATGCCGTAGGCGTGGAAGTGGGCGTCGATCAGCCCGGGGATCACTGTGCGACCGTGTGCGTCCACCACTGTGTCGCCGTCCTGGGGGTCCACCGCGCCGACTGCCTCGATGCGTCCATCGACCACTCTGATCGAAGCGGCCGAGACCCGTCCGTCGTCAAGGATGGCGGCATCGGTGATCGTCAGTGCCCCGCTCACCGTGCACCGCCGTTGTGCACGCGGGTGGCCCGTGCGGCCACAGCCCGCTGCACCTCGGTCCGCAACACCTCCAGTGGCACGCTGCCCAGGGCGAGGATCACGTCGTGGAAGTGCCGTAGGTCGAAGTGCTCACCGAGGGTGCGTTCGGCGTGCCTGCGCAGTTCCAGGATCGCCAGTTGCCCCAAATAGTAGGAGGCGGCCTGGCCGGGCCAGGTGATATAGCGGTCCACCTCGGTGCTGATCTCGTGCTCGGACAACGCGGTGTTCCGCCGCAGGAAGTCCTGGGCCCGCTCCCGGCTCCAGCCCAGGGCGTGGATCCCGGGGTCGATCACCAGCCGGGCGGCCCGCCACATCTGGTAACTGAGCATCCCCATCATCTCGAACGGGGTGCGGTAGATGCCCATCTCCACTCCCAGGCGCTCGCAGTACAGCGCCCAGCCCTCACCGTAGGCGGAGATGTAGACCTCCCGCCGGTAGTCGGGGTTCTGCTCGGCCTCGGCGGCGAAGGCGCTCTGGAACGCGTGCCCCGGGGCCGCCTCGTGCAGAGTCAGCGCCGGCAGCGCGTACAGCGGCCGGGCGGGCAGGTTGTAGGTGTTCAGCGTGTACCGGTCCCGACCGCCGCGGCCGGCGGTGTAGTAGGGCGCCAGGTCCGGTGGCGGTTCGATGATGCCGAACCGGCCGCGCGGGACCAACCCGAAGAACTGATGGACGACGGCGTCGAACAGTTTGCACTGCCAGGCCGCCTCCTTGAGGAGCTGGGCGGGGGTGTCCACGTAGAACTGGGGGTCGGTGCGCATGAACTCCCGCATCGCCGCGGCGTCGTCGAAGCCGGCTTCCTCGGCCACCTGGGCCATCTCGGCCTGGATCGAAGCGACCTCGGCCAGCCCGATACGGTGGATCTCCTGCGGGTCCAGGTCCGTGGTGGTGTACTCGCGCAACTGGGCGCGGTAGAACTCGGTGCCGCCGGGGGTGGCGGCCACCGAGACGTCCTCGGGTAGGCCGGGCAGATACTCGGTGACGAGGAAGTCCAGCAGGGCGGCGTAGGCGGGGATCACCGTCTGCTCGATCACGGCGGTAGCAGCCGAGATCAGGTCCCGGCGCCGTTCGGCGCCGACCGTGGCGGGCAGGTCGGTGAACGGACGCAGGTAGGCGACCTGGTCGGCGCTGGTGGCCTCGGCCACACTGCGGGCGGTGCCCTCCCGCCCGGCCATGGCCACCCTCGGTGGGGCGAACCCGCGGCGCAGGCCGGTGCGCATGTTCTCGATGTGCTGGTCGAACCAACGCGGCAACTGGCGCAACTGCTCCAGGAACGCCTGGGCCTGCGCATAGGTCATCGAGACCCGGGCCAGGCCCTGATGGTCGGTCCAGAACGCGGTGTCGGAGTTCATCGGGCGCTCAAACACCCGGTGGTCCACGTGGGCGATCAAGGCCTCGATCTGGGTGAGGTAGACCGCCAGGTCCACCCGGGCCCGCGCCGAAAGCGCCGCGGTATCCAGGCCGGCCAGTTCCTCCTTGACCGAGCGCCAGTGCTCGCCGCGGGCCTGCCAGGCCGGCGCGGAGGCGTCCGGCAGGCGCGCATCGACCTCCTGTCCCCAGTAGAACTGGCTGCCGAGTTCCTGGAGTCGCCAGGTCCACTCGGCCTCGGAGATACGCCGGAACTCGGTTTCGGCGGGGCTGCTGGCTCCGGCGGAGGTGCTCATCGGTGCTGGTCGTCCTTTCGTCGCTGACTGGTGGCCGCGTCGTCTGCCTCGTCTGCCGCGGCTGCCTCGTCTGTCTCGTCTGTCTGGTCTGCCGAGGCTGCCTCGGCGCGGATCCTGGCGGCATCCCATTCGGTGGGGATGCGCGGTACGGCAGCGAGCAGTTCCTGGGTGTAGGCCTGGCCGGGTGCGTCGAAGATCTGCGCGCACGGGCCCTCCTCGACCACCTTGCCCTTGTGCATCACGGCCACCCGGTCGGCGATCTCGCGCACCACGGCCAGGTCATGGGCGATGAAGAGGTAACTCAGGCCCAGCTCGCGTTTGAGGTCCTGGAGCAGATCGATCACCTGGGCCTGCACCGACACGTCCAGGGCGGAGACCGCCTCGTCGCAGATCACGACCTTGGGGTTGACCGCCAGCGCCCGAGCGATCCCGATTCGCTGGGCCTGCCCGCCGGAGAACTGGTGCGGGTAGCGGGTGGAGTGATCGGGGTCCAGGCCCACCCGGGCCATCAGGTCCTTCACCCGGGTGCGGTAGGAGACCTTGGTGCGGATGCCTTGGTAGCGCAGGGGTGCCGACACGATCCGCTCCACGTCGTGGCGGGGATTGAGCGAGGAGTAGGGATCCTGGAACACCAGTTGCACGTTGCGGCGGAAGGTGCGCAGATGGCTGTCGGTGGCCTGGGTGACGTCGGTGCCCTCGAGGTAGACCGACCCAGCCGTGGCGGGGATGAGCAGGGAGAGCAGCCGGGCGCTGGTGGACTTGCCCGATCCCGACTCCCCCACCACCGCCAACGTCTGGGCCTGGTGCACCCGCAGGCTCACGTCATCGACCGCCAGTAACGTCTCGGGCCGGCGGCCCTTGGCCCTGGTGGTGTAACTCTTGACCAGGTTGCGGCCCTCGAGCAGTACCTCACCCATCAGTGCACCTGCCCATCGATGCGTGGCGTGGCATGCAGCAACTGGGTGGTGTAGGCGTGCTGCGGGGCGGAGAAGATGCGCTCGGCGGGGCCCGCCTCGACCTGCTTGCCGTGGCGCATCACGAGAATGTCATCGGCCATCTGGGAGACCACCGCCAGGTCGTGGGTGATGAAGATCATCGCGATACCGGTCTGCTCCTGCAGTCCGCTGAGCAGTTCCAGGATCCGTGCCTGCACCGTCACGTCCAGTGCGGTGGTGGGCTCATCGGCAATGAGCAGGTCCGGCTCGCACACCAGCGCCATGGCGATCATGATGCGCTGGCGCATGCCGCCGGAGAACTGGTGCGGGTAGTGGTCGTACCGGTCCGCCGGGGAGGGGATGCGCACCTGCTCCATCGCCTCCACCGCCACCGCGCGTGCCTGTTTGCGGGAGGCGTTGCGGTGCGCCCGGTAGGCCT
Organism: Pseudactinotalea sp. Z1739; assembly: GCF_049725055.1. The sequence continues at coordinate 228,307 of NZ_JBMPQA010000002.1, read as the reverse complement.
CGGCGATCTGGAAGCCCACGGAGTAGTACGGGTTCAGGGAGGACAGCGGGTCCTGGAACACCATCGAGATCCGGTTCCCGCGCAGCCGGCGCATCTGCGCATCGGTGCGGCCCAGCAGCGCCTCACCGTCGAAGACGACGCTGCCGCTAGCCTGCGCCCCCACCGGGAGCAGGCCCATCAGGGCCAAGGAGGTCATCGACTTGCCGGACCCGGATTCACCCACCACACCCAGGGTGCGGCCACGCTGCACATGTAACGAGACCCCGTCCACCACGGCGGTGGCCCGGCGCGTTTCGCCGAACTCCACGGTCAGGTCCCGCACTTCCAGCAGCGGCGCGGTGGTGGGGGCAGTACCAGCCTCGGCGGTCGTACGGCGCGGGCTCATGAGACGGCCGTCCGCACGCGCGGGTCCAGCACCGGGTAGAGCAGGTCCACCACGATGTTCATCAACACCACGGCCACACCCGCCACGATCGTCACACCCATGATCACCGGTTGGTCGTTGGTGCTGATCGCGTCGTAGGCGAGCTTGCCCACCCCGTTCAGGCCGAACACGGTCTCGGTGATCAGGGCCCCACCGAGCAGGGCCGCGAAGTCCATCCCGAACAGCGTGGACACCGGGGTCAGTGAGGGCCGCAGGGCGTGCCTGGTCAGCAACGGGCCGCGGGACAGACCCTTCGCCCGGGCGGTGCGCATGAAATTCTCCGAGAGGGTCTCCAGCACGTTGGCCCGGGTCAGCCGGGTGTACATCGCGGCATACATGAGCGAGAGCACCACCCAGGGCATCAGGTAGGCCTGGAACCATCGCACCGGGTCATCGCTGAAGGGCACGGCAGAGGGGAAGGGCAGGATGCCCAGTTGTACCACCAGCAGGTACTGCAGGATCAGGGCCACGAAGTAGTTCGGCAGCGCGATCCCGGCCAGGGCGGTGCCCATCGCCGCACGGTCCCACCAGCTGCCGGCCTTGACCGCGCTGACCAGGCCGGCGCTCACCCCGGCGAACAGCCACAGCACCGCCGCGCCGATCGCCACGGTCGCGGTGACCGGGAACCGGTCGGCGATCATGGTCAGCACCGACTGGCGGGTCTGGAAGCTGTACCCCAGGCATGGGGCGTCGCAGAACACCGCGGAGGCACCGGTGCCGTAGGAGCGGCCCACGAAGATTCCGGACAGGAAGGTCCAGAACTGGGTCAGGAAGGGGTCCTGCAGTCCCAGCCGGGTGCGGATGTCGTGGATACGTTCGGCCGAACAGGTCTGCCCGCAGATGCTCGCTGCCGGGTCCGGGGTGAGCCAGAAGAAGATGATGAAGGTGAACAGCACCACCGCGAACAACACCACGGCGGCCGCGAACAGCCGCCGGATCAGGTAGGTCAGCATCAGCCTTGCGCCCCCCTCGCCAGACCCTTCTGCAGGGCGTCTCCGAGCACCATGAACGACAGCACCGTCAAGGTCAGGAAGATGCCGGGGAAGATGAAGAACAGTGGGTGGGAGGCGTACCAGGGCACGGCCGCCGCCACCATCTGCCCCCAGGACGCCGTGGGCGGCTGCACCCCCACACCGAGGAAGGACAGGCCCGCCTCGGTGGCGATGAAGTTCGGGATCGACAGGGTCGCCAGCACGATGATCGAGGCCACCAGGTTCGGCAGCACCTCCTGGAAGACGATCCGGAGCCTGCTGGCCCCAGCCGCTCGGGCCGCTTCGACGAACTCCCGTTCTGTCACCGACATCGCCTGGCCGCGCACGACTCGGGCGATCGCCGGCCAACCGAAGATGGCCAGCACGAGCACCAGCATCAGGGGCCGGTTCCCGCCCGGGATCGCCGAGAGGATCGCGATCATGAAGATCAGCGCGGGGAAGGCCATCAAGAAGTCCATGACCCGGGAAATCACCTGATCGACCACCCCGCGCAGAAACCCGGCGAGCACCCCCAGGGTGACGCCCAGGGCGGTGGTCAGGGCGGCCGCGGCCACCGCGATCGTCAGGGAGATCCGCGCGCCGTAGACGATCCGGGCGAAGATGTCGCGCCCGTTCAGCGGCTCCACACCGAACCAGTGGTCGGCGGAGATGCCGCCGTAGCGCCCCTCCGGGAGGCCCCCGCGGGCCGGGTCCAACTGGTCCTGGTGGAACTCCAGTGGACCCGAGCCGCTGATCGAGGTGAGCACCGGCGCGAGGATCGCCATCAGGGCCACGATCCCCAGGAAACTCAGCGCCAGCACCGCGGAGGGGCGGAGCAGGGCCCGGCGCATCGCGCTGCTGCGCTTGCCGGGTTGCTCCGCGTCCTCCTCGGGGCCGAGATGTTCCTCCGCCGTGAGCTGGGTGCTCAGGGTCATCGAAGACTCAGCCCTCTGGGTCGATCAGACCAACAGAGGCGTAGTCGATGTACCCGGTGCGGGCGGCGTGGGCGTAGGCGTCGCCGACGTTCTCCCCCACCATCTGCAAGGGGGTCTCCCGTACCAGCGGCACCACCGGGGCGTGTTCCATGATCTCCCGGTTCAACTCGGCGTAGGCAGCGTTCTGCTCGTCGATGTCGGTGATCATCTCGATCTCGCGGAACCGGTCGTTGATCTCGGGTTCGTCGAACTGGGACATGTTGGTGTTGCCCGATTCGGAGATCCGGGTGCCGTCGAACAGCGGCGTCAGCAGCGGGGTACCGGAGAGCCAACTACCGCACCAGCCGTAGATGGCCATGTCGTTCTGCTGGGCCGGGGTGCCGATCGCCTCGTAGTAGGTTGCGCCGTCGATGACGTTCAGTTCCACGCTGATCCCGGCAGCCTGCAGGGACTGCTGGACGGCCTCGGCCTGTGCCTGCCATTTCGGAATGCCGCGCACGTCCATGACGAAGGACAACTCGTCCACGTCGTAGCCGGCCTCCTCGATCATGCTGCGGGCGAGTTCGGGGTCACCCTCGGAGTTGTCGGTCGGGTACAGGTCGAACTCTTCCCGGCCCGGCACGGTTGGCAGCAGCATCTCGGTAGCGACCTCGGCGACTGCCGGGCCGCCGGTGGCGGTGATCACGCTCTGCCGGTCGATCGCGTAGTTGAGGGCCTGCCGCACGGTCAGGTCCGACATCACGTCCTTGGTGGTGTTCAGGGTCAGGAACGTGGTGCAGGTGGGCAGGATCTGGATGGTGCGCTCCCGTAGCGTCTCATCATCGAGCACCCGGCCCAGGCTGGCCGGTAGCAGCGGGTTGGTGCTCGAGATGACCGCGTTGCGGTCATCTCCCTGTCCGGTCAGCGCGCGCTGGTCGATGGTGTTGGGATCCAGGCCGAAGACGAACTCGAACGCATCGGGCTGCGCCGCGCGGATCGGGTCGGTCTCCGGGTCCCACTCCTCGTTGCGCACCAGGGAGACGTGCGAGCCGCGCTCGTAGGACTCCACCCGGTAGGGACCGGAGGCGATGGGTTGGACGTCGATCTGCTCCACGTCCACCTCGCCGTCGGGGAAGGGGGTGAACGGTGGGTTGGCCGCCACGGCGTTGAAGTCGGCCAACGGCCGCTCCAGGGTGAACTCGATCGTGCGGTCATCGGGCGTGCTGATCGAGTCCAGGCCCTCCGGGGCGTCGTAGATGCCCGCGTACTCGCGGGCACCGTCGATCACCATGTGCAGGTCCGAACCGATCGCCAGGCCGGGGTCCATGGACCGTTCCAGCGCGTACTTCAGATCGTGGGAGGTGATCGGGGTGCCGTCCTCGTACCGCAGGCCCTCCCGCAGGGTGAAGGTCCACACCGTAGCGTCCTCGTTCGAGGTGCCCAGGTCCTCGGCGAGGTCCCCGACCAGCGTCATCTCCTCGGTCTCGGGGTCGTAGACGTAGTTGGTCAGGTGGCGGTAGATCAGGTGGTAGAAGTTGTTGACGTTGCCGTCGTTACCCATCGTCGGGTCCAGGTGGGAGAAGTCCACCGCGCCGAGGACGGTGACGGTCCCGCCGGGGCTGGCCGCGGGGGTGCGCAGGGCGAAACCGGCTTCGGTCAGCGTCACCTCCGACTCGCCGCCGGAGTCGTCCCCCGATCCGGTCGAACCGTTGCCGTTGCCGTCGCCGGCTCCGTTCGAACAGGCCCCGAGCGCCAGTGCGCCGGCGATGAGCAGCGCCCCCAGGGCCTTGCTGCGAGTTGACTTCATAGTCCTGAACTCCGTCTTTGGATGAGTGGTATGTCACATAGTGGGGCAGCCTCCGGGCATGGTCAAGGGCGTCGTGCAAGCGTTACCTGTCCGTGATCGTGGTTTACCGGTGGGCGGGAAGCTGTGGGCCTCGGTGCGCCCGGGCGCACCCAGCCGCGCCCGGCCGGCACGCGCGTCATCGTGTCGGCTCAGGTGAACAGGCAGAAGGGGTGGCCGGCGGGGTCGATCAGGACGCGCACCTGCGGCTGGGGTTGGACCTCGGCCTCGACGGCCCCGCACCGGAGCGCCCATCGCACCGCCGCGTCCAGGTCCTGCACCCAGATGTCCAGGTGCTGGGTGGCCACCTGTGCACCGGGGCGGGCGGGCCAGACCGGGCGGGTGTGGTGACGTTCGAACTCGAAGTTCAGCGTAGGCCCGGACCCCTCGGGGGCGCGGATCTGGGCCCAGCCGCCGTCGGGCTCCTCACTGGTGACCTGCAGTCCGAGCAGGTCGGCGTAGAAGGCGGCCAGCGCCGCCGGCTCCGGGGCACCGATCGTGATCGAGGTGAGTCTCATCGACGGTCGTTCCATGATGCTCCTCCGTTCTCATGAGCGGTGACCACGCAGCGACCACCCGGTGGCGGTACGGCCCGCCGGTGGCTAGTGGGGTGGCCCCCCGAACCGGGCCGCCGGCGCCAGGTCGGCGGGCAGATCCTCGCCCAGGGCAGCCTGGGCCAACGCCTGCCCGAGGGCGGGAGCCTGCTTGAACAGGTTGTGCCCGACGACGGCGCTCACCCCGGGTCCCTGCCACACGCCGACGCCGTCGGAGCCCCAGGGCAGTTCGGTGACCCAGCAGTGCACGTGCCCCACCGGGTCCGGGTCCAGTCCGGGCAGGGCCGTGGCGACGTAGGCCCGGGCCTGCTCGGCCAGGTCGGCCAGGCGCTGCGCGCCTCCGGGGGCGGTGAGGTCGGTGGTGCTGCTCAGGCCCAGGGAGTAGCGGGTGTTGCCGGTGTGGGCTGCGGCGTAGACCCCGGTTGCGCCGAACGCCCCGCTGGAGTCCTGCAGCGTCGCCAGTCGCTCCCGAGCTCCCCCGGTCACCGCGAACGTCAGACGGACATGGGCGCTGAGACGCACCGGGATAGCCATGTCGGGCACCAGTTCGGCCGTGCGGGCGCCGGCGCAGACCAGCACATGATCATGCCGGCGCCGACCGGTCAGGGTGCGCACCTCCACCCGGGAACCAGCCGGACCGATGGTGATGACCTGCTCTCCGACGAGGCCTTGGTGCAGCGCCCCGGTCAGTGCCGCGATGGCGGCCTCGGTGCGGATCGAGCCGCCGCCGGTATCGAGAACGGCCGGGCCGTCGTAGGGCGCCAGGATCGGGAGGGCTCGAGCGACCTGATCCGGATCAACCCGGGCAGCTTCGACGCCCTCGATGCCGGCCAGGATGCGGAGTTTGTCGAGGGCACCATCACCTAGCGACAGTGCGCCGTCAGCGGAGAGCAGTTCGGTGCCGAAGTCGCGTTCCCACTGGCACCAGATGTGGCGGCTGCGCACCGCCCAGGTCACCATGCGCGGATCGTCGTGGGCGTGGCGGAAGATCCGCGAGCACCCAGCGGACTGCCCGCTGCCCGGCGCGGCCGGTTCGTACACAGTGACATCGGCCCCGCGCTGCCGCGCGGCGTAGGCGGCGGCCAGGCCCACGATGCCGGCACCGACGACGGCGACATCGGCCATAGTGCCTCCTGGGGTACGCGGATACCGGCCTAGGCGTTCATCGTCGGGGCGACCGGGGGAGTCGTCAACCGCTGGCTACCTCAGGTCCTTGCACAGTTCCTCGTTGGTCTCGGTGGCGCGGCGGCGCGTGCCGTCGTCAGCGACGTCGGCGTAACTGACGGTTTCGGTGCGTCCGGTGGCGACGTAACCCAGGCGCAAGTACAGGGCGCGGGCCCGGTGGTTGCCCAGTTCCACCCCCAAGGTGGCGTGGTCGTGACCTTGTTCGCGAAGCAGGTCCTCGGCGGCTGCGATCAAGGCGGTGCCCACCCCGCGCCCCCGGGCGCGGGAGTCAACCTGCAGGTGCCGTAACTCGCCGCGGGCCACCAGTACACCACCGATCACCTCATCGGCCTCGCGGGCCACCAGGTAGGTCGCCTCCCCGGCGCGCCGGCGCGCGTCGTCCCCGACGGCGGCCGCGGCGCCGGGAGGTTCGCGGCGGGGCGCGGCGGTGACATCGGCCGGCACCGCCACACGCACGATCATGATCGGCCAGGGTACTGGCTGTGCTGCTGCCCCTCACCGCGCCGCCGGCCCGGTGAGACGCCCCGGCAACAGGGAGGCGGGGTGTGGCAGCATGTCCGATCGTGCGTCGTTCCTTGGAGGATCTGGGTCTGCGGCGGATGACCCCGGCCCAGCAGTTGCGGGCCGGACGGTTGCCGCTGCGTTTGGGGACGCTCTTTCTGGGGCTGACCCTGTTCGGTGTCTCCCTCGCGGTGATGATCCAGGCGGGCCTGGGCATGATGCCCTGGGACGTGCTCCACTACGGCCTGTCCCGGCACCTGCCGCTGAGTATCGGCACGATCCTCATCGGCCTGTCGTTGCTGTTGCTGTTGCTGTGGATCCCGCTCCGGGAGATGCCGGGCGTGGGCACGATCGCCAACGCGATCTGGGTCGGGATCGTGCTGGACCTGGCGCTGATGGTGGTGCCGGCGGTAGAGCCCCTGGGCGCACGGATCCCGATGATGGTCGGAGGCATCGTCCTGAACGGCATTGCCACCGCGATGTACATCGGCGCCCAGCTGGGGCCGGGACCGCGCGATGGCCTGAGCACGGCGCTGGCCCGGCTGCTACCGGTGAGCCTGCGCGTGGTGCGCACCGGGATCGAGGTGATCGTGGTGCTCACCGGGTGGATGCTCGGGGGCGTGGTCGGGGTCGGCACGGTGCTGTTCGCCCTGGCGATCGGCCCGCTGACCCAGACCTTCCTGCCCTTCCTGGCGGTGCGTTTGCCCCCGGTGCACCCGGGCCAGGGTTCGCGCGCACCCACCGGCGCCTGACACCCGCGCCTGATCACGCGCCGCGCACCCACCCGCGCCTGCGGCCCGAACCGCAACCTCTCGCAGTGGTCAGGATTGGGCGGACTCGACGTAGAACAGGCGCTTGTTCACGAACTCATCCATGCCCAGCGGCCCCAGCTCGCGTCCGTAGCCGGAGCGTTTGACCCCACCGAAGGGCATGTCCGCGGTCTCGGGTGCCGGGGCGTTCGCCCCGGCCATCCCCACCTGCATCTGCTCGGCGAAGGCCTCTGCCCGGCCCGGCTCGGTGGCGAACACGGTGCCGCTGAGGCCGTAGGGGGAGTCATTGGCCAACCGCAGCGCCTCCTCTTCCGAGGCCACTTTGTACACCGCGGCGACCGGTCCGAACAGTTCCTCACGGTAGGCGCGGGCGCCGGCGGGAATGTCGGTCAGCACCGCCGGGGCCACGTAGTTGCCCGGCCGGTCCAGGTGGGTCCCGCCCACGTGCAGCGTGGCGCCGTGGTCGACCGCGTCGCGCACCTGCTCCAGCAACAACGCAGCGGCCGACGGCGAGGACAGCGGCCCGTAGGTGCCCTCGGCGCCCGTAGCCGGATCGGCCGGGGTCAACGCCGCTACCTGGGTGCGCAGTTCGTCCACGAACTCCTCGTACACATCGGCCAGGACGATCATGCGTTTGTTGGAGTTGCACGCCTGCCCGGTGTTCTCCATCCGCACCGCCAGCGCCTCGCGTGCCGCCGCCCGCGGGTCCGAGCTGGACAGCACCACATAGGGGTCGGACCCACCGAGTTCGAGCACCACCTTCTTCAGGTGCCGCCCGGCCTGCTCGGCCACGGCCGCTCCGGCCCGCTCAGAGCCGGTCAGGGAGATCCCCTGGATCCGCGGGTCGGCGATGATGGTGGAGACCTGCTCGTGGGTGGCGAACAGGTTCTGGTACACCCCCGCCGGCACCCCGGCGTCATGGAACAGGCGCTGTACCGCCAGGGCCGAGGCCGGGCAGATCTCGGCATGCTTGAGGATGATCGTGTTTCCCAGCATCAGGTTCGGCGCCACGAACCGGGCCACCTGGTAGTAGGGGTAGTTCCACGGCATGATCCCCAGCAACGGGCCCAGTGCGCGGCGCTGGATCACGGCGCGCGCACCGTCGGCCTCGGTGAGCACCCGGTCGGCGGCCAGGCCCGGCCCCTGGGCGGCGTAATAGGCGAAGATGTCCCGGCAGAACTCCACCTCCTCGTGGGACTCGGCGATCGGCTTGCCCATCTCGGTGGTGATGGTGGTCGCCAACTCATCCGCGCGCTCGGTGAACAACTCACCGATCCGGGCCACGATCGCGGCCCGTTCCTCGATCGGTCTCGCGGCGAACTCGCCGAATGCCTGCGCCGAGGCCGCCAGCGCCTCCGCGATCTGGTCATCGGTGGCGAAATCGTAGGTAGCCAGCACCTCCCCGGTGGCCGGGTTCTGGGTGCGGTAGGCAGGGGACGTCGTCATGGGATGCTCCTGGGATCAGACCGATGATGCCGGCGGAACGCCGGCCCGGCGGGGTCGGTATGCACCGACCGCACCGTCGGTGCCATCCTGACCAGGGCGGTAGGTAAAGTAAAGATGACGCGGCTGCCTCAGTGAGCACCGCACGGTCGGCGGAGGTGGCGCAGTGAGTACGTCAACGCCGCGTGGTTATGGCCACGATCTGCAACACGACGCCGCGTGGCTGCAGAGCAAGATCACCGGCGCCAGCCCCACCCCGTTCTGGCTGGACTCCCCGGCGCGGCCGGCTCCGCGCCCGGCCCTGAGCGGTGACGCCCGCGCGGACCTGGTGGTGGTCGGTGCCGGATACTGCGGCTTGTGGGCGGCCTTGATCGCCAAGGAACGTGACCCCGGCCGGTCGGTGATCGTGCTGGAGGCGCGCCAGGCGGGCTGGGCGGCCAGCGGCCGCAACGGGGGCTTCTGTGAGATGAGCCTGACCCATGGCGAGGTCAACGGCGCCCGCCACTTCGCCGAGGAGCTGCCCGCGATCGAGCAGGTGGCCCGGGCGAACTTCCGCGGCCTGGAGCGGTCCATCGAGCGGTACGGCATCGATGCCGAGTACGAGAACACCGGCATCCTGGTGGTGGCCACCGAGGAACATCAGGTGGACCCGCTGCGCGCCGCAGCTCAGGCCTCGCCGGACCCGGACTCGCGATTCTTCGACCGCGACCAGGTGCGCGAGCAGGTCGACTCACCGCTGTACCTGGCCGGCCGGTTCAAGAAGGATGGGTACTCCTTCGTCCATCCGGCCAAACTGGCCTGGGGGTTGCGCCGGGCCTGTCTGGACCTGGGCGTGCAGATCTATGAGCACACCCCCGTGCGGGGCCTGGTCCGGTCCAGCCGCGACGTTCAGGTGCGTACCGACGGCGGGACCATCCGGGCGCGGAAGGTGGCGCTGGCCACCAACGGCTTCCCAGCGCTGTTGGCCCGGAACGAGTGGTTCTCGGTGCCGATCTACGACTACGCGTTGATGACCCAGCCGCTCACCGACGCCCAACTGGAGGCGATCGGCTGGACCGGCCGGCACGGGATCACCGACTCCTCCCGCGAGTTCCACTACTACCGCAAGAGCGCCGACAACCGGATCCTCTTCGGCGGCTACGACGCGATCTACCACCGCGGCGGCAAGGTGCGCGGCGCGCAGGAGCAACGACCCGAGACCTTCCTGCGCCTGGCCGATCACTTCCTCAGCACCTTCCCGCAACTGCAGGACATCACCTTCACCCACGCCTGGGGCGGGATGATCGACATGTCCACGAACCTGGTGGCATTCCACGGCACCGCCATGGGCGGGGATGTGGCCTACAGCGCCGGCTTCACCGGGCTGGGCGTGGGGGCCACCCGGTTCGGTGCCGAGACCATGCTCGACCTGCTCGAGGGCGATGAGACCCCGCGGACCCGGCTGGCCATGGTGGGCTCCAAACCGATGCCGGTGCCACCGGAGCCGCTGGCCTATCCGCTGATCCAGCTGATGCGCCGGGCGGTGGCCAAGTCCGACGCCCGCCACGACGGCCGGGACACCTTCCTGCTGCGCCTGGCCGACCGCTTCGGCGTGGGATTCGATTCCTGACCCACCTCGCCGGCAGGGCCAACCCGTAGCGGTCAGCGCTCTTCAGCTACCGGCCGCTCCACGTGAAGTCCGGGTCCGCCTCGTGCCACCGTGCCGCCACGAGTTCGGCCACCAGCACCTCGCTGAGCACCGCCACCAGCGGGTCCTCATCCCCGGCGTAGCGCACCACGTGCGCGGCGCCGGGCAGGTCCGCTCCCACGGAGACGAACGTGGCACCGCGGTGCTCCAACCAGTCCAGGGCCTGGCCATCCCAGCGGGAACCGGCGAACAGCAGCACCCGGTAGTCCAGGGTGCGGGCCAGGTACAGGTCCACGTGTGCCCAGTCGCCGGTCTCACTGGCCCACGCCGGCCGACGTGGTACCTCCCGCATCATCAACGCGCCCTGCTGGGCACTGGCCAGCCGCTCCAGCGGGGCCAGCAGGAACGTGCCGTGGGGTCCCAGCAGCGTGCTGCTCACCTGCGGCAGCCAGGCCGGGGCCCCCTCGAGCAACTCGGCGTTGGCGCCGGCTGCCCGGCGAGCGCTCACCGCCGGCGCCACGGTCGGGGTGAACCCGTAGGTTCGCAACACCTCCGACAGCACCACGACCGTGTGCCGGAAGGTGCGGCAGGCCACGCCGGAGGCCTCCACCCCCGCGGTCAGGGGGACGAGGACGTCCGCCACCTCGGCGAGAGGGGAGTCGGTCTTGTTGGTCACCGCCACGAGCCGGCCGGTCCCGGCGTAACGGGTGACGGCGTGCAGTACCTCGGCGCTGCCGCCGGTGGCCGAGACTGCGATCACCACCAGGTCCGGCGCCGGGGGTGGGAGCAGCTCGGCGCTGGCCAGCGATACCTCCACCGCGACCCCCTGCGCGCGGGCGGCCTGAGCCACCACCCCGGCCGCGTAGGCGCTAGATCCCATCCCCAGCACCAGGACCCGGCTGGCCGCCGGAAGCAGGTCCACACCGGGCAGGCCCGCCTCGAGTGCCCCGGCAAGTGATTCCAGATGGTGCGGGACGAGGGCAAGGTCTTCGTGAAAGCGGGTGACGTCCATGGCCCCATCATCCCCCGTAGCGGAAGGTCAGCGCGGCGTCGGCGGCGTACTGCCAGCGGGGCAGGTACGTGGCGGCATAGGTCAGTTCGCGCAACAGTTGCGCCACGATCAGCCCTTCCAGCGCTGCGGCGTCGAGGAGTCCGCAGGACTGTCTCGCCGCCAACTCGGCCCGGTAGGCGGCCAACACCTGTGCACGCCCGGCGCCGGCCCAGGTGCGCAGGGTCTGCTCCGCGCCGTCGCGTCGTCGCGCACACACTGAGGCCACCAGCTCCACCGAGGTGAGCAGATGGGCCACGTCCCGCGCCGCCAGGTCGCGACGGTGCTGCTGAGCCGCGGGCTGTTGCGGGTCACCGTCGAAGTCGATCACCCAGTAGCGCTCGTTCGCACGCAGCACCTGTCCAACGTGCAGGTCGCCGTGCAGGTGGATGGTGGGCGCGGTCAGGTCATCGGGGATGGTGTCCAGCAGCTGCTCCAGGACGCCGCGGCGATCGCGCAGGCGCCGTCCGGCGTCGCCGCCGGTGACCGCCAAGGCCTCGGTGAGCGCGTCGTGTGCACCGGCGCGCACTCGTCTGCCATGGGCCGGTGGCCCCTGACCCATCCGGGCCAGGTCGGTATGCAGCCGGGCCGCGAGCGCTCCCAACTGTCGTGGCCAGGTGGGTTCGGGTCCGCCGTCCAGGTGGGCCAGCACGTCATCGACCGCCCAGGTCCACCCGTCGGTGGCGCCGGGAATGAGTTCGGTGACCATCGCCACGGTGGCCCGGCCCCGCGGGTGCACCCAGTCCAGCCGGCCCCGCAGCGCCGGTGTGACGCCCGAGCCGATCGAGGCCAGGTGGTCCAGGATCACCCCGGCCCGGTCGGCGCTGCCCCAGGCGTGGATCACCTTGACCACGGATTGCCCCACGGCGACCGACCAGTTGGTCATGTCCACCCCGAAATCGCGTTCGTCCGCGCCGGTGAGAGGTCGTGACCGGCCGGCGGACGACGGCGCAGGACCGGCGACGGACGGTCCGGTCGCGTACCGGCCGGGCCGGGTGATCTCCACATGTCCCTGGGTGGCCGGCAGACCGGCCGCGCGGGCCTGGTCGGGCGGGGTGGGTGCTACGGAGGCGGCGCCTGCAGACGGCGCGGGTGCGTCGTCGTCGGCCGGCCCTGCCGTGATGGCATTCACCAGGTCCGCAGCCAGTCCGTCGCCGGCACGGGCCGACACACCACGGGCGCTGAGCGCCTGCACCCGCCCGTCCTCGTCCAGCGCCAGGCGCCCGTGCCGGGTCCTCACCACGTCCATGGGCCACAGCCTCTCAGGTCCCGCCCGCTGTCGGACGCGAGCAGGCGTTGACACGCGTGGGGGCAGCGGCGATGTTCAAGCTCGGGCTAGGCTTGCGCAGCCAGGCGCACATCGATGAGGAGACGTCCGTGACAAGAGAATCCCTGACCTTCCTGTTCCTACCGGAGAGTGCCTACGGGCCGACGAACAACTGCATCGGGGTCGGTAAGGAACTGGTGCGCCGCGGGCACCGGGTGGTCTTCGCGTCGGAATCCTCCTGGGCCGGCCAACTCAGTCCGCACGGGTTCGTCGAGGACCTGGTGGACCTGGAGCCACCAGCGCAGGACGAGGCCGAGCAGGACGCGGGGGCATTCTGGAAGAACTACATCCAGGAGATCTCCCCGGAGTTCCTCAAGAGCACCCAGGAGCAACTGACCACCGTGAGTCGCCCGATCCTGGAGGCGCTGATCGAGGGGGTGAAGTACTCCGCACCGGCGCTGCGAGAGGTGGTCGAGCGTAACCAGCCCGACGTGACGATCCTGGACAACGTGCTCACCTTCCCCGCCCTGATGACCTCCCCGGCGAAGTACGTGCGGGTGGTCTCCTGCAACCCGCTGGAGGTTCCCGGGGAGAACATCGCCCCGGTGTTCTCCGGGTTGGGGCAGGACGACCGGGAAGGCTGGGCCACCTTCCGCGAGGCCTACGAGCGCTCCCACCGGGAGGTGTGGGAGGACTTCAACGCCTGGGTGCAGGAACAAGGTGCTCCGCCGCTGCCCTACCTGGAGTTCAGCCACGCCGGCGACCGCAACCTGTACCTGTACCCCGCCGAGATCGACTACACCGACGCCCGTCCGCTGGATTCGACCTGGTACCGGATCGACTCGGCGGTGCGCGAGACCGAGGCCGAGGCGGACATCCCCGCGCACTTCCTGGACGGATCCAAACCGCTGATCTACTTCAGCCTCGGCTCCCTCGGTGGCGCCGACGTGGGGCTGATGCGCAGCGTGATCGCCGCCCTGGCCGAGACCGACTACCACATCATCGTCTCCAAGGGCCCGCTGCACGCCGAGATCGAACTCGCCGACAACATGTGGGGCGCGGAGTTCCTCCCGCAGACCACGATCATCCCGAAGGTGGACCTGGTGATCACCCACGGCGGCAACAACACCGTCACCGAGTCGCTGCACTTCGGGAAGCCGATGGTGCTGATGCCGCTGTTCTGGGACCAGTACGACAACGCCCAACGCGTGCACGAGAAGGGCCTGGGACGGCGCGTGGACACCTACCGGGTGAGTGCCACGGAACTGCGCCAAGCGGTGGCCGACCTGCTGGCCGACACCGGGATGCGAGCCGAGGCCGAGCGCATCGGGGAGCGGATCCGGGCCCGGCGCGGCTTGCACAGGGCGGCGGACCTGCTGGTCGAGATCGGGCGGCAGGGTGTGGCGGAGCGAGCCGGCTCATGACGTGCGCGAACCCACGAGCCACCGGGCTCGTGAGAGGCTCGGCCCATGACTGACTCCGTCTCCACCGAACGGCCCTCGGCCGCCGCGGGCACACCTCTGGACCTGATCAACCCCGCCACGGGGGAGGTCGCCCGCACCGTGCACCTGTCCACGATCGACGACGTCGATGCCGCCGTGGCGAGCGCGGGTGCGGCGGCGCCGGCCTGGGCCGGGCGGACCCCCTCCGAACGCGCGCGGGTACTGTTGCGGCTCGCCGATGCGCTGGAGGCGCACACCGATGAACTGGCGGCGTTGGAAGTGGCCGAGACCGGTAAGCCGTGGACGGTGGTGGCCGAGGGGGAGATTCCCTTCGCCGCGGACAACCTACGCTTTTTCGCCGGGGCGGCCCGTTCCACCGACGGCACCGGGGCCGGGGTGTTCTCCGACGGGTACACCTCGATGATGGTGCGCCGCCCGGTGGGGGTGGTGGCCAGTATCGCCCCGTGGAACTTCCCGCTGGTGATGGCGGTGTGGAAGATCGGACCCGCACTGGCTGCGGGCAACTCCGTGGTGATCAAACCGGCTCCGTTGACGCCGAGCAGCACCCTTCGGATCGCCGAACTGGCCGCTGAGTGCGGGCTGCCCGAGGGGGCGCTCGGGGTGGTCACCGGCGACGGTGATGTGGGCGCGGCGCTGGCCGGGCACGCCGGGGTGGACATGGTCAGCGTGACCGGGTCCACCCAGACCGGCAAGGCCGTGATGCGCGGGGCGGTCGAGGGCGTCAAACGGGTGCACCTGGAACTGGGCGGCAAGGCCCCGGCGGTGGTCTTCTCCGACGCCGACATCACCCAGATGGCCCACGCCGTAGCGATGGGCGCCACCTACTCCACCGGTCAGGACTGCACCGCCGCGACCCGGGTCTACCTGCAGCGGGAGATCTTCGATCAGGGGGTCGATGCCCTGCGGGCCGTCATGGAAACCGTGGTGGCCGGGGACCCCCACGACCCAGCGACCCACATCGGTCCACTGATCTCCGCCGCCCACCGGGAGCGGGTGCACGGCTTCGTCACTCGCGCGGTGAGCCAGGGGGGCGAGGTCCTCACCGGCGGGGAGCCGCTGGAAGGGCCGGGGTTCTTCTACCCGCCCACCCTGGTGGTCGGTGCGGCGCAGGACTCCGAACTCGTCCAGGGGGAGGTGTTCGGACCGGTGCTGGTGGCGCTGCCCTTCGACGATGAGGAGCAGGCGGTGGCTCTGGCCAATGACAGTGCCTACGGGCTGGCCTCCTCGGTGTGGACCTCCGATGTGGCCCGGGCGATCCGGGTCAGCCACCGGTTGGAGGTGGGGGTGACCTGGATCAACGACCACCTGCCGCTCGCTTCGGAGGCCCCGCACGGGGGTGTGAAGGGGTCGGGCTTCGGCAAGGACATGAGCATCGAGCCGTTGCTGGACTACTCGGTGATGCGGCACGTGATGATCCGGCACCAGGTGCCCCCGGAGACCACCGGGTTCCGGCCCGCCTGAGGTTTCACGGGCGCCGGGCGCGGCGACCGGCCCCGGGTGAGCCCGCGAAGTGGTGCAGGGGGCCGTGGCCGGAGCCGACCTGGAGGTCATCGGCAGCGGCCAGGGCGGTGGTGAGCCAGGCCTTGGCGACGCGCACGGCGGACTCCCAGTCGCCCTCGCGCTCGACCACCCGGGTAGCGATCGCAGAGGAGAGCGAGCAACCGGTGCCGTGGGTGTTGGGAGTGTCGATCCACGCCGAGGACACCTGGGTGACACTGCCACCGGGCCAGACCAGCAGATCGGTGGCCCGTTCCCCGGGCAGGTGCCCGCCCTTGGCCAGCACGCTCACCCCGTACTTCCTGGCCACCTGGCGCGCCTGCGCCGTTGCCTCCTCCCAGTCCCCAGCGGTCTCGGTTTCGGCGAGCACAGCCAGTTCGGGGATGTTCGGGGTGATCAACCCGGCCCGTGCGATGAGGCCGGACAGCGCCTCGGAGGTATCGGCGTCCAGCAGTCGGTCTCCGCTGGTGGCCACCATCACCGGATCGAGCACCACGTAGGCTGCCGTGCTGCGCTCCAGCCACGCGGTGACCACCTCGATGGTGGCCGTGTTTGCCAGCATCCCGATCTTGACCGCATCGACCTGGATGTCCTCGCTGATCGCCTCGAGTTGGTCGACCAGGAACTGCGGCGGGGGGATGTGCACACCCCGGACCCCGCGGGTGTTCTGTGCGGTCAGCGCAGTGACCGCCGCCATGCCGTATCCGCCGTTGGCCGCGATCGACTTGATGTCCGCCTGGACCCCCGCGCCGCCGGAGGGGTCGGATCCGGCGATGGACAAGACGCGCGGAATGCTCATGCGCCGGCCTTGCCCGGGCCGGATCCTGCGGCGTCCCAGTCGGTACGCAGCCCCCGGGCCACCGTCTCGGGATCCGGCGCCGCACACAACGCCGAGACCACTGCCACCCCGCCGGCCCCGGCCCGCCGCAGCGGCCCGGCGTCCTCGGGCCGCACGCCGCCGATCGCCACGCACGGCAGCGGCGTCCGGGCGGCGAACCGGCCGAACCCCTCGATACCGAGCGCGTCCGGGTGGTCGGTCTTCGTCGTCGTCGGCCGGATCACCCCCACTCCCAGGTAGTCGACGGTGCCCCCGGGTAGGGCGGCGACGGCTTCTAGGTGCGCGACTGTATTGGCAGTGAGACCGACGATCGCCTCCGGTCCCAGTTCCGCACGGGCCGCCACCGCTGCGTCATCGAGTTGCCCCAGGTGCACCCCGTGCACCGGCAGGCCGCGGCTGCGTGCGGCGACGACGACGTCGAGTCGGTCGTTGACGATCAGGCGCGCCCGGCCATCGATCACCTCGGCGAGGTACGTCAACTGACGCAGGTGATCGTCCAGGTCGGCCTCCTTGTCCCGCAGTTGCACGGTGTGCACCCCGCCGGCCACCGCGGCTGCCACCGTGGCGGGCACGCCGCGCGGTGCGCACAACTCGCGGTCGGTGACCAGGTAGATGCCCGGCTGCATTCAGGCCTCCTGCGGGTCCGGCGCAGGTGCCGCCAGCACCTCGACCCGAGCCTGCTCGATCACCTGCTCCGGGGTGATGCCGGCCAGTGCGTCCAGGAACGCGGGCAGGAACGTGCCCGGGCCGTGAGCGTCGGTGGCCGCCTGTTCGGCGGCGATGCCGTAGACCACGTGCGCGGCGGACACCGCGGTCAGCGCGCTGGTGGTCCCACGGGCACCGAGCATCGCGGCGATGATCGAGCCGAGTGCGCAGCCGGCGCCGGTGATCCGGGTGAGCAGCGGGTGGCCGTTATCGACCCTGATGGCCGCTGACCCGTCGGTGATGAGGTCACGCGCACCGGAGACCGCCACCACCATCGAGGTCTCGCGGGCCAGGGCTGCGGCGACCGGGGCGGCTGTGTCGGTGTCGTCTGCGGAATCCACCCCGCGCCCACCGGCCCCGGCGCCTGCCAGTGCGATGATCTCCGAGGCGTTGCCGCGCACTGCCGTGGGCCCGGCGGCGAGCAGTTCGGCGGCGAAACCGGTGCGCAACGGCAGGGCTCCGATCGCCACCGGGTCAAGCACCCACGGGGTGCCGGCTTCGCTCGCGGCGCTCACCGCCGCCCGGCCGGCGTCGCGCTGCTGATGGGACAACGTGCCCAGGTTGATCAGCAGTCCGGAAGCCATCGGGGCGAACACCCCCGCCTCCTCGGCCGTGTCCACCATGGCCGGTGCCGCCCCGATCGCCAGTAACGCGTTGGCGGAGAAGTTCGTAGCCACGTGGTTGGTGATGTTGTGCACCAACGGGCTGTGCTTCCGCAGGACTCGCAGCAGGTGTGCGGCCTGCTCTGTCACGTCGACCGCCTCCGGAAGGCCGGCCGATTCGGTGTGACCGGAGACATCAGTCATGGACATTCCCTTCGCTAGTACGAACTAGTGCAGGTTCGACGGGTGTCATCTCAGCCGCGCGGTGGGCGGCACCCCGTGTCGTGACCTCCGAGTCTAACAACCCCACCCCGCAGAAGGTCGGGTCACCCCACACCGGCCGTCCCCCCACGCCCTCCCCCACGCCCGCCCCCGCCACACCTGCCGCCCCCACACGCGACCCCGCCCCACGCCACCACCCCCACGCCACCACCCCCGCCGCCACCGCGCCCGCCGCCACCGCGCCCGCCGCCACCGCGCCCGCCGCCACCCCCGCCGAGGGCGACCCTGGCGGTCGAGGGCGATTGGTAGGAACGTCGCCGTCGACCACAACGCTCGTTCTCGAGGGCGGCAGCGTGCCGGAATAGATCCGGTGGCGGTGATGTTTGTAGGGGTGTATATGCAAATGCATCGAGTTTCTTGAGAGGCCTGCACCATGCAGTTCGGAATCTTCAGCGTCAGTGACGTCACCACTGACCCCACCACCGGTCACACGCCGAACGACACCGAGCGGGTACGGGCGATGATGACCATCGCCCAGCACGCCGACCAGGCGGGGTTGGACGTCTTCGCCACCGGTGAGCACCACAACCCGCCGTTCGTGGCCTCCTCGCCCACCACGATGCTGGGCTACCTGGCCGGGACCACCAAGCACATCACGCTGTCCACCGCGACCACCCTGATCACCACGAACGACCCGGTGAAGATCGCCGAGGACTACGCCATGCTGCAGGTGCTCGCAGACGGCCGGATGGACCTGATGATGGGCCGCGGTAACACCGGCCCGGTCTACCCCTGGTTCGGCCAGGACATCCGCCAGGGCGTGAACCTCGCGATCGAGAACTACGCCCTGCTGCGCCGCCTGTGGACCGAGGACGTGGTGGACTGGGACGGGAAGTTCCGCACTCCGCTGCAGGGCTTCACCGCCACCCCCCGCCCGCTGGACGGGGTGCCCCCGTTCGTGTGGCACGGCTCCATCCGTACCCCCGAGATCGCCGAGCAGGCCGCCTTCTACGGCGACGGGTTCCTGCACAACAACATCTTCTGGCCGATCGACCACACCAAGAAGATGGTCAGTTTCTACCGGAAGCGCTTCGAGTATTACGGCCATGGCAAGGCGGACCAGGCGATCGTGGGCCTGGGCGGACAGTTCTTCGCCCGGAAGAATTCCCAGGACGCGTGGAACGAGTTCCGGCCCTACTTCGACAACGCCCCGGTCTACGGTCACGGACCCTCGATGGAGGACTTCACCCGCGAGACCCCCCTGACCGTGGGTTCACCGCAGCAGATCATCGACCGCTACGCCACGATGCGCGAGCACGTGGGCGACTATCAGCGGCAGTTGTTCCTCGTCGATCACGCCGGGTTGCCGTTGAAGACGGTGCTGGAGCAGATCGACATCCTGGCCGAGGAGATCGTGCCGGCGCTGCGCGAGATCAACGAGGCAGCCCGTCCGGCGCATGTCCCCTCGAACCCGCCCAGCCACGCCGACCGGGTGGCCCAGGTCGCCGAGGCCGGCACGTCCCAGGGCCAGCACGTGGCCGGCGAGGACCGCTGGACCGGCCGCCGAGCCGAGGACGACGTCGCTACCGCCGCCGCCGGCGCCGCTCAGCGTGGCGCCGCGTTCGGACTCTGAAGAAAGGACTCACCCCTGATGACTACCCGCACGATCGTCGCCATCTCCGGTGGCCTGAACAAGCCCTCCTCGACCCGGCTGCTCACCGACCGGCTGGTCGAGGCCGCCGTGAGTGAACTCAAGGCCCGCGGCGTCCAGGCGCAGGTGGAGGTCGTGGAACTGCGCGACCACGCCCACGACACCGTCAACGCGATGCTGTCCGGGTTCCCCTCCGGAGACCTCAAGGGAGTGCTGGAGCGCCTAGCCGCCGCCGACGGCGTCATCGCCGTCAGCCCGATCTACACCACCGGAGCGTCGGGGTTGTTCAAGTCCTTCGTGGACATCATCGAGAAGGACGCCCTGACCGGGATGCCGGTACTGCTGGGGGCCACCGGCGGTACCGCGCGGCACTCCCTGGCGCTGGAGTACGCGATCCGGCCGATGTTCACCTACCTGCGGACCGACGTGGTCACCACCGCGGTGTTCGCCGCCACAGACGACTGGTCCGGTCAGGCCGACGACGTCAATCCGCTCCCGGCCCGGATCAGCCGGGCGGGTCGCGAATTCGCCGAACTCGTGGCGGCCCGGGACGAGGCCCGCCCGGGCGACCTGTACGACGACGTCCCCTCCTTCGAGGCGATGTTCTCCAAACTCTGAGCACCGCCAACGCTCAGCCGAGGTCCGTACCCGCCGAGGGCGCCTCATCGCACCGGGAATGGTGAGTACTGGTCGGCGGCCACGGCGGGGCGTATGGTCGAACCAGCACTCTCAAGGAGGTCACGATGACCCGCAGATGGCACCGCTGGCTACCGGCCGCAGTGGTCGGCGTCGTGATCGCGGGCGGGGTCGGGCTCACGGCGCAGGCCGGTTCGGCCGACCTGCCCGAGAAGTCACCCGAGGACGTCCTGACCATGGTGGCCGAGCACTCGGTGGAGGCATTCTCCGGGGAGTTCCAGACGAGCACCGAACTCGGACTGCCCGATCTGTCCGGCCTGGATGGTGCCTTCGGCCACGGGAACCGCGGCGGCATGCCGGCACCGGATCTCGCTGAGGATGCCGCACCGGAGCCGACCCAGGGCGCCGGTGATGAGAACGCCGGGCAGCGCGGCGACTCCGGAGTGGGCGAGGTCCTGGAGTTGCTGACCGGCGAGCACACCGCACGGGTCTACGTCGACGGGCAGCAGGGGCGCATCCAGGTGCTGGACGATCTGGCCGAACGGAACGTGATCCGCACCGAGGAGGAGGTGTGGTTCTACGACTCCCGTGAGAATGCCGCCACCCACCTGGCGTTGCCGGCACCCGGCGACGAGGTGTGCCGCCCCGGCCAGGGGCCGCACGGTTCCTGGTTCGACCACGGCGGCCAGCCGCCTGGCCCCGGGCCGGTCCCCACACCGGATGAGGTCGCCGCCGACGTTCTGCAGGCCCTGGAGACCGATACCGACGTCACCGTCGGCGCGGACGAACGCGTGGCCGGGCGTTCGGCCTACACCCTGGTCCTGGCGCCCGGCAGCGGACACTCCCTGGTGGAGCAGGTGGCCTTGGCCGTCGACGCAGAGACGGGCTTCCCGCTGGGCGTCACCGTGCACGCCCGCGGCCAGGACGAACCGGCGGTTCGGGCCCAGTACAGCGCGATCACGTTCGAGACCCCCGATGCCACGCTCTTCGACTTCACCCCGCCCGCCGGGGCGAGCGTGGAGGAGGTGGAACTCCCGCCGTGCCCGGAGGGGGCCGGGACCGGGGCACCCGAGAAGCCGGACGGCCACGAGGTGATCGGGCAGGGTTGGGACGCGGTCCTGGTGCTGCCGGTGGACGAATCCGGCGCACTGGATGATCCACTCGTCCGCGAACTCACCCAGGACACCGGCGCCGGGCGTCTGCTGTCCACGAACCTGCTGTCCGTGCTGGTAACCGACGACGGGCAGGCCCTGATCGGTGCCGTCACCCCGGAGTACCTGCAGTCCCTCGCCGGGTCGTGACCGAACTCGCCGTCCGCACCGAGGGCCTGACCAAGACGTTCGGTACGCACAAGGCCGTCGACGACCTCGACCTCGTGGTCCCGCGCGGAAGTGTGTTCGGGTTCCTCGGGCCCAACGGCTCGGGCAAGACCACCACGATCCGACTGCTGCTCGGGCTGGCCTCGGCCACGGCCGGCACCGCGCACGTGCTCGGGCACCACATTCCACAGGGCCTGGGTGAGGTCCTGCCACGAGTCGGCGCCCTCGTGGAAGGACCCGCGCACTATCCCTACTTGTCCGGTGCGGCGAACCTGCGGCGCCTGGATGCGGCCAACCCTGCCGCCCCGCCCCGCACCCGGGAGACCCGCGTGGCGGCGGCACTGGAGAAGGTCGGTCTGAGTCACGCCGGAACCAAGCGGGTGCGCGCCTACTCCCTGGGCATGAAGCAGCGACTCGGGATCGCCGGCGCCCTCCTGACGCCACGGGAACTGCTCGTGCTCGACGAACCGACGAACGGGCTGGACCCGCAGGGCACCCGGGAGGTGCGGACGCTGGTGCGGTCCCTCACCGGGGAGGGGGCGACCGTGCTGGTCTCCAGCCACCTGCTGGCCGAGGTGGAGCAGACCTGCAGCCATGTCGGAGTGATGAGCCGAGGCCGGTTGGTCGCCCAGGGCAGCCTGGCCGAACTGCAGGATCTGGGGCAGGCGCGGGTGCGGGTGGTCACGCCCGACCCGCAGTGCGCCCGCGCGGTGCTGTCCCGGATCGGACTGCGCACCTCCGACGACGAGGGACCGGGGACGGGGAACGCTGCGGACGCGGCGACCGACCTTGCGACGACTCCGGCCTCCTCGACGCCGGAACGCGTCGCCGTCGTCACCGCGGTTCTGCAGGAGCGACACCTACCGGAGACCATCGCGGCCGAACTCGTCGCCGGCGGGGTACGGCTCCGGGGCTTCGGCGTCGTGCGCGAAACGCTCGAGGAGCGGTTCGTCGCGCTGACCGGGGAGGGGTTCGACGTTGCCGGGTGAGGCGATGGACGGGCGGAGCACGCCGACCACCGCGAAGGCCGAGGACGCCGGGCGTACCGGTCCCGCGGCCGGAGCGGGCGGGAGCGGTTGGTCGATGTGGGCATCGGAACTGACGCTGCTGCTGCGGCGGCGCCGCACCTGGGCGATGCTCGTGGCGCTCGCCGCGATCCCGGTGCTCATCGCTGTGGTGGTCAGGGTCTCTGCCGACCCGGTGCAGCCCGGCCAGGGGCCGCCGTTCCTGGACCGGGTCACCCAGAACGGGCTGTTCGTCTCGATCACCGCGCTGGTCGTGACGATCCCTCTGTTCCTGCCGCTGACCGTCGGGGTGGTCGCCGGGGATGCGGTCGCCGGTGAAGCCGGGCTGGGCACCTTGCGGTACCTGCTGCTCGCGCCGGTGCGGCGGGGCCGGCTGCTCCTGATCAAGTTCGCGGGCATTGCGATGTTCTGCGTGCTCGCCACGGCGGTGATCGTCACGGCTGGGTCGGTGATCGGGGCACTGCTCTTCCCGGTCGGCCCGGTGCCGCTGCTGTCCGGGGACACCATCGGCGCCTGGGAGGCGCTCGGGCGAGCACTTCTCGTCGGCGCATTCGTGAGTGTGTCGATGCTGGGGCTGGGCGCGGTCGGACTGTTCATCTCCACCCTGACCGTGGTGCCGGTGGGAGCGATGGCGGCCACGGTCGTGGTGGCGATCGTGATGCAGGTGCTCGGGGCGCTCGACCAGTTGGCATGGCTGCACCCGTGGCTGCTGAACTACTACTGGATGGACTTCGCCGACCTCCTGCGCCAACCGATCGCCTGGGGCTCCTTCGTCGACAGTGCACTGCTGCAGACGGGTTACGTGGCGGTGTTCGGCGCCCTGGCCTACGGACGGTTCGCCACCAAGGACGTGTTGTCCTGACCCAGCGCGCAATCGACCACACCCGCGGGCGCGACCCCGGCTTGATCAGGACGTCGAGTTCCACAGCAGGGGCCCGGAGAAGCCGATATTCCTGATGGACTGCGCCGAGCGCGCGGCGCTAGATTCGAGGAATGCAACGGGACAACGTCAGGTCCTTCATCTCCGGGGTGCTCTGCGCGAACAGCCTGCCTCATCTGGCCACCGCCGCCGCCGGACACCAGCACATGAGTCCGCTGGGCGGGCGAACGTCGGGCCGGTGGGCGAACCTGGTGTGGGGCGCCGCGAATCTCGCCGGCGGGCTGGCCCTGGTTTCGCGGCCGCCAGGCCGGGGTCGCCGCTGGGGGCCGCGGTATCGGGCATTCGGCTACGGGGTCGCGGCGTTCTCCCTGTGGAGCGCGGTGGCCGAGAACATCTTCGCGATGAACGTCGACCCGTGACCTGACACCTGGGGGCACACGTGGCGGTGCTCGACCGGCTGGCCTGCCCGTGCCACGAGCCGCGGTGCGACCTGGCCGTCGCCGCCGTGCGCGGTGGGCCCGCACCGCAGGCGCTGCCGCCGATCGCCGTCGCGGTGGTGGCCGAGCAGGTAGTTGCCGCGCACCGGCGCGACGCCGTCGACCACCAGCGGCACCTGCAGCACGCGCAGATCCTCCTCGTCGGGCACTCAGTCCGCCAACAGCCTGGACTCGGGCGCCCGAGCGATGGCCGAGTTGCTGGATCGGGTGCCCGACCTGGACGCGGTCCTCGCCGCCTCGGACCTGATGGCGGCGGGCGCATTGACGACCTTGCGAAAAGACGGGCTGAACGTCCCGGGTGATGCCGGCGTCGCCGGCTTCGACGACACCGGCCCGGCAGCCCGGCTCGACCCTCCCCTGACGACGATGCATCAGCCGTTCGACCGGATCGGTGCCGAGATGATCGACCTGCTCCTCCAGGTGATGGACGGCGGGGACCAGGCGTCGTTGACGCTTCCGGCCGACCTGGTGGTGCGGCGGAGCACCTGACTCCCGGGTGCCCGCACACGCCGGCGCCGCGGCCACGGGCGTGAGGACCGCCTCACCGCAATACTGTGTACGTACCACACTGTGTATGTCACACTCTGTATGTTCACCGCTCCCTCTCCAACGAACGACCAGCAGCACACCTGCTCGAGGAGGAGCGCAACAGACCTCGACACAGCATTCACGAGAAGGAGGGTCAACATGGCACCTGATGAGCAACCGGGCGTTCTGCAACTCACCGCCGGGTACGGAATCGAGATCAGGCCCGAGTCGCTGGAGCGCAATAGTTCGGGCCTGGATCTCGAGGTGTTCTTCGCGCAGGACGCCGTCGGAGACCAGTGGGTTCTCCGGGTTCCACGACGAGACGACGTGCTGCCCCGCGCGATGGCCGAGCAGCGGGCGCTGTCCTTCATCCGCGAGTTCGTCTCATTCGAAACGCCTCACTGGCGGGTGCGCGAAGCGGACCTCATCGCCTACAAATCGCTCGGTGGCACGCCTGCAGGACGATTCACCGCCGAGGTCCAGGACTATGTGTGGGGGAACAGCGGTACCGGCGTACCTGAACCGTTCACGGCGTCGCTGGCCGAGGTGCTGGCCCAACTCCACCAACTCCCGGGACATCGCGCGGCACGCGCTGGTCTGCCGCTCACGGAGGCGGAGGGCCTACGGGCCTCGATGGACGAGAGGATGCACCGGGTGCGTGCCGCTTTCGGTGTTGAGGAAACGCTGTGGAGTCGATGGCAAACCTGGATTGCACGCGAGGAGATGTGGCCGCGCGAAACGGGCCTCATCCATGGCGACCTCCATCCGGGGCACCTGCTCGTCGACTCTGAGGCTGTGGTGACCGGAGTCCTCGATTGGACCGAAGCGAAGGTGGCGGACATCTCGAACGACTTCGTCTATCACTACATGGCATTCGGTGAAGAGGAACTGGCTTCACTCGTCGCCCGCTACGACGAGTCGGGGGGTAGGACGTGGCCACTCATGACGGAGCATGTGATCGAACTCGCGGCCGCGTTCCCCATCCAGATCGCCGAGTTCGCGCTCGCCACCCAGACAGAGGAGATGGAGAGCATGGCAAGAGGACTGCTGGGCACCTCGCCGAGCGGTTGAGCACAGCGGGAGGGCCCTGCTGCACCCGGTGCCAGCCCAGGGGTCAGGGCGTTGATGCAGGTCAGAGGGGGTGTTGGGTGGGCCCCCCGGGGCTCGAACCCGGAACCCACGGATTAAAAGTCCGTTGCTCTACCCATTGAGCTAGAGGCCCGCGCAGGCGATGCTCCCACCGTGCGTGGGACCCAGGGTATCGCCGTCGGTGCACCGGTCGTAACACGGCCCGCCGGATGCGGCGTCGGGGGCGTCGGCAACGGCACAGGTGGGCACCGTGCCCGCTACGCCCCCGATACCACTGCGCGTCAGGGCAACCGCTCCGCGGCGGCGTGATCATCGATCGGCAGTTCCCCCTCCAGGGTGGCCATCACCGACTGGGGGCCGAGCCGCACCCCGGCGCCGTAGGAGGACATGAACGCGGTATCGGCCGCGTCGCGCCCGGTAGCGATCCGCACCAGCGACTGCCGGGGGGCGAGCCGGGTGGCGTCGACCACCTGCCAGTGCCCCTCCACCCACGCCTCGGCCACGGCGTGGAAGTCCATCGGGGACAGCCCCGGGGCGTACACGGCCGCACACCGGGCCGGCACATCCAGGCCACGCAGCAATGCCACCACCAGGTGGGCGTAGTCCCGGCACACCCCGCGCCGGGCCAGCAGGGTGTCCACGGCTCCGTCGGTGAAGTGGGAGGATCCGCGCACGTAGGAGAGGCGCTCGTGGACGAACGCGGCGACGGCGTCCAGCAACTCCGGACCCTGCAGACCGTTGAACTCCTGGCGTGCGGTGGGCAGCAGCCGGTCGGACTCGGCGTAACGGCTGGGGCGCACGTAGGTGAGCAACTCGGTGGCTGAGGGCTCCTCCGCCTGCTCCGCACCCGCCCGGGGATCCCCGGTCACCTCGGCGCGGTAAGCCACCTCCACTTTGCCCGGAGCGTCCGCGCCGGCGTCGACGTCGAGCAGGTGGATGCGTCCGTGGTGGGGGGCTGGCGCCTCGGTCACCTCGACCGGGCTGCCGTCCATGCTCACCGTGAAGTCATCGCTGACCTGCAGCCCGGGCACCTTGGCCACGGCCACCATGAAGGCCACCCTGGTGTGACCGGTGGACATGGTGAAGGCGATGTCGGCGCGGATCGTCCGGTGCACGCGAGGTACCTCTCGAGCTAGGGGCCGCGGCCAGCGTAGGCCGTGCCGTCACCGTAAGCCACCGCAGGGTACCGGGCTGCGCCCTCATCACGCTGCGGCGTATCGTGACGTCCAGACCAATCACACCGTGACCCAGGGAGGGTTCCGTGGAGCAGCATCGGTTCCGCCGCCCGGCGATGCTCACCCCCGAGCAGGCCGAGGCGATCGTCGGGGAGGAGGATCCGGCCGCGCGCTCCGAGATCGCCCACACCACTGCCCAAGCGATGGTCTCCGGTGGTCGGGAGGGCGCCGAGGACCCCGAACTGGTGGAGCGCCTGATCGCCCTGGTCGACACCGAGGGCCTGGAGGCGGTGGCCGAGATCTGGTCCCAGAGCCCCCCGGACACACTGCCCGGGGCACTCTGGCGGCTGTACCTGCTGCGGGAGTGGGGCCGGCGGGACCCGGACACGATCGCGGAGCGGTTCCGGCTCGGTGCCAACCGCGCCGAGGTGGCCGGCGTGGTCGCCGGTGTGGCCGATCCGGTGGGACCCGAGGAGATCCGGCGCATGCTCGACGCCGTGCTGTCCGGGGTCTACCGCGGCGACCTCGGTGTGGCGCTGGAGCGGGCCGGGTCCTTCCTGCGGGTGCTGGCCACAGGTTCGGCCCTGGATGCGGACTGGGTGGAGACCCACGACGCCGACACCGCCCAGATCCTCACCCGTCGCGCCGGGTCGCTGCTGGACACGGCGGCGGAACTGGAGGAGGCCGCATCGCTGCACCGAGCCGGACGGCTCACCTGATGGAGCCGGTGCGCACGCAGGAGTTGAGTCCTGCCCAGGTGGAGGCGGTGCGGAACCTTGCCCGAGACGTCGAGACCGACGACGGCGTGGCCGCCTTCGACGAGGACACCCTGCTCACCCTGACTCGCCCGGGCAGGCCCCGGTACCTCATTCCCGGCGGTGACGGCGCCGCACAGGGCCGCGACGGCGACACTGACGACGCGGACGACGTACTGGCCGGCTTCGCCCAGGTGGGTCAGGACTCGGCCGAGATCGCCGTGCATCCGCAGTTTCGCCGTCGGGGCCTTGGGAGCGCGCTGGTGCGCACGGTCCTAGCCGACTACCCCATGGTGCGTCTCTGGGCCCACGGGAACCTCCCGGGTGCCAGGGCGACCGCGGCCGCGCACGACCTAGTGGTGGTGCGCGAGCTCTGGCGGATGGGCCGTCCGTCGCCGCAGCGGGCGCAGATCGAGCCCGTGGTGGTGCCTGAGGACCTCCGGATCCGCACCTTCGAGGTCGGCGCCGATGAGGACGCCTGGCTGCAGGTGAACGCCCGAGCGTTCGCCGACCACCCCGAACAGGGCCGCCTGGACCACGCCGACCTGCGGGCCCGGCAGCAGCAGGACTGGTTCGACCCGACCACCTTCTGGCTCGCCGAGGACACCGGCAGCGGGGAACTGCTGGGCAGCATGTGGGTCAAGATCACCGACGACGACGGCGGTGCGCGCACCGGGGAAATCTACGCCCTCGGCGTCGATCCGGCCGCGCAGGGCCGCGGGGTGGGGACCGTGCTGACTGCGGTGGCCATGGACCACTTCGCCCGGACGGGCCCGGACCGACTCGAGTTGTACGTCGAGGGTGACAATGCCGCCGCGATCAGTACCTACCGGCGCGTGGGGTTCGAGCGGGACGCCATTCACGTGCAATACACCGCGACGACCTCCCCAGACCGCGAGCGACCTGCCACGATAGGGCCATGAGCGAGTCCGTAGGCAGCCGTGAGGGTGCGGTGATCACCACCCTGGCACAAGCGCCGGAGGTGCCGGAGGTGCCGGTGTCGACCGACGGTGCCCCGGAGCGCGCCGGCGAGGCTGAAGTCGAACTGCCCCCGGACCGGTTCGCCGACCGGGAACTGAGTTGGCTGCAGTTCAACGAGCGGGTGCTGGAACTGGCAGAGGACCCGGACATCCCGCTGCTGGAGCGGGTGCGGTTCCTGGCGATCTTCGCCTCCAACCTCGATGAGTTCTTCATGGTGCGGGTGGCTGGACTGAAACGGCGGATGGCCACCGGGATGGCCGTCACCGCCGCCTCCGGTCTGCTCCCGAGGCAGGTGCTGGAGATGATCTCGGCCAGGGCCCATGAGCTCACCGCCCGCCATGCCGCCCTGTTCGCCGACGTCCTGCGCCCGGCGCTGGATGAGCATGGCATCACCTCGGTGCGTTTCGAGGAACTGCACGAGGCCGAGCAGGAGCGGCTGCACAAGTACTTCCGCAAGAACATCTTCCCGGTGCTGACCCCCCTGGCGGTGGACCCGGCCCATCCCTTCCCCTACATCTCCGGGCTGTCGCTGAACCTGGCCGTGATCGTGCGCAACCCGGCCACCGGCAAGGAACACTTCGCCCGCGTCAAGGTGCCACCCTTGCTGCCCCGCTTCATCGCAGTCGACCACCGGGGTCGCCCGCACCGGGTGCAGGATGCCCCGGACGATCACGGCGTGACCTCGCTGGTCCCGATCGAAGAGGTGATCTCCTCCTTCCTCTACTACCTCTTCCCCGGGATGGACGTGGTGGAGCACCACGCCTTCCGGGTCACCCGCAACGAGGACCTGGAGGTGGAGGAGGACGACGCGGAGAACCTCCTCAAGGCGCTGGAGAAGGAGTTGTTGCGTCGCCGCTTCGGTCCACCGGTGCGGCTTGAACTGGCCGCCGGGTTCGCCCCGCGGTTGCGGGAGATGCTGATCCGGGAGTTGTCGGTCTCGGAGTCCGACGTCTATGACGTTCCCGCCCCGCTGGACCTGACCGGGATGAACCTGGTGGCGGACCTGGACCGGCCCGAACTGAGTTACCCCAAGCATGTGGCCACCACCGCCCGTGGTCTGGCCGAGGTGGAGTCGGCCAACCCGACCGACTTCTTCGAGGCGATCCGCAACCGCGACATCCTGCTGCACCACCCCTACGACTCCTTCTCCACCTCGGTGCAGCAGTTCCTGTCCCAGGCCGCCGCCGACCCGGACGTCCTGGCCATCAAGCAGACCCTGTACCGCACCTCCGGGGACTCCCCGATCGTGGACTCCCTCATCGACGCCGCAGAGGCGGGCAAGCAGGTGCTGGCGATCGTGGAGATCAAGGCCCGGTTCGATGAGCAGGCCAATATCTCCTGGGCGCGCAAGTTGGAGCAGGCCGGGGTGCACGTGGTGTACGGCATCGTGGGCCTGAAGACGCACTGCAAACTTTCCCTGGTGGTTCGCCAGGAGGCCGACGGCCTGCGCCGGTACTGCCACGTGGGCACCGGCAACTACAACCCCAAGACCGCCCGGCACTATGAGGACCACGGGCTGCTCACCTGCAGCAGCGACGTGGGCCAGGACCTGACGCGGTTGTTCAACCAACTGTCCGGGTACGCACCCAAGTCCAAGTTCCACCGGCTGCTGGTGGCCCCCCGCTCCATCCGCGCCGGCCTGCTGGAGCGGATCGAACGGGAGATCGCCAACAAGAAGGCCGGCAAGCCGGCCTGGATCCGGTTCAAGATGAACTCCATCGTGGACGAGGCCTCCATCGATGCGCTCTACCGGGCCTCGGCCGCCGGGGTGCCGGTGGACCTGGTGGTGCGCGGCATCTGCGGGCTCAAGGCCGGGGTGCCGGGGATGAGCGAGAACATCCGGGTCCGGTCCATCCTGGGCCGCTTCCTGGAACACTCCCGTATCTACGCTTTCGCCAATGACGGTGACCCCGAGGTCTACATCGGCAGTGCCGATCTGATGCACCGCAACCTGGACCGACGGGTGGAGGTGTTGGTCCGGGTGGTCGATCCCGGTCAGGTCAACGACCTGGTCTCGTTGCTGGACCTCTCCGTCGACGACGGCACCGCCTCATGGTGGCTGGCGACCGGCGATCAGGGCGAGCCGCACTGGCGGCGGGTCCACCAGGACGAGCACGGCGAACCGTTGCTGGACCTGCAGGAGCATCTCATGGCGATCCGCCGTCGCACCGGTTCGGACCGCTGATCAGGTGGGCAAGAAGCGCGAGCGCGTCTACGCCGGCGGTGCCCTGGTGTGGCGGGTGAAGAAGCGCAGCCTGCAGGTGCTGCTGATCCATCGGCCCCGGTATGACGACTGGTCCTGGCCCAAGGGCAAGGTGGACGTGGGGGAGTGCCTGCCCGCGTGCGCGGCCCGGGAGGTGGCGGAGGAGACCGGGTACCACGTGGAACTCGGGTTGCCTCTGCCGGTGGTGCAGTACCCGTTGAACTCCACCAAGACCAAGGTGTGCGTGTACTGGGCGGCCCGGGTGATCGACGGCGATCGTGGGTCCGTGCGGGCGCGCGGCCGGATCGAGCCCGCCGAGGGTGAGGTGGACGAGGCCCGCTGGGTTGACGCCGGCAAGGCCTGGAAGATGCTCACCCGCAAGGCCGACCGGGAGCCGTTGGGTGCGCTGATCGATCTGCATGAGGATGGCTTCCTGGATACCTGGACGGTGTTGATCGCCCGGCACGGACGCGCCAAGAAGCGCTCGGCCTGGCAGAAGGGTGAGGACACCAGGCCGTTGACCAGACCCGGACATGCCCAGGCGCGGGCGCTGGTGCCGTTGCTGGCCGCCTACGGCGCCGAGGAGATCATCACCAGCCCGTGGGCACGCTGCCACGACACCGTGGTGCCGTACTCGCAGGCCTCCGGCATCGAGTTGTTCATGGCGCCGCAGATCACCGAGCACGCCGCGAAGGAGGACCCACGCAGCGTCCGTGAACTGGTGGCGGAGTTGCTCGGCCGCAGGGATGCCCCGGTGCTGATCTGCACTCACCGCCCGGTGATGCCGGCGATTCTGGACGCGGTGGAACGCAAGAGTCCGCACCGGGTGCTGCGGGTGCTGCCCGAGGCCGATCCCTATCTGCGCACCGGGGAGGTTCTGGTGCTGCATCTGGCCAGGCCGGGCAAGCGCAAGGTCCGGGTGGTCTCGATGGAAATGCACCGCCCCGCCAGCGCCAACGCCTGACCGGTCTCCGCCCGGCCGAGGCCATGTGCTCTTCCTCACACGCATTGTGACGGTGCGTTCATCCTGCGTTCACCTCCGCGGCCCCGGTCCGTCACCCGGGCTGCCTAGCGTCAAGTCTGTACCGCGCGGAGAACCGTGCGGAGACCTCGATCAGAACGGGACCAACGTGAAGGCTGGATTGAGCCGCCGAGTGGCGGGCGTCGCCTCGATCGGTGCGATGGCACTGGTACTCGCTGCCTGTGGGGGCGACAACGGCACGGACGACAACGGCACCGACACCGGCGCCGGAAACGACGTGGAACTGTCCGGCAGTATTGCCGGCGCCGGCGCGAGTTCGCAGGAGAACGCGATGGTGGGTTGGCAGGCCGGTTTCACCGAACGCACCGGAGTGGACGTCAACTACGACTCGGTGGGGTCGGGCACGGGGCGGGAGCAGTTCCTGAACGGAGCCACCCTGTTCGCCGGTTCCGACGCGATGTTCTCCCAGGAGGAGATCGACGCCGGTGCGGAACGCTGTTTCGGTGGTGACGTGATCGAACTGCCGCTGTACATCAGCCCGATCGCGGTCATCTATAACCTGCCCGGCGTGGAAACCGAGCACCTCAACCTCGACGCGGACACCATCGCCGGGCTCTTCAACGGCGATATCACCAACTGGTCCGACCCGGCCATCGCTGAGGCCAACCCCGATGTGGACCTGCCCGACCTGGACGTCATCCCGGTGAACCGCTCGGACGACTCCGGCACCACGGACAACTTCACCGACTATCTGTCCAAGGCTGCCCCGGACGTCTGGCAGCACGAGCCGGACGGTGTCTGGCCCATCGACGGCACCCAGTCCGGTGCCCAGACCCAGGGTGTGATCGACGTGGTCAGCGGAGCCGAGGGCGCGATCGGCTACGCCGACGCCTCGCGTGCCGGTGACCTGGGCACCGTGGCCGTGGGTGTGGGCGATGAGTACGTGCCGTTCTCCCCGGAGGCCGCTGCCCAGGTGGTCGCTAACTCTCCGGCGGCCGAGACCGCCAGCGAGTGGCGCTTGACCGTGGACCTGGCGCGCGACACCGATGAGTCCGGTTCCTACCCGATCGTCCAGATCGCCTACTCCAGCCTGTGCTCGGTGTACGACGACGAGCAGGACGCGGCGAACGTGGCCGAGTTCTTCCGGTATGTAGCCAGCGAGGACGGCCAGAACCGGGCCTCCGATCCCGGCGTGGCCGGCTCGGCTCCGATCTCTCCGGAAATGCGTGAGCGGGTCGAGGAGATCCTCGACCAGATCTCGGTAGCCTGATCATTTGCCCAGGTTGACAGCGCACAGGTTGGTGCCGCAGGTTTGCTGCGGCACCAACCTGCCTGCGCGTGGTGGCATCCCGGTGTGCCGTAAGGAGCGTTCGTGAGCACCCTCACCAAGCCGCGACGGACGGGCACCCACGACCGCGAGCTCGCGGTACGACCGGGCAGGGCCCCGGGCAGGCTCGGCAACCGGATCTTCGCCGGGATCTCCACCGGCGCCGGCGTCGCGATCCTGGTGATCCTCGCGGCCGTCGCGGCGTTCCTCCTCTGGCGGTCCTGGCCGGCGCTGATTGCCAGCCAGGCGGACTACGACACCGTCAACATCATGCGCGGGCGCAGCCTCGCCGGCTATGTCGCACCGTTGCTGTTCGGCACCGTCCTGTCATCGGTGATCGCGCTGCTGATCGCGGTGCCGCTGAGCATCGGCATCGCCCTGTTCATCTCCCACTACGCCCCCCGCCGCCTCGCCCAGGGCCTGGGGTACCTGGTGGACCTGCTGGCCGCGGTGCCGTCGATCATCTTCGGGCTCTGGGGTATCCAGTTCCTGCAGCCGGTGCTGCATCCACTGTTCGACTGGCTCACGAACAACCTGGGCTGGATCCCGCTGTTCGCCGACTATCAGGCACCGGCGCGCAACATCATGACCGGCGGCATCGTGCTGGCGGTGATGATCCTGCCGATCATCACCGCGACCATCCGGGAGGTCTTCCTGCAGACACCCCGGTTGCACGAGGAGGCCTCTCTCGCCCTGGGTGCCACCCGTTGGGAGATGATCCGTCAGGCGGTGCTGCCGTTCGGGCGCTCGGGCATCATCTCTGCCGCCATGCTCGGGCTGGGCCGGGCCTTGGGCGAGACGATGGCCATCCTGATGGTCATCTCACCAGGTTTCATGATCAACTTCTATCTGCTGCAGCCGGGTCAGCACCAGTCGATCGCCGCGAACATCGCCAGCCAATTCCCCGAAGCCTCCGGGCTGGGTGTGGACGTGCTGATCGCATCCGGTCTGATGCTCTTCGTCCTCACCTTCGGGGTGAACATGGCGGCCCGCGCCGTGATCGCCCGCCGCGCCGAGTTCTCCGGAGCGAACTGATCATGACCACGACTGCACAGGCGACCGGCGCCGTGGGCTCCCGCAGGCTCCCTGGATGGGCGCCCTGGGCCGTGCTGGGGGCCAGCCTGGTGGCCTCCCTCGGTCTGGGGATGCTCGGCGAGACCGGCCCGAGTGTCGCCGGGGTACTGCTGGTCGGGACCCTGATCTTCGTCGTCGCCCTCACCGCGACCTCCCTGATCGTGGAAGGTGAGCGGTACGCCAAGGACCGCCTGGCCACCACGTTGGTGACCGTGGCCTTCCTGCTCGCGCTGGTTCCGCTGGTCTCGGTGGTGTGGACGGTGCTGGCCAACGGCGTCGGCGCGCTGTCGGCGGAGTTCTTCACCACCGACATGGTCGGGGTCTTCGGTCAAGACAGCGGCGGCGGCATCTACCACGCCATGATCGGCACCCTGTACGTCACCGGCATCGCCGCGGCCATCTCGATCCCGTTGGGAATCTTCACCGCGATCTACCTGGTCGAGTACGGCGGTGGGCGGATCAAGCGCGCCATCACCTTGCTGGTGGACGTCATGACCGGAATCCCCTCGATCGTGGCGGGTTTGTTCGCCTACTCCCTGTTCCTGCTGATCTTCGGGCCCGCCTACCGCTCGGCGCTGATCGGCGGGATCGCGCTGGCGGTGCTGATGACCCCGGTGGTGGTGCGTTCGGTGGAGGAGATGCTGCGGTTGGTGCCCAACGAACTGCGCGAGGCCGCCTACGCGCTCGGGGTGCCGAAGTGGCTCACCATCGTCAAGGTCGTGCTGCGCACCGCGGTGGCCGGGATCACGACCGGTGTGATGATCGCGATAGCCCGGGTCACCGGGGAGACCGCCCCGCTGCTGATCACCGTCGGACTGGCCAACAACGTCAATTACGACGCGTTCGACGGACGGATCGCCACCCTCCCGGTGTATGTCTACCGCCAGTACGCCCAGGGCGGGGCCAGCGTGGACCGTGCCTGGGGCGCGGCGCTGACGCTGATCGCCATCGTGATGCTGCTGAACCTGATCGCCAGGCTGGTCAGCCGCTACTTCTCCCCGAAGGGCATCTCATGACCCGCCCCGTTCCCACTCGCGCACGCGTGTTCCAGCAGGAGGTATGAGCTGTGTCCAAGCGCATCGATGTCACTGACCTGAACGTCTTCTACGGTGACTTCAAGGCCGTGGAGGACGTCACGATGGTGATCGAGGCCCGATCGGTGACCGCACTGATCGGGCCCTCCGGCTGCGGCAAGTCCACCTTCCTCCGCACCATGAACCGGATGCACGAGGTGATTCCCGGGGCCTACGTCACCGGGAGGGCCGTCATGGACGGCCAGGACCTGTACGCACCGGGGATAGACCCGGTGGTGGTTCGTCGCCAGGTCGGCATGGTGTTCCAGCGGCCCAACCCCTTCCCTACGATGTCCATCTACGACAACGTGCTGGCCGGGGTGAAACTGAACAACCGGCGGATGAAGAAGTCCGACGCCGACGACCTTGCCGAGTCGGCGCTGACCGGGGCGAACCTGTGGAGCGAGGTCAAGGACCGTCTCGACCGGCCCGGGTCATCCCTGTCCGGTGGCCAGCAGCAGCGCCTGTGCATCGCCCGGGCGATCGCCGTACAACCGGAGGTGCTCCTGATGGATGAGCCGTGCTCGGCGCTGGACCCGATCTCCACCCTGGCCATTGAGGACCTGATCCACGAGTTGAAGAACGACTACACGATCGTGATCGTGACCCACAACATGCAGCAGGCCGCCCGGGTCTCGGACCGCACCGGCTTCTTCAACATCGCCGGAACCGGCAAGCCGGGCCGGCTGATCGAGATGGATGACACCGCCACGATGTTCTCCGCCCCCTCGGTCCAGGCCACCGAGGACTACATCTCCGGTCGGTTCGGCTGAGCACGACCCCTCCTGTGCCCACCGTCGGTCCTCGCCCGGGGAACCTACCGCCCGCTGTCCTGGAAGCCGCCGGTGGTGGTGCCTTCGGGGAGGTAGGCCACGCACCAGACGTCCCGCCCGCCGGTGTTCTGCCAGCTCTCCTGCGTCGGCCGGAACCAGTCCAGGCGCAACTGTGAGTCGGCGTAGTCGATCCCGACGAACTCGGTGAAGGCCTCCAGGCACCCGGGTTCGGCGACGTCGTCGATCGCCTCCTGGCCGGGGAAGGTCTCGAAGTCCACCTCGAAGGTTCCCAC
Source organism: Pseudactinotalea sp. Z1739 (assembly GCF_049725055.1). The sequence continues at coordinate 192,172 of NZ_JBMPQA010000002.1, read as the reverse complement.
GAACTGGGCGCTGTGCTCCTGCTCGCAGTCCACCACCTCCACGCTCGCACGCGGGGCCTCCTGGAGCTGGTCCCATTGGGCGCATGCGCCCACCTGCACCGATTCGGTGCTGCAACCGGCCAGCGCTCCCGCCAGCATGGCCACCGTCGCGAGGGCCGCCAGCAGTGGCGCGCGGCGGGCGCGCATCAGGACTCCTTGAGGTAGATCGACTCCACGATGTTGGCCACCTTCTCGAAGTGGTCGGCAGCGGCTTCCAGTGAGTCGATCACCGTACGGATCTTGATCAGGTGCACCACCCCGGCCGGGCTGTCCAGGTACTGCGGGTCGGTGAACAGGTCCGCGGTGAGCCCGCGGTAGATCCGGTCGGCTTGGTTCTCCAGCCTGTTCACCTCGATCCAGTACGCCTCCAGTCCGTTCATCTTCCGCAACTGGGGCATCGCCGCAGCGGTCAGTTCCGCGGCCCGCTGCAGCGTGGCGACCTGATCGGTCACCGCGTCGGGCAGCTCGCCGATGCGGTAGAGCACCACTGCGTCGGTGGCCTCCTCCATGGAGTCCATGCAGTCGTCCATCGAGGAGGTGAGGTCATACAGGTCGTCCCGGTCGAACGGGGTGGCCGAGGAGCGGTTCAGGTGCCGGATGATGGCGTGGGTGGACTCATCCGCCAGGTGCTCCACGTCGCGCATCCGGTTGGCCAGTGCCGGACGCTCAGCCGGTTCGGAGCCGATCAACTGGGCGAGGATGTCCGCACCGGTGACCAGGTGGTCGCCCAACTCGGTGAGCAGGTCGAAGTAGACCCTGCGGGGGGTCAGGGTGAGTCGCACTCAACTTTTCCGATCTGTACAGGTCTTTGCCCAGCAGCGTAGGCCAGAGATGCACATCCCAGGCAGGGGGCGTACCCGGAGGTGAGGTTGATGACACCGGGCCGCCCAGCGCCTGACGGCGCGAAGGCCGCTCGTAGCGGCTGATGTTGGAGCCCGGGGCTAGCGCGACCCGGCGTCGCATCCAGTGTAAAGGCACCTGCCGGGTGCGCACGACGGCGGAATCCGAGCCGGTGTGCGCCGCACCTGACATCGGGTCATGCCGGGCACGCGTTTTCACCCCCTCCGGGGTATGCCGGTAGCGTTCGCCCCAGGAGCCGCCGTGTCCTGCCCGGCAGCAGCCGCACCGGAGAGAGGGGGTCGAGCGCACGTGCTGAGCAAGTCCTTCCGCGCGGTGGTCACCGCCACCGCCTCGGCCGGGGTGGGGCTGACGGCATTCGGGGACCGGCCGCTGCTGATCACCACGGTGGCCGGGATGGGCGGCATATTCGCACTCGGCTGGCCGGGACTGCTCGGACTGCCGGCCCGTCAGGGCACCTCGGTGCTGTTGCTGGCCACGATAGCCGCAGGGGTGTCGCTGCAGTGGCTCACCGGTGACCTGGCCTATGCCGCACTCGGGTTCGGGATCGTCGTCGTGGCCGCCTTCGTCCTGCAACTGCTGCGCCGCGACGGCCGCCCCCGGTTGGTGGAGTCCGTCGCCGGGGCGGTCACGGGTGCGGCCGTGCTGACCTCCGGCGTGGGGTGGCTGGCGGTGGGCACCGGTCCGACGTCGGTTGGGCTGCTGCTGGTGGGGGCGGTGACCCTGGCGGCTGCGGCGATCGTCACCGCGATCCCGCTGCCCGCCACCTGGGGGTGGCTGGTCACCACCGCGGTCGCGGCAGGTGTGGGCCTGGGGGTGGGAACCGTGATCATCGCGGTGGGCCCGGTCACCGGGGTGCTGGTCGGGCTCGTGGCCGGCGTCCTCAGTGCGGCCGTGCATCACCTGCTGGGTCAGTTCCCCGCCTCGGTGCGGGCGTGGCCGGCGTTATCGGCGGCCGTACTCCCGGTGTTGGTCTGCGGTGCGCCGGTGTACGTGCTGGGCCGCATCCTGCTCCTGCTGTGATGGCGCGATAACATCGCAGGTGTGGCATTCCAACTTCCTGACGACCTGGCCCCGGAGGCGTACCCGCTCGCCTGGCTGATCGGCCGCTGGCGCGGTCCCGGCTTCGTGGCCTACCCCGACATCCCCCAGCGCGGGGTTCTCGTCGACGTGGAGTTCGGTCACGACGGCGGCCCGTACCTGACCTACAGGTGCACCACCCACCTGCTGGAGAGCCCGCTGGAGTCCCTGGAGGGGGACATCGACGTCGCGGCGCTGCAGGCCGGGCAGGTCTGGAGCGCCGAATCCGGCTACTGGCGGGTCGCCCCGACCGACGCAGGCACCGACGGCGGAGGGAACGGAACGCCCGACGGCGGCGTCCCGGCGCACGCGCTGGAGGTGCTGCTGGCCGAACCCAGCGGGCACGTGAACGTCTACCTGGGCCAGGTCCAGGGCCCCCGGGTGGAACTGAGCACCGACCTGATCGCCCGCACCTCGACCGGCGCCGACATCGCGGCCGCGGCCCGGATGTACGGCCTGGTGCGGGGGGAACTGATGTGGGCGACCGACCTGGCCGCGTTCGGCCACGAGTTGCAGTCCTACTCCTCGGGCCGGCTGCAGCGACACGAGTGAAGGAGAGCGCGATGAGTGCCAGTGCGTTGATGACCAGGCAGGGTGCCGTAGCCGCTGCGGACCCGGATGAGGGTGTAGCCGCGCACTACGGCGAGCCCATGCACGAACAGCGCGCCCTCGAGCAGGGCCGGGCGGTAGTGGACCTGTCCCACCGGGGCGTGGTCACCGTGGCCGGTGCCGACCGGCTTACCTGGCTGCACTCGATCACCTCCCAGCACCTCAACGCCCTGGAGCCGGGGATGAGCACCGAGATGCTGGTGCTGGACCCCCACGGCCGGGTCGAGCACGCCGCCGCCGTCATCGACGACGGCGCCACGACGTGGCTGATCACCGAGTCCGGGACCGCAGCAGGACTGGTGGCGTACCTGGAGTCGATGAAGTTCGCGATGCGGGTGGAGGTCGGTGCTCGCACCGACCTGGCCGTGCTCGGCACCAGCGCGCACGGGCCAACGATCGACGGTGCGCTGATCCAGTGGCGCGACCCGTGGCCGGTGACCGCCCCGGGTTCGACCCGCTACGGGCCGGACGATCACGAGCACCCCGGCGCCCAGTGGCAGGGGGCGTTGTGGCTGGTGCAGCGCGACGATCTGCCGGCCGCCGTGAGCCAGGCCGAGGGAGCTGGTGCGCGCCTGGCCGGGGTGTGGGCCTGGGAGGCATTGCGGGTGGCCACCTGGCGGCCACGGCACGCCCGGGAGTGCGATGAGCGCACGATCCCGCACGAGTTGGACTGGCTCCGCACCGCCGTGCACCTGGAGAAGGGGTGTTACCGGGGCCAGGAGACGATCGCCCGGGTGTTCACCATGGGCCGGCCCCCGCGCCGGCTGACGATGCTGCACCTGGATGGCTCCGAGCACATCACCCCCGAACCGGGTGCCACGGTCGTGCACGGTGAACGCGAGGTCGGCAGGGTCACGAGCGTGGTCCGCCACCACGAGCTGGGTCCGGTGGCCCTGGCGGTGCTGAAGCGGTCGGTGGATCCCGAGGCCACGCTGAGCGTGGAGGGCCTCGCCGCCGGGCAGGAGACGATTGTGACCCCGGAAGGTTTCGGCACCGGGAGACCACCTCCCCAGGACAGGCCGCGACCGAACCCGGCGCTGCGTCGTCGTCCCTGATCGAGTGGGCCGTGAAGCGACGGGCGTGGGGCCGGTCCGAACCGGACCCCGGGGGGACACCCCCGGTTCCCTCGGTGGAACGTCCCACATTGCGCCAGGTCCGGGTTTCGGCACTGGCGCGGGCCCGTCGGGGGCTGCGCCGCACCCGTAGCGACCTGTGGCCGATCCTGACCGCAGCGGCAGCCGCCGGTGTCGCCTATGCGATCGCGTTGTACGGTCTGGGGCACCGCTACCCGCTCTTCGCCGCCATCGCGGCGTGGATCAGCCTGGGGTTCAGCCACGACCGCCGCCCCCGCAAGGTCGCTGAACTGGCCTTCGGCGTGGCGATCGGGGTGTTCTTCGGGGAGGCCTTCTCCGCCCTGTTCGGGTCCGGCCCGATCCAGGTCGGTGTGGTGCTGGTCCTGGCCGTGCTCGCGGCGCGGCTGATCGATGCCGGGCAGATGCTGGCGATCCAGGCCGGGGTGCAGTCGGTGGTGGTGGTGGCCCTTCCGGGATACCTGTTCGGCGTCACCGGGGCCATGGACCGGTGGTTGGACGCGGTGATCGGTGGGGTGGTGGCCCTGGCGGTGGCGGCGCTGCTGCCGATCGATGTGCGCAAGCAGGTGCGCTCGCTGGCCCGCGCGGCGCTGCAGGAGGTTTCCCGGACACTGGGTGGGGTGGCCCGGGGCCTGGCCGCCCAGGATCCCACCGCGGTGGGTGATGCCCTCGTGCAGGCCAGGGGTTCCCAGGCGGTGCTGGATGAGTGGCATGAGGTGGTACGCGGATCCTTGGCCGCCACCCGGTTCACCCCGCCGTGGCTGCGGCACGACGACGAGATGACGCGGCTGGACCGGGCCGCGATGCTGTGTGACCGGGCGATGCGCAACACCCGGGTGCTGACCAGGCGGGCCAGCGCCGTCGCGATGGATCCCGACGACGGTGCGCTGCTGGCCGATCTACTGGAACAGACCTCCGCGGCCGCCGAGGCGTTGGGCACCGAACTGGGCAACAACGACGACCCCGCGAAGGTACGCCCGCAGCTGGTGCGGATCGCCGGACAGTTGGACCCGCAGGCCTTCTCCGGCTGGCGGGCCCAGACCGAGGTGGCGCTGCTGCGCTCCCTGCTGGTGGATCTGCTGGGGATCACCGGCTGGACCGGGGAGGAGTCGCGGGCGGCACTGGCCGAGCCCGGTTCACTCGGGGAGTGAGGCCACCTGCCCGGATATCGGTACCGCGGCCGGTACGCCGCGGCTAGGGTGTACAGCATGGACGTCCCCGTCAGTACATTCCGGTCCCAACTCAAGCACTGGATCGAGCGCGTGGGGGCGGGCGAAGAACTCATCATCACCGAACGAGGGGTGCCGGTGGCCCGGCTCACCGGTGTCGACGGAGCAGACCTGATCGCCTCCCTGGAACGGGATGGCCTGTTGTCCGCCCCCGAGGCGGACCGGCCCAGCGCACCCGCGGTGGAGGGCAGGCACTCCTCCGTCTCGGAGCTGGTTCGCCGGTTGCGACGATGAGCCTGGTCTACTTCGACTCCAGTGCGCTGCTGGCGCTGGTGCACCACGAGAGCACCTCGGCGCTGGTGCGCGCTCTGTGGGACCGGGCCGACGCGGTGTTCGCCTCCCGGCTGGCCGACGCCGAGGTGCGTGCGGTGCTGCGCGCCGGGGAGCGCAGTGGCAGGGTGAGTAAGGAAGTAGCGGGGCAGGCGCTGGAGCGCTGGCACCGGATGTGGCCCGCGCTGCGCAAGGTCGAGGTCACCGCGGCGATCGCCGAACGGGCGGCGGACCTGGCCGAGGAGCACGGGCTTCGTGCCGGGGACGGAATTCAGATGGCCTCGGTGGAGTTGCTCGCCCCGGCCAACCCGATCGTGGCCCTCACCGACGCCCGCCTCGCGGGCGTGGCCACCGCCTTGGGCCTGCGCGTGCTCCCGCAGCAGTAACCCTCGACGGACGTGCGCCCGGCTCCGCCTGCGCGTGGGCTGATCGCGTGGGCTGAACTAGAGTCATGGGGTGATCGTCGTCGGCACCATTCAGAACTATCTGTTCCTCGCGCTGTCCCTGGTGGTGGTGGGCATGTGCGCAATCGCGCTGTTCGATGCGCTGCGACGCCCCGGGGAGGCATTCAGTTACGCGGAGAAGCGCACCAAAGGCTTCTGGGCCGGCATCCTGGCTCTCGCCCTGCTGTTGGCCTTCCTCGGCATCCCGCCGCCACTGGGCCGTTCGGGCCTGATCATCTTCCTGGTACTGGCTGCGGTGCCGGCCGGGATCTATCTGGCCGATGTGCGCCCGGCGGTTCGTCACTACCGGGACAACCGTGGCGGTGGAGGATCGCCTTGGTGAATCCGGGTCAGCCCCACACCGTCGTTCCCGCCCCGTCCGTGCCGCACCCGATCAACCCGGGCGCGCCCCTGGCCTGGGTGGTGCGCGGCGACCTCACCGAATCGGTGCACACCGGCCATCTGAGCATTCTGCACGCCGACGGCAGCACCGGGCTGAGCGTGGGCGCGCCGGCGCAGACCATGTTCCCGCGCTCGTCGGTGAAGCCGGTGCAGGCGCTCGTGGCGCTGCGCACCGGGGTGGTGCTGGAACCGGAACAGATCGCCCTGGCATGCGCCTCCCACAGCGGGGAGGCGGCACACCTGGAGGTGGTCCGAGCGATCCTGGCCCGCGCCGGGTTGAGCGAGGCCGACCTGGGCAACACCCCAGATCCGCCGTTGTCGGCCCAGGCCGCGCGCGCCTGGCGCGACGCGGGCCATGAGCCCTCCTCGCTCACCCAGAACTGCTCGGGCAAGCACGCGGTGATGCTGGCGACCTGCGTGCACAACGGCTGGCCCACCGACACCTACCTCGACCCGGCGCACCCGCTACAGCAGGCGGTCGTGGCCACGATCGCCGAGCTGACCGGCGTCGTGGTGGGCCACCTGGCCGTCGACGGGTGCGGAGCGCCATTGCCCTCGACCACCACCGAGGGGCTCGCCCGGGCCTTCGCGACCCTGGCCACCGCGCCACCGGAGTCACCGGAGGGTCGCGTCGCCGCCGCCATGCGGGCGCACCCGCATCTGGTCGGGGGACAGGGCCGGGACCTCACCGAGGCGATGCGGCAGGTGCCCGGTCTGATCGCCAAGGACGGCGCCGAGGGCGTCTACGCCGCCGCCCTGCCCGATGGGCGCGCCCTGGCCTTCAAGATCGCTGACGGCGGCTCCCGGCCCCGCCCTGCGGTGCTCGCGGCGGCGCTGGGTGTTCTGGGCGAGCACACGCCCGCCGAGGGGTGGAGCTGGGCGCAGGTGGCGGTGCTGGGCCACGGCCGGCCCGTGGGGCAGGTGGTCCCCGCCTTCGGGTCCACCGGCGGGGGGAACTGAGCGGTGCGAGCCGTCCTGCAACGAGTCAGCTCCGCTTCGGTGGAGGTGGAGGGGCAGGTGGTCGGGAAGATCGGTACCGGCCTGCTCGCCCTGATCGGGGTGACCCACACCGACACCGCGGCGGACGCGCAGTTCATCGCCCGCAAGATCGCCGACCTGCGGATTCTGCGCGGTGAGACCTCCCTGACCGAGAACCCCGACGCCGGGGTGCTGGTGATCAGCCAGTTCACGCTGTACGGGCAGGCCCGCAAGGGCCGCCGTCCCACCTGGTCCGAGGCGGCGCCGGGTGAGGTGGCAGAGCCCTTGGTGGGCGCCGTGATCGAGGACCTGCGCGGGCGCGGCCTGACCACCCAGACCGGGGTGTTCGGCGCGGACATGGCCGTGTCGCTGGTCAACGACGGTCCGGTCACGCTGGTGCTGGAGAGCTGACCGGCCCGGTCCGGGCCGACCCGCCGATCACGCCGCTGGCGAACACGGGCAGGAAACCCCTGTGCCCACGGTTAGCATCAATGTATCTGCCACGACCAGTCTTGCCCTGGTCCCGGCCCTTGGGAGCTGTACATGTTCGAAAGATTCACCGACCGAGCCCGTCGCGTCGTCGTCCTCGCCCAAGAAGAGGCGCGGATGCTGAACCACAACTACATCGGTACCGAGCACATCCTGCTCGGTCTCATCCACGAGGGTGAGGGTGTCGCCGCCAAGGCCCTGGAGTCGCTGAGCATCTCCCTGGAGGCCGTGCGTCAGCAGGTGCAGGAGATCATCGGGGAGGGCCAGCAGGCTCCCTCGGGGCACATCCCCTTCACCCCGCGCGCCAAGAAGGTGCTGGAGCTCTCCCTGCGTGAGGCCCTGCAACTCGGACACAACTACATCGGCACCGAGCACATCCTGCTCGGCCTCATCCGTGAGGGCGAGGGCGTGGCCGCCCAGGTGCTGACCAAACTCGGCGCGGACCTGAACCGGGTCCGGCAGCAGGTGATCCAGTTGCTCTCGGGATACCAGGGCAAGGAAGCCGTCTCCACCGGTGGGCCCAGCGAGGGTACCCCGTCCGGTTCGGCCGTGCTGGACCAGTTCGGCCGGAACCTCACCCAGGCCGCCCGCGACTCCAAACTCGACCCGGTGATCGGGCGGGGCAAGGAGATCGAGCGGGTGATGCAGGTGCTCTCTCGCCGCACCAAGAACAACCCGGTGCTGATCGGTGAGCCCGGCGTCGGAAAGACCGCCGTGGTGGAGGGCCTGGCCCAGGACATCGTGCGCGGCGACGTGCCCGAGACCCTGAAGGACAAGCAGCTCTACACCCTTGACCTGGGTGCGCTGGTGGCCGGCAGCCGTTACCGCGGGGACTTCGAGGAACGCCTGAAGAAGGTGCTCAAGGAGATCCGTACCCGCGGCGACATCATCCTGTTCATCGACGAGATCCACACCCTGGTCGGCGCCGGTGCGGCGGAGGGCGCGATCGACGCAGCCTCCATCCTCAAACCGATGCTGGCCCGCGGTGAACTGCAGACCATCGGGGCCACCACCCTGGAGGAGTACCGCAAGCACATCGAGAAGGACGCCGCGCTGGAGCGCCGTTTCCAGCCGATCCAGGTCGACGAGCCCACCTTGGCGCACGCGATCGAGATCCTCAAGGGTCTGCGCGACCGGTACGAGGCACACCACCGGGTCACCATCACCGACCCGGCCCTGGTCTCTGCCGTGCAGCTGGCCGACCGGTACGTCAACGACCGGTTCCTGCCGGACAAGGCGATCGATCTGATCGATGAGGCCGGCGCCCGGTTGCGGATCCGCCGGATGACCGCCCCGCCGGAACTGAAGGAACTCGACGACCAGATCTCCGAGGCCCGCCGCAGCAAGGAATCGGCGATCGACGATCAGGACTTCGAGCGTGCCGCCCGGCTGCGCGATGAGGAGAAGAACCTCACCGCCACCCGCGCCGAGAAGGAGAAGGCCTGGAAGTCCGGCGACCTGGACACCGTGGCCGAGGTGGATGAGGAACTCATCGCCGAGGTGCTGGCGATGTCCACCGGTATCCCGGTGTTCAAGTTGACCGAGGAGGAGTCCTCGCGCCTGCTGAACATGGAGACCGAACTGCACAAGCGGATCGTGGGCCAGGACGCCGCCGTGAAGGCGCTGTCCCAGGCGATCCGGCGCACCCGAGCCGGGCTGAAGGACCCCAAGCGTCCCGGTGGTTCGTTCATCTTCGCCGGCCCCACCGGCGTGGGGAAGACCGAACTGGCCAAGGCGCTCGCGGAGTTCCTGTTCGGTGACGACGACGCGCTCATCCAGTTGGACATGAGTGAGTTCTCCGAGAAGCACACCGTCTCGCGCCTGTTCGGATCCCCGCCGGGGTACGTCGGTTACGAAGAGGGGGGACAACTGACCGAGAAGGTGCGGCGCAAGCCGTTCTCGGTGGTCCTCTTCGACGAGGTGGAGAAGGCCCACGCGGACATCTTCAACTCGTTGCTGCAGATCCTGGAGGACGGCCGGTTGACCGACTCCCAGGGCCGCATGGTGGACTTCAAGAACACCGTGATCATCATGACCACCAACCTGGGTACCCGTGACATCGCCAAGGGCCTGCTCACCGGCTTCCAGGCCGGGGGGGATCTGTCCACCAACTACGAGCGGATGAAGATCAAGGTCAACGACGAACTCAAGCAGCACTTCCGTCCTGAGTTCCTCAACCGTGTCGACGACGTGATCGTCTTCCCCCAGCTCTCCCGCGAGGAGATCCACCAGATCGTGGACCACATGGTCGGTGCGCTGGCCACTCGCTTGGCGGACAAGGACATGACGATCGAACTCAGCCCCGCTGCCAAGGAACTGCTGGCCGATCGTGGCTACGACCCGGTGCTCGGTGCCCGGCCGCTGCGCCGCGCGGTGCAGCGTGAGATCGAGGACCAACTCTCCGAGAAGATCCTCTACGGCGAACTCACCGCGGGCCAGAAGGTCTACGTGGACGCCACCGGAGAGGGTCTGCTGGCCGAGTTCACGTTCACCGGGGTGGACAGCGACGAGCCCGCCAAGGAACTCGAGGCCGCAGAGCCGGTCGCTGCGGCGGTCGGCGCAGGTTCGCCCAACAGCACTGCTGAGGACGCCCCCGCCGACGAGGACTGAGCTCCGCCCGCCCCTGGGCCCAACCGTCGAACGCCCCGTGCACCCCGTGCACGGGGCGTTCGCGTTCCCCACCCCCGGCCCCCCGGCCCCCCTGGCCCACACCCCGCACGCCCGCACCCCCCAATCCCGCTGAGACCGGTCGGGGGCGCTGAGACCGGTCACGCGATCGACAGGTCTCACGGACGATCGACCGGCCTCACGGGCGACCGACCGGTCTCATCTGCGCCGCAGCCGCCTTCCCGTGGTACCGAGCGCCGGTCCGGCGGCCGCCGGCCGGATGGTGAGATGGCCGCGCAGCCGCTGGAACGATGCCGATGGGCTGGTTAGCGTGCCTGATGTGAGGGATTCGCACGGCGCTGCCACCTCGGCTGCCCCCGGGTTGCCGGTCGAGGTCGACCCGTCGACCCCTGAGGTCGACCTGGTGATCGTGGGGGGAGGGCCGCGGGCCGTGGCCACCGTGGCCCGCCTGGCCGCGCGGTTGCGCCCGGAGGAGCCGTTCGGCGCTCCCGCGCCCTCCGGTGATCCGGCGCTGCGGGTCGCGATCATCGACGCGGTCCAGGTGGGCGCCGGCGCCACCTGGCGGACCGACCAGCACCCGCTGCTGCTGAACAACACCTACAGCGCCCAGACCACCGCGCACGCCGACGCCAGCACCGACCAGGACGGCCCGTTGGTGCCGGGGCCGGACCTGGTGCAGTGGGCGACCGCCTGCTCGCACGCCCCGACACAGCGCTACCTCGGTATCGGCCCGGAGCGGCCGGCATGGCTCGGCGCCGAACTCGCCGCATTGCGCCCGGAGTCCTACCCGACCCGGCGGCTGCAGGGGGTCTACTACCGCGACCAGCTCGCTGAGGCCGCCCGCCGCGGGGGAATCGAGGTGTGGCACATCGAGGGCACCGCGACCGACATCGCCGTGGCCGGCACCGAGCCGGCCACCCGCGCCCACGAAACACCTGGCCGCACCGGCACCAGCACAGTGGATGGGCGCCGCCTCGTCCGGCTCACCGGCGCCCACCGGGTAGCCGTCGACGGACCCCGCGGACACCGCACCCATCACCCCGAGCCGGTCGCCGCGATCAGCGCCCCCTTGGTGGTCCTGGCCCAGGGCATGATCCAGGCCGAGCCGTCGGATCAGACCCGCGCCCGCACCGACCGGGCGCGCAGGCAGCGACTGCTCTATGTGCCCCCGGGGATGCCATCGGAGCGGGACTGGACCCAGGTGCCCGGCCACGGCCAGGACGTGCTGGTGGCGGGGATGGGGGCGAACTTCTTCGACGTGATCGGCATCCTCACCGCCGGTCGCGGGGGCCGCTTCACGCTGGCGGACACCGGCGCACAGGCTGATGCCGCCGGGTTCGCCGCCCTCGACGGCGGTGCAGGTGGCCCGGCTGCCGGCGCGCCGCTGCACTACGAACCCTCCGGCGCGGAGCCGCGGCTGCTGGTGGGATCCCGGCGCGGTCTGCCCTACCGCGGCAAGGGCGCCTATCCCACCGGAATGCCCCCGCCGTGGCGACCCCGGATCGCCACCGCCGGAGCCCTCGCGGACGCCTGCCGTGGCGGTGTCCGGGATCTGCGCACCCAGGTCTGGCCGCTGTTGGCCGCCGAGTTCGCGGCCGCGCACCTGATCACCTTGGCTGCCCACCACCGCCACGCCGTGGTCGACGGGGTGGATGAGGCCGCGATCATCGCCGCGCTCAGCCGCGGCACCGATCCCGCCGCCGTCGTCGCCGATCTGGTCACCGCACCCGGTTACGCCCTGGACGTGGACCGGCTGGACCGGCCCGCGCCCGTGGCGGACCCGCAGCAGTGGGACGACTGGGTGCGCACGTGGTTGGACCAGGAACAGGCCTCGATCGCGAACCCGCTCACGTCCCCGCGCAACGCGGTGAACCGGGCGATGGCCACCCTGCGAGTCCTACTCGGGCGCCATGTGACCGCCGGGGCACTGGACGGGCGCGCCCGGCTGGTCCAGTACGAGGACTGGTTCGTGCCGTTGGGCCTGACCCTGGCCTCCGGCCCGCCGCCGCGGCGTACCGCCCAGTTGCTGGCGCTGGTGCGCGCCGGAGTGGTGCAACTCCTGGGGGAGAGCCTGGTCATCGAGCCCGACGACGACGGCTTCCGCGCCCGCACGCGCGTTCACCCCGGGGGGGTGGTCACCCGGGCGCTGCTGGAGACCCGGATGTCCCGGGGCCAGGTGCCGGGCACGTCCGACCCGCTGCTGTCCACGTTGATGGGCAGCGGCCGCGCCCGGCTGCACCGGGTCCCGGACACCACCAGGGCCGGTGGGTGGGCGGCGACCACCACCGTGGATGTCACCCCTGACGAGTTCGCGCTGATCGATGCTGCGGGCCGGACGGATCCGGACGTGCTGGTGCTGGGGATCCCGGCCGAGACGGTCCAGCCGGGCTCGGCGATCGGGGCGACCCCCGGGGTCCCCTCGCCGCTCCTGGCGGGCGCGGACCGGGTGGCCGCCCAGGCGCTGGAGCGGATCGCCGTCCCGGTTTGAGGGGGCGGAAAGGTGGGCTCAGCGCACTCCCCGGCGCACGCGCAGCAGCGGCAGCCCGGCGGCAGCGACGATGATCGCCACACCTGCCCAGTTCAACGCCGAGATGGTCTCGCCGAACAGTGCCGCGCCCAGCAGCAGGGCCACCACCACCTCCCAGTAGGAGGTCCTGGACAACTCGGCGGTGCGCAGGTGCTTACCGGCCAGCACCAGCAGGCCCAGGGCCAGCAGGCCGCAGACCGCGAAGAACGTCAGGGCCCAGGCCCAGTTGGCCGGGGTCATCGCGCTCAGGTCCGGGCGGGTGAGGGCCACCATGGCCCCGGTGGCCAGGGTGCCGAAGGTGAAGTTCCAGAAGCTCCGCACGTCGGCGGGCATGTCCGCGCGGAACCGGTAGCACAGCAGCGCGGCTCCGTACAGCACCCCTGAGGCAACCCCGAGCAGCACCCCGAGCAGGTGGTTCTCCGAGGCGGTGGTCGGCCCCTCGATCAGCCCGGCCACCAGCATCATGCCGGTGAATGCGGCTGCCAGCGAAAACGTCTCGGCGCGGGTGGGGGACTCCTTCAGGACCACCCGCGCCAGGATGGTTGCCAGCACCGGGCCGAGATAGAGCAGCGCCACGGCCAGGGCCAGGTCGGTCAGCACGGTGGCCGAGAGCATCAGCGCGAAGGACAGGCCGAGGAAGACCCCGCCCAGTACGACAGCGGGCGACAACCTGGTCTGCCGCAGCAGGTGCCGGCGCCCGGTGATGGTGAGCAGGACGAGGATGCCCAAGGCCCCCACCAGCATCCGGCCCATGGTCAGTGCCTCACCCATCACCTCACCCGGAGGGCTGGACAGCCGCCCGAAAACCCCGGCCGTGCCCATCGCGGTGGTCGAGGCGAAGATCGCGATCAGGCCCAGCGCACGGTTGGGACGACGCGAGGAAGCGGGCGGGCGTGGAGCCGGTGTGGCAGGCGCCGCAGAAGTCGCTGCAGCCGGAACGGTAGGGGCCGGTGTATCGGTGAACGTTGCCAAGGATCTCCTCGGGACGGGCGCAGGCACGCCAAGCGGTCAGGTGGTTCCCCGCTCTGTCATCGGACCTGAGAGATTTCGCGGGCACGCCCGCCTGCACCATCGGTGAACCCCGCAGGGTTACTTTTCAGAGGAGCCTGGCCGTCGGCGGTCTGGGTGCCTGAGAGATTCCCGGGGAGGTTGCTCCGTCGGCGCCCGCTCGTGCGGGCTCTCCCGCCACGGCTGAAGTGGCATGTTCAGTTCTGCCTCGATTATGCCATCCGCTGCGTCTTTCCGATGTGGCCCGCCTCACTCCTGCTGCACGGAACCGCACCGACGCGGCCGGCGGTGACGCGGCCGGCGGTGACGCGGCCTGCGGTGGCGCGGGTGCCTGCCCTACCGGGGGATCGCCGCGAAACTGTGCCGCGACGCGGTTCCCGCGCGACGAGTGCTCAGGTGGACACGCTCAGCGGCGGGGGAGTACGTGCGCGGCAATCTCGCAGGCATAGTGTTGCGAGGTGGTCATCTCGCCACGGAACCACAGCAGCACCAGGGTGCCGGGATCGCCGGGAGCCACGATCGGGCGCAGGTTGTCCACCGGGGAATCCCGCGTCACCGGGGTCCAGGCCCAGGTAGCGCCACCGTCGGCGGTACGGCCGTGGAAGATCTCGTGGTGGGCCAACTCGGACCCGTCGCGCGGGTCGATGTGGGTCGAGGCGTAGACCGAGTCCGCGTCGTAGGGGTCGATCGCGATCAGGCCGGTGTAGTCCTCCTCGCGCGGGAACAGCGCACGCCCGGCCTTGGCGACCTGGTACACGCCCCAGGTTCCGTCGTCGTTGGTGCGGCCGTAGAAGAAGCGGTGGTCGGCGAAGTTGGAGTTCTCCGGTTCGTCGTTGGCGCGGGCGGTGAAGGTGGCCACCACGGTGCCCTCGATGCGGCGGATGTCGGTGGTCCATCCCCGCGTCATCCGCTCCCCGTCCCAGACCGAGCCGGCGGCGAAGACGGTGGTCAGTTCCGCCTGGTCCGGCGCCTGGCCGGACAGCGCGTGGGGGTCGACGACGGTGCCATCGGAGGCGTGCAGCGCCCCTGCGCTCAGGTACCCGTGGTAGATCGAGTTGTTGTAGTCGCGCGGGTGGTGGTCGGTGGTGAGTACGTCGATCCGGTCGGTGCCGGCGTAGCGGCAGTATCCGTTGACGTAACCGACCTTGGGCCGGTCGAAGAGCTTGCCGGCGAAGGTCCAGGTGTCGCCCTCGTCATCCGAGACCAGGGCACAGGCGTCGTCGTTGATCGCCCGGGCGAAGCAGTACAAGCGCCCGTCCAGTTCGTGCAGGTTCGAGTAGGTGACGCCCCGGCCCCCGGTCAACTCGGTCCAGTCGAAGACCTGCTCCGGGCCCCAGGTGGTGGGGTCCCCCGGCTCGCTGATGCGCCACCGGGTGTAGTTGTCGCTCTTGTGCTTGGCGTAGACCGCCAGCCAGCGACCGTCACGCCGGCGCCACAGGCCGGGGACGTTGTGGTCATCGGCCTCCAGGTTCTCGTGCAGCACCGCGATCGTGGACTCACCCGTGCCCAGGTCGGTGACGGTGAGTTCCACGTTCCCGGCTCGGGTCGCGCCATCCTCGCCCTCGGGCGCGGCCACCGAACCGACCACCAGAACATTGGACTCGGGATCCACCAGGGCACGTTCGTCCTGGTACCAGCACCAGGCGCCGTTGCGGTTCAGGACCCACGGGTCAGCGTCGAACACCGGATCAGCCGCCATCGGGCCACCACTCTCTCGAAAGCTTCGGGAATTTCTCCGATACGTGGTGACGGTAGAGCGGGCATCGGCCCAGGTCAAGTCGGTCCGGCCGGGCCGAACAAATGCGGCCACCCCGGCCCGGTCTGCCTCGGCGCTGCCGGACCCGCTAGCGTGCCGCAAGCCCTTGGATGAGGCTCTCCGCCTCGCCGACCGAGACCGCGCGGGCGCCCTTGCCGGTCCAGTGGCGGATCAGGGCAGGCTCGGCGCGGGTGTGCGCCAGCCCCCGGCGTACCAGAGTCGGCAGGGGTTTGCGGGCTTCGGCGATGTCGCGCAGCAAGCGCAGCCAGAAGGTCTGCACCCGCGGGCGCACCAGGCACAACGCCTCGGCGAGCAGATCGCGTGAGCGCAACTCGTCGATGAGCTCGGCGGCGAAGATGCCTTCGGCCAGGACTACCGGGTGATCGGATATCACCAGCCGGGTGGTGCCGGTGCGCCGGGAGGTGGGGATGTCATAGATCGGCAGTTCCGCCTCGCCGTTCAGGCACAACTCCTCCAGCGACTGCACTGCCGCGGCACCGTCCCAGGCCAGTGGGGAGTCCCAGTCCACGCCGCCGAAGCGTTGCGGGAGACCGGGGTGGTCGATGTCGCGGTAGAAGTCGTCCAGTTGCAGTGCGGGCAGGCCGAGCCGGCGCACCAGGGAACTCTTGCCCGACCCCGAGGCCCCGGTGATCAACACCACCCGGCGGGGTGCGCGCCGGCTGCCGCTGGGCAGATCGAACAGTGCCGGATCGGAATCGGCGCCATGGTCGAAGGGCATGGGTGCGATTATCGCCCCTGCCGGAGGTGCATCGGACCGCACCCGCACCGCCGGCGGCGTTAGGCTCATCCTCAACCAGCCGCGGGTACAGGAACCCCGGCCGGCGCCAACGTGAGGAGTGCTTCGATGGTCAAGCGGCGAGTTCCACGGGTTCGTGACCTGGCCCCCCTGCTGCGGTTCAAGCCGCCGGTACTGGACGGTCGCCGTCGCCGGCTGGAAGCAGCACAGACCGTCGCCGACCTACGCGCTGTCGCCCAGCGCCGCACCCCGCGCGCGGCCTTCGATTACACCGAGGGGGCGGCCGAGCAGGAACTGTCCCTGACCCGGGCCCGCCAAGCCTTCGAGGACGTGGAGTTCCACCCCTCGATCCTGCGCAACGTGGCCGAGGTGGACACCGCCAGGACGATCCTGGGCGGGCACTCGGCGCTGCCGTTCGGCATCGCCCCCACCGGGTTCACCCGGATGATGCAGACCGAGGGGGAGATCGCCGGGGCCGGTGCCGCCGGGGCGGCGGGGATCCCGTTCGCCCTGTCCACCATGGGCACTACCTCGATCGAGGACGTGGCACTGGCCAATCCCTCCGGGCGCAACTGGTTCCAGCTTTACATGTGGAAGGACCGGGAGCGTTCGATGGCCCTGGTGGACCGGGCCGCGGCGGCCGGGTTCGACACGTTGCTGGTCACGGTGGACGTACCGGTGGCCGGGAACCGCCTGCGGGACGTGCGCAACGGGCTGACCATCCCGCCCTCGCTGACCGCGCGCACCGTGGTCAACGCGATCCCGCGCCCGCAGTGGTGGTTCGATCTGCTCACCACCGAGCCGCTGGCGTTCGCCTCGCTGGACCGCTGGTCCGGCACCGTGGCCCAGCTCCTGGACACCATGTTCGACCCGACCGTCGACTTCGAGGACCTACGCTGGATCGCCCGGCAGTGGCCGGGCAAGACCGTGGTCAAGGGCGTGCAGACCCTGGCCGACGCCCACAAGGTGGTCGAGGCCGGCGCGGACGCGATCATGCTGTCCAACCATGGCGGGCGTCAACTCGACCGAGCCCCGGTGCCCTTCCACCTGTTGCCCCAGGTCGCTGCCGAACTGGGCCAGGACGCCGAGATCATCCTGGACACCGGGATCATGTCCGGGGCCGACATCGTGGCTTCGGTCGCCCTGGGTGCGGACTTCACGATGGTGGGCCGGGCCTACCTGTACGGGCTGATGGCCGGCGGTCGCGCGGGGGTGGACCGGATGATCCAGATCCTGCGCGCCGAGATCGAGCGCACCATGCGCCTGCTGGGGGCGGCCTCGCTGGCCGAGCTGGAACCGGGGCACGTCACCCAGCTCCAGCGCCTCACCCCCCGCCCGCGCGCCGGGGTGCATCAACAGGCCTGAGCCCGGCTGCCGGAGGTTCGCCCCAGGATGGGGCTGGCGGGGCGGGCGAGCAACGCCTGACCGCGGAGCCCGGCCCGGGGGAGCCGAGTCCGACGACGGAGCCGGGCCCGGGCCGAGCCGGCCCCTGGGCGGGGGTGCTCAGAGCGGCCGGACCGTCAGGTCGGCGTACTCGGCGATCATCGGGGCCATCTGCCGGAAACCCAGGTGCCCCCCGCGCAACGGGTCGCCCCCGGTGCCGCCGTCGTCGTGCCAGTCGAAGATCGGCAGATCGTCGATCGCGAAGCGGACCCGGTCACGACGGGTGCGGACCGAGATCCGGTACGGCGGATCGGCGTCGGCCAGCGGGGGGAGCGGATCGGCGCCCTGAGCCACCAGGTGGAAGCCGTGGGACTTGCGCAGGTTGGCGGTGTGGAAGCGCCGCTCGGTGTCCCACTTCCGGCGGAAGTAGGACACGTGGTAGGCGTCCAGATCCCCGTGGTGGTACTGCTGGTACGGGCCGGTGCGTGGCGCCAGGGCGGGGTCCAGCACGTTGCGACCGTCGTGACCGGTGGCGTGGAAGAACAGGATGCACAGGCCCTCATCGGCCAGCGGGTAGAAGTCGAAGGAGATCTCCACCTCGGCACCGAAGGGCTGCGGGCACCACAACACGATGTTGGCGTCCTGACCCTCGCCGGGATCGCGTAGGGACTCCAGGCGTAACCGGCCCCTGGGGAAGGACAGTGCGCCGTCTCCCTCGAGGACGAAACGGTCGAGGTCTGCGGCCGAGGCCAGCCGGTTGCGGTAGGTACTGGGCATGCGGGCACTTCCGTTGCTCACGGCCGGTAGCCGGCCACCTGCAGGAACGCTGCCATCCTTGCAGCCGCTACCGGTGGGTCCAGCAACAGGCCGGCCCGGTCCGCGAGACGGAACACCTCGATCAGGTGGGCTGCCGAGCGGGCCGAGTGCATGCCGTCCAGCATCTGAAAGCCCGGCTGGTGCCCGTTCAACCAGGACCAGAACGCCACCCCCGCCTTATAGGACTGGGTCGGAGCGGCGAAGATGTGCCGGCCCAGGGCGACGGTGTCCTCAAGGATCCGGCGAGCCCCGTCGTCGTCGGCCGCTTGCAAGGCCTGCAGGGCCGCGGAGGCGGCCGGATAGATCACCGCGAACACCCCGAGCAGGGCATCGGAGTGGTGCCGCCCGTCGCCGAGGATCAGCTCCGGGTAGTTCAGGTCGTCCCCGGTGTACAGGCGCACCCCGGGGGCCCGGCGCGCCAGTTCGGCGCGCAGGGCGATCTCGCGCCGTGCCTCCAGCAGCGAGACCTTGATGCCCTCGATCCGGTCTGCGCCCCTGGCGATGAGGTCGGCGACGGTCCGGTGTGCCTCGTCCAGGTCCTCGCTGCCCCAGTAGCCGGTCAGATCCGGATCGAACATCGGCCCGAGCCAGTGCAGGATCGCCGGCTGGTCCACATCGGCCAGCACCGACTCGTACACCCGGGCGTACTCGTCGGGGTGGGTGGCGGCAGCGGCCAGGTGACGTGAGGCCATCACGATCACCCGGGCACCGGCGTGCTGGATCACCTCGACCTGCTGGCGGTAGGCATCGATCACCTCGGTCAGGGTGGGTGTGGCATCGGCGGGTAGATGGTCGGTGTTGGCCCCGGCAGCGATCGTCCCGCCGGCGGCCCGAGCGTGGGCGGCGGAGCGTTCGATGAGTTCGGCTGCGCCGTCCCAGTCCAGCCCCGTTCCCCGCTGCGCGGTATCCATCGCCTCGGCCACGCCGAGCCCGGCGTCCCATATCCGCTGGCGCATGCCGAGGGTGGCATCCCAGTCGATCAGGGCCGGTGCGCCGGGGACGTTGTCGGCGTCGTGGCGGGGTGCGACCGGGACGGCGGCGTAGGCGGACCGGGCGGTCAGGGGCTCGGTGGGGGTGGGCCAGTGAGTGGGTTCGCGCAGTGTGAGCGGTTTCCAGTTGCCCTCGGGGCCGGGCAGGGGCAGGGTGATGTCCGTCGTCGTCATGGCTTGGCTCCTTTCGCGCTGACCGCACCGGTGCGGTCGGCCCGATTCTGCTGCGCCACGCACCTGCGCTGGTCCCGGCCACGGTAGGCCGCGGGGCGGGGGTGTGCCTGCCGAACCGTCCCGGCGCGGCGCGGAAGTGCGCTGCCCGCCGGGTGCCGAGCCGTAGAATCTGTGTCCTGATGCGTGCGACGTGGCGGGAGTAGGCGATGGTGGCAGGCGGGCGGACCCGGCCGGGGATGCTGGACGTCGCACGTCTGGCCGGGGTGTCGCACCAGACCGTTTCGCGGGTGCTGAACGAGCATCCGAACGTGCGCGAGAGCACCCGCATCAAGGTGGTGCAGGCGATCGAGGAGTTGGGCTACCGGCGCAACAGCGCAGCGCGGGCGCTGGTGACCCAGCGTTCGGGAACACTCGGGATCGTGACCACCGGATCGGAGCACTACGGCCCCTCCCGAACCCTGGCCGTGGTGGAGCGCGCAGCGCGGGAGGCCGGGTACTTCGTGGCCGTGGCCACCGCCGTACATCCGACGCCGGACATGGTCACCTCCATCTTCGACCGGTTCCTGGACCAGGCCGTGGAGGGCGCGGTGGTGATCGCCCCGACCGAGGAGATCGCGGCGGCCGCCCGCAACGCCTCTGCCGACCTGCCGGTGCTGATGATCGCGGCCACCCCGAAGTGGGAGCCCGGCCAGCACGCCCTCAGCGTGGACCAGGGCGCGGGGGCACGGATGGTGGCCGAGCACCTGATCGAGTTGGGCCACCGTGACGTGGTGCACGTGGCCGGGCCGGTCGATTGGTTCGACGCCCGGGCGCGTGCCCGCGGCTGGCACGCGAAGTTGGCCGAGGCCGGGATCCGCGCCCGCGCCGACCGGCAGGGGGACTGGACCGCCGCGTCGGGGTATGCGATCGGGCAGGCGTTGCTCGAGGACCTGCCCACCGCGATCTTTGCCTCGAACGACCACATGGCGCTGGGGCTGTTGCGGGCCTTCGCCGAGGCCGGCGTGCACGTGCCCGGACAGGTCTCGGTAGTCGGCTTCGACGACGTGACCGGGTCCGATCACTACTTCCCGCCGCTGACCACGGTGCAGCAGGATTTCACCGTGCTGGGCAGGCGTGCGCTGGAGGCGCTGATCGACCTGATCGTGGGGGTTCCGGTGAACACCGAGCAGGTACCTCCGACGCTGGTGCCACGGGCCAGTACCGGTCCGGCGCGCAGGTAAGCTCCACGCGTCGTCGCCGGTCCGGCCCGAACCCGGACCGCGGGCGCGCACTGCGGCGCGCGCCCGCGCAGCGGCTCGCCTCCGCGCCCGAACAGCCCAATTGGATGGTTGTGGCGGCCGTGGGTGCCGGGGTGGCGCTGTACGCGCGCAATTGGATGGTTGTGGCGGTCATGGTCGCCAGGGTGGCGCTGTGCGCGCGATTGGGTGGCTGCGGCGCACGGGGTGCGGGAGCGGCTACCCGCGTGCGACCTGATGTAGCCGAACCGGTGCGTCATGTGTGACGTGCGGCTGGTGCGACGGATCGAGTCCGGAGCGTGATCCTGGAACCTTTGACCGTTGAATCGTTTTATTGCTATGTTCTCGCTCACAACGGTAAACGCTGTCCAGCGGCAGGGTCGTCGCTCGGCGGGAGAGTGCCCGACCGAGTCCCAGGTTCGAATCGCCAGTCGGCCCCGGCCCGCGCTCGACAGATGTCTCACGAAGAGGTGTTCCCAATGGCCAGTCCGACCCGGGCGAATGCAGACCGCGCCTTCGGCGTGGGGCGCGCGTGGGAGTTTGCCGACACGGTCCTGTTCACCGCGCTCCTGAACCTGCTGGTGCTCGTGATGACCCTGGCCGGTGGCGTGCTGTTCGGACTGGCCCCGGCGCTGACCGCGGCGGTCATCTGCGCACGCGCGCGGCTTCGCGGGGAGGTGCACCCCTGGGTGCGCACCTTCGTGCGGCACTGGCGTACCCAGTTCGGCCACGCCAACCTGTTGCAGGCACCTGCGCACCTGGTGCTGGTCCTGCTCGCGGTGAACCAGGTCACCCTGGGTCGCAGCAGCGGTCCGTTGACGATCGCCATCGCGGGTACCGCCGCCCTGACCGTCGTCTACCAGGTGCTGGTGGTGACGATGGATGCCCACTACGAGGTGCGGCGCCGGGACTGTCTGCGCCTGGCCGGGCAGTTCCTGGTGCGCTTTCCCGGGGCGCCGTTGCTGCTGGCGGCCACGCTCGCCCTGATCGGCGTGGGCACCTACCTGGTCCCGGGCCTGCTCCCGGTGCTGTCCGTCGGGGTGGCGCTGTATCTGTGCACCGCGCTGTGCCTGTCCTTCTTCGCAGCCAACGACCGCGGCCTGGCGGCCCAGCCCGCCGGCACTCCCGATCCCGTCGCCACGGGCATCTCGGCTCGAAACACCCATCAGCACCACCCGGCGGACCCTGCCGCGCAGAACCCTGCGCGCACGCCGGCAGCGACACCCACGATCTGACACACCCCAGACGTCAACGACGGCGTCGACGAGAAAGGAAACCCATGCGTTATCGACACACAACAGCAGTGGCCACTGCGGTGGCCGGTGCACTGGTGCTGGCCGCCTGCGGCGGTGGCAACGGCAACGGAGGCGGTGAGAACGGGGAGGCCGGCGGCAGTGGCGAGGCGGCCTCGCTCGACTCGCTGACCATCATGGCTCCGTTCTTCTCCCCGACCGCGCCCGAGCCCGGGGGCGAGATCGAGGAGGCCCTGACCGACCTGACCGGCGTGGACCTGAACATGCGCTGGGTGCCCAACTCCAACTACGGCGACCAGACCAACGTGGTGCTGGCCAGCGATGACATCCCCGATGTGATGGTCATCCAGGACAAGAGCCAGGGCTTCATCCAGACCGCTGAGGCCGGCGGCTTCTGGGAACTGACCGACTACCTGGCCTCCGGGGACTTCCCCAACCTGGTCACCGAGAACCCCGAGGTGCAAGAGGCCTCCGGGGTGAACGGACAGGTCTTCGGCGTCTACCGTGCCCGGGACGTGATCCGCCACTCGATCATCCTGCGGGCGGACTGGATGGAGAACCTCGGTCTGGAGGACCCCGAGACCCTCGACGACCTCGCCGAGATCGCCCGGGCCTTCACCGAGGACGACCCCGACGGCAACGGTCAGGACGACACTTATGGCCTGATCGTTCCGGAGTGGCCCGCGGCAGTGGGCACCGGCAGCCCCTGGGATGCGATCGACGTCTGGCACGGAGCTGGCAACGTGTGGCGCGATGACGGCGGGGAACTGACCGCCACCTGGACCACCGACGAGTGGCGCGACTCGCTGCGCTTCCAGCGCGACCTGATCGACTCCGGCTACGTCAACCCCGACTTCGCCACCATGCCACCGGAGGACTGGAACCAGCGGTTCATGAACGGCGACGGCGGCATCATCATCGACGTGCAGTCCCGTGCGGCCGAGTTGATCAACCTGTACCGCCAGAACGACCCGGACGACTTCGACTCCTACGTTCGTCTGGTCGGACAGGTGGAGGGCCCGAACGGCAAGTTCTCCCTGCCCACCGCCGGCTACGCCGGGTTCCTGGCTGTGCCGCGCTCCTCGATCGAGACCGAGGAAGAGCTCCTCGCCGTGCTGCAGGTCCTGAATGACCTGAACAGCCCGGAGGCGCAGGTCCTGCTGAACAACGGGATCGAAGGCCACAACTTCGAGGTCGAGGACGGGTACGCGGTGACCGACCCCGACATGCAGGAGTTCACCGACTTCGTCACCGGCGCCTGGGCGCAACTGGGCACCAACGTGGCCGGGCAGCACTTCTACACCCCGCTGCCCCAGACCGACTATGACGTGGAGATCTTCGAACTGCGTGAGGAACTCCAGGAGGAAGACCTGCAAGATGCGGTGTTCAACCCCGCCCTCGGGCTGATCTCGGAGACCTACGTCACCAACGCCACCCAGCTCGACACCCTGATCGCCGACGCCCGGATCCAGTACCTGGCCGGGCAGATCGACGAATCCGGGATGGACGAGGCGGTGGAGCGCTGGCGCTCCAGCGGCGGTGAACAGGTGGACGCCGAGGTCAACGAACTCTACTCCCAAGCAGGCTGATCTCCGCTGGTGGGGGCGGGCGCTGGCGCAGTCCCGCCCCCACCAGGCAGACCACCCACGAAAGGACCCGCGGTGAGGGTTGCAACCCAGACGCCACCCGTGGCGATCGCCCCCGGCCCCGCGCCGGCCCGGCGCCGACGCGGCCTGGGCACCACGATGGTGCGCTACCGGTGGCTGTTCCTGTTGATGCTGCCCGGCATCATCTATTTCCTCGTCTTCCGGTTCTGGCCGATGTACGGAGCGCAGATCGCGTTCCGCAACTACGTGCCGTTCCTGGGCATCGAGGGCAGCCCCTGGGTGGGCTGGCAGCACTTCGAGGTGTTCTTCACCAACCCCGACTTCCCCCGCATCCTGGCGAACACCCTCATCATCGCGGCGATGAGCCTGTTCATCGCCTTCCCACTGACGATCGTGCTGGCGTTGCTGCTGAACGAGATGCGGCTGCAGATCCTCAAGCGCACCGTCCAGACGCTGGTCTACATCCCCCACTTCCTGTCCTGGACGGTGGTGGTCTCCCTGACCGGGCTGCTGTTCACCATGGGCACCGGCCCGTTGTCGGCCTTGCTGGACTCGGCACTGGGTGGCACCACGAACTACCTTGCCGATCCGTTCTGGTTCCGGCCCCTGATCCTGCTGCAGGAGATCTGGAAGAACACCGGATGGGGAACCATCATCTTCCTCGCCGCCCTGGCCGGGGTGGACCAGGAGCAGTACGAGGCCGCGATCATCGACGGCGCCGGCCGCTGGCAACGAATGTGGAACATCACCATCCCCTCGATCCAGCCCACCATCATCGTGTTGCTCATCCTGCAGAGCGGGCAGATCCTCAACACCGGGTTCGAGCAGATCTACCTGATGTCCAACGCCCTCAACCGCTCGGTGGCCGATGTGTTCGACACCTACGTGTACTTCGTGGGCATCCAACAGGGCGCCTACTCCTACGCCACCGCCGTGGGCCTGGCCAAGGCGATCGTCGGGTTGATCCTGGTGTTCGGGACCAACTGGCTGGCCAAACGGTTCAACCAGCAGGGGATCTTCTGATGGCACTGCACTCCACCCCCGTCACGCTGCCCGCAGAGCACGACACCTCGCCCGCGGTACCGCAGCGCCCGCGCGCCAACAAACAGCGGTACCGGTTCAACACCCGGGCCGGGAAGGTCTTCGACGTCGTCAACGGCGCCTTCCTGATCGTCGTGGGGTCGGTCGCGATCCTGCCGTTCCTGTACGTGCTGGCCGGGTCCTTCGCCACCGAGTACGAGATCACCACCCGGCCCTTCTTCTTGTGGCCGAGCGAGTTCATCACCACCTCGTACGAGTCGATCCTGGGTTCGCGGGCGTTCGTGCGCTCCTTCATCACCACCGTGGTGGTCACCGGGGTGGGCACGCTGATCCAGCTGGTCCTGACCGCGCTGATGGCCTACCCGCTGTCCAAGGTGGACCTTCCGGGCCGGCGCACCATCTTGTCCCTGGTGGTCTTCACCATGGTCTTCAGCGCCGGCATGATCCCCACCTTCCTCGTGGTGCGGGACCTGGGCATGTTGAACACCTACTGGGCACTGATCCTGCCGATGGCGATCAACCCCTTCAGTCTGATCATCATCAAGAACTTCTTCCAACAGTTGCCCGATGAGCTGGAGGAGTCGGCCAAGATCGACGGCGCCAACGAACTGCGAATCCTGCGCAGCGTGATCGCACCGCTATCCAAACCGGTGCTGGCCACCTTCGGGCTGTTCTACGCCGTGGGGATCTGGAACGACTACATGTCCCCGTTGCTCTACCTGTCCGACCAGTCGATGTGGACCCTGCAGATGGTGCTGCGCCAGGTGACCGCCGCGGCCTCGCTGACCGCTGACGACCTGGCCACCGACGTGCCGCCCCCGGTCGAGGGCATCAAGTTCGCCGTCATCATCGTGGCCACCATTCCGGTGCTGCTGGCCTACCCGTTCCTGCAGAAGCACTTCGCCAAGGGCATCCTGATCGGCAGCGTGAAGGGGTGAACTCGATTCACCTGGCCGGGGACTCCACCGTGGCCCCGGGGCCCCTGGACGGTACGGGTGTGATCGGTTGGGGCGGCGTGCTGCACGAATTCATGACCCAGCCGGTGCACAACCGCGCCGTCGGCGGGGCCACCACCGCCTCCTTCGAAGCAGAAGGACGCTGGGCAGACACCCTCGCGGCGATCAAGCCCGGTGATCTCGTGGTGACCCAGTTCGGGCACAACGACCAGAAGGAGACCGAACTGGCCGCGGCGGGCGGCTACCGGAACAACCTGGCCCGGTTCGTCGAGCAGGTCCGCGCCGCCGGCGGTCGACCGGTGCTGGTCACCAGCGCCGAGCGGTGCCTGTTCGACGACGACGGCGACCTGCGCGTCTCTCACGGCGGCTACCCCGCCGCGGTGCGAAACCTGGGCGACCAGTTGGACGTCCCCGTGATCGACCTGAACGCATTCACCCGGTGGTTGTACACCTGGCTGGGAGAGCGGGGCTGTGCCGACCTGTTCCCGCACGCGGTGCCCGAGGACGGCGAACGCGACACCACACACTTCGGCCTCGCCGGTGCACGTGCGGTGGCCGGGTACGTGGCCCAGCATCTACGGGCCCTGCAGGGCCTGGATGACCAGCATGAACCGATCGGGAAATGGGGAGTGAGTCCATGACCATCCAGCACGTGGACGTACCGTTGCGTTGGCTCGACGATGCGGCACCGGCCAGGTTGCCCGCGGGCGCGACCCTGGGTGTGCCACTGCCACGGGGTGCGATGGCGGCCCCGGAGGGGCTCGCGGTGATCGACGACGACGGTGCACCGGTCCCGGCGCAGACGTGGCCCCTGGCCACGTGGCCGGACGGGTCGGTCAAGTGGGCGGGCATCGGACTGGGCAGCACCGCGGCACCGGCCGCGGCCTACCGGGTGGTCACCGCGGGGGAGCAGGGAGGCGCCGCCCGCCCTGCCCCGGCGAGTCCGGATCCGGCTGCTGAACGCGCCACGGTGCGCGTCGAGCCGGGCGCCGCGGAAATCGTGGTGCACACCGGCCCGTTGCGGGTGGTGGTGCCCCGCTCGGGGGCCGCGCTGGTCGGCGCGGTGCACGTGGACGAGCGCCTGGTCGCGACCGGTGCGCACCTGGTCTCGGCACGCCAGGACCACCCCGAACCTGCCCACCGCGACCGGACCGACGCCGTCGGGCACCACACCGAGGTCGAGGTGGAACAGGACGGGCCGGTCCGTGCGGTCCTGACGCTACGCGGACGCCACCGGGACCAGGTCCGGGATGAGGCCGGGCCCGGGGAGCAGCGCCGTGCCTGGCTGCCGTTCACGGTGCGGCTGTACTTCACCGCCGGGGCGCGGACCTTCCGGATGGTGCATACCTTCACCTATGACGGCGATCCGGAGCAGGACTTCCTCGCCGCCCTCGGGGTTCGCTTCGCGGTGCCGTTGCGGGCCGCGTGCCACGACCGGCACGTCCGCTTCGTCGGGGCGCAGCAGGGGGTGCTTCGCGAGGCGGTCCAGGGCCTGACCGGGCTGCGCCGCGACCCCGGTGAACAGGTCCGCCGGGCGCAGGTGCAGGGCCGGCCCACCCCGGACCCGCAAGAGTGGCAACGCGACGTGGGGGACCTGCTCACGTGGGTGCCGCGCTGGCCGGACTACACCCTGCGGCAACTCGGCCCGCAGGGGTACTCGATCGCCAAGCGCACCGCCGCCGACCGGCCCTGGATCGACGTGGCCCACGGGGACCGCGCCGCCGGGTTCGCCTACCTGGGTGATATCGATGGTGGCCTCGGTGTGGGATTGACCGACTTCTGGCAGTCCCACCCCACCGGCATCGACCTGCGCGGCGCCGACACCGACTCCGGTGAGGTGACCGTGTGGCTGTGGTCCCCGGACGCGGGCCCGATGGACCTGCGCTTCTACCACGACGGCCTCGGTCAGGAGACCTACCCCCAACAACTCGAGGCGCTGGAGATCACCTATGAGGACTATGAGCCCGGCCTGGGCAGCGCCCACGGGATCGCCCGCACCCACGAGTTGGACGTCGTCGCCTACCCCGCCACCCCGGACCTGACGACGCTGACCGCCGACGCGGCCCACACCGGGCAGCGCCCCCGGCTGGTGCCCACCCCGCAGGCGCTGGCCCGGGCCGGGGTGTTCGGGGACTGGGACGTTGCGGACCACTCCAGCCCTGCCCGCGCGGAGTTGGAGCAGCGGCTCACCGCGATCGTGGACTTCTACCTGACTCAGGTCGAAGAGCGGTCCTGGTACGGCTTCTGGAACTACGGCGACGTCATGCACTCCTACGACTTCGACCGGCACACCTGGAAGTACGACATCGGCGGCTACGCCTGGGACAATTCCGAGTTGGCCACCGACCTGTGGCTGTGGTCGATGTTCCTGCGCACCGGCCGGGCCGATGTGTTCCGGAGGGCCGAGGCGATGGCCCGGCACACCGGGGACGTGGACGTGTACCACTGCGGCGACCACCGCGGCCTGGGCACCCGGCACAACGTGCAGCACTGGGGGTGCAGCGCCAAGCAGGTGCGCATCGGATCCCCGGCTTTCCGCCGCCCGCACTACTTCCTCACCGCCGATGAGCACTCGCGCGACCTGCTGCTGGAAAAGGCCGACAGCGACGCGGCCCTGGCCGTGCTGGAACCGACCCGGAAACTGCACGGCGACGACGACGCCGCACCGCTGGACCGTAACCGGCTACGGGTAGGACTGGGCACCGACTGGGGCGCCTTGGCCGCGACGTGGTTGGCGAACTGGGAGATCACCGGCGATGTCGCCGCCAGGGACCGGCTCCTGGGCACGATGGCCGACATCGGAGCCTTTCCGAACGGGTTCCTGCACGGGGAAGCCTTCTACGACCTGGACACCGGGCGCTTCACCGCCCCGGCGCGTGAGGTGGCGGTCTCCCACCTCTCGGCGATTTTCGGGTTGGTGGAGATCTGCTCGGAGTTGATCGACCTGGTGGAGGTGCCCGGGTTCGAGCGTGCCTGGCTGCAGTACTGCCGGCTCTACCTGGCCGATCCTGCCGAGCAAGTGGCCGAGGTGGGACAGGAACTGACCGGCAACAACTTCCCGCAGTGGCACTCCCGACTGCTGGCCTACGCGGCGCACCGGCTCGGTGATGAGGCGATGGCCGACCGGGCCTGGGCGGCCTACCGCTCCGGTGGTGAGCACACCCCGATGGAACTGGGACCGGTGCGCACGATCAGCCCACCGGAGGTGCTCACCGAGGTTAGCGAGGTGTTCATCTCCACCAATGACGCGGCGCAGTCCAGCCTCGCGGCGATCCAGAACCTGGCCCTGATCGGGCACCGGCTCGACTGAGGGCGCGGCTGGCCGCCTGACCGGGGCCAGTGGGCTGCCCGACGAGACCGATTGTCACGATTCAGCAACGAAAACGATTTCTTGAGAAACGTGATGTAGGACACCCCTTGTCAGCCTGAATGGATTCAACCTAGCGTGTGATCACCCCCAACGTCGGGGGCTCCGCGAAAGGAAGTCCAATGGCTGCAACGTTGCAGAACAACAAGAGAACTCTCATCGCACTCAGCGCCGGTCTTTCGGCCGGTCTGGTTCTGGCCGCATGTTCGGACAGCGCAGCAGGAGAGGGGTCGGCGGAGATCGACTTCCTGGTCGACAACCAGCCCCACACCATCGCGCTGGCCGAGGCGCTGGTCGAGGCCTTCACCGCCGACAATCCTGATGTCACCATCTCGGTCGACTCCCGTCCCGGCGGTGGCGACGGCGACAACATCGTCAAGACGCGCCTTTCCACCGACGAGATGGCGGACGTGTTCATTTACAACAGCGGGTCGCTCTTCCAGGCACTCAACCCCGATCAGATGCTCGTGGACCTGAGCGATCAACCGTGGGTGGGGGAGCTGGATGAGGACTTCGTCACGACCGTCAGCACCGAGAACGGCACCTACGGCAACGCCTGGGGCGCCACCTTCGGGGGCGGCATCATCTATAACCGCGCCGTCTATGACGAACTCGGCCTCGAGGTTCCCCAGACCTGGGATGAGTTCATGGAGAACAACGAGGTGATCGCCGAGGCGGGGATGACCCCGGTGATCCAAACCTACGGCTCGACCTACACCTCCCAACTCTTCGTTCTCGCCGACTTCGCGAACGTGGACTCGATGGACCCGGACTGGGCGGAGGAGTACACGGCGAACAACCGCAAGTACGCCGATGAGCCCGCCGTGCAGGCTTTCCGGAACCACGAGGAGGTCTACGAGGCCGGCTACTTCAACGAGAACTTCCCCTCGGCCACCGATGCCGACGGCGCCCGGATGCTCGCCGAGCGCGACGGGGTGCACTACCCGATGCTGTCCAACCTGATCACGCACGTGCGCCAGGACAACCCCGAGGCACTGGAGGACATCGGCTTCTTCGCGATCCCGGCGCAGGAGGCCGAGCACACCCAGGCCACCATCTGGCAGGCCGCCGGCATCTACATCCCGCAGACCACCGAGGGCGCCGAACTGGAAGCGGCCAAGGACTTCGTGGCCTTCATCACCTCCGACACAGGGTGCGAACTCAAGGCGGAGTACCTCTCGATCGCCGGGCCCTTCCCGGGCACCTGTGACCTGCCCTCGGATGCCGCGCCGATCCTGACCGACCTGGAGCAGTACGTCGATGAGGGCCGTACGGCACCGGCGCTGGAATTCCTGTCCCCGGTGAAGGGGCCGAACCTGGAGCACATCATGGTCGAGGTCGGCTCCGGCATCCGTTCGGCTGAGGACGCGGCGGCCTACTACGACGACGACGTGGTGAACCAAGCCCGCCAGCTCGGCCTCGACGGCTGGTGAGTACTGCGGGGACCCGCCCGGGCACCCCGGCGGCCGAGACGCGACGCTCCTGGACCAGGGGGCGCGTGCCGAGGCCGGCCGGGGAGGCCGGCCGGGGCCGGTCATCGGGTGTGTGGCGCCACGCCTATCCGATGTGGTTCTACCTGCCCGCAGGGCTGCTGTACGTCGTCTTCTTCGCCATCCCGACCTTCGCCTCCTTCTACTTCAGCCTGACCCGCTGGACGCTGTTCAGCTCGGAGTTCATCGGGATGGAGAACTACGTGCGGTTCTTCACCGAGCCCCAGTTGCGCCAAGGGTTCATCAACACCTTCATCTTCGGGGTCACCACCTCGGGTGCGAAGGTGGTGATCGGACTGGCCCTCGGGGTGCTCCTGGTCTCGAACATCTTGGCCCGGGGCTACCTGCGCTCGGTGGTGTTCTTCCCGGTGCTGGTGTCCACCATCGGGGTGGGCGTGATGTTCACCGCACTACTGGATCCCTTCGACGGCATGGTCAACTCCATCCTGGCGGCCGTGGGGATCGACGGCCCGGGTTGGTTCACCGATCCGAACATCGCGCTGCTGACCATTGCCGGAGTGGACATCTGGAAGGGTCTGGGCATCGCGACCCTGATCTACATCGCCGGCCTGGTAGCCATCCCGCGGGAGTACTACGAGGCAGCCCAGATCGATGGGGCGGGCGCCTGGCAGCAGTTCCGACGGATCACGTTGTCGCTGGTGATGCCGGCGACCGGGACCGTGATCATCCTGTCCCTCATCGGTGGGCTGCGCACGTTCGATCTCATCTGGGCCACCACCGGTGGTGGCCCGGGCTTCGCCTCCGATGTGATCGCCTCAGTCATCTACAAGCAGTACCAGGCCGGCTTCTACGGTCTCTCCACCGCCGGGAACGTGGTCCTGTTCCTCACTGTGACCGCGATCATGGTGCCGATCACGATCATCATCAACCGCAAGGCGGTGGAGCGATGAGGTCGGCACGCAAGTGGACCGGCGGCATCGTCGCGATCGTCGCCTCGTTGATCATCTTCCTGGTGCCGTTCGTGTTCGTGATCCTGCAGGCGATGAAGACCCCCGCCGAGGCCTCCCGGTTGGAGTTCTCCTGGCCGGAGCAGATGGCGTTCGTGGAGAACCTGATCGAGGTGCTCACGATGCGCAACGGCGTCGTGCTGCGGGCCTTCGTCAACAGCACGATCATCACCGTCGCCGCAGTGACCCTGATGGTGATTGTCTCGGCGATGGTGGGGTACGTGCTGCAGCGGCGGGTGAGCAAGATCAACCCGGTGGTGAACTTCTTCGTCCTGGCCGGTCTGATCGTGCCGCCGGCCGTGGTGCCCACGGTGTGGCTGCTGCAGGCGCTGGGTCTGTTTCGCACCATGCCGGGGCTGGTGCTGGTGCAGGCCACCTTCGGGATCTCCTTCTGCATCCTGTTGTTCCGGGCGTTCGTCGGCACCATCCCGAGAGAGTTGGATGAGGCCGCGGTGATCGACGGGTCCGGCCCGGTACGGCTGTTCTTCACGGTGATCCTGCCGTTGATGAAGCCCACCGTGATCACCGTGATCGTCGTGCAGGCGGTCAATGTCTTCAACGACTTCGTCAACCCCCTCTACTTCCTGCCGGGCGAGCGCAATGCCACGGTCCAGTTGACGCTCTTCAACCTGATGCAGCAGCAGGCGGCCACACAGTGGAACCTGCTCTTCGCCAACACCCTGCTGATCACGATCCCCCCGCTGGTCAT
Source organism: Pseudactinotalea sp. Z1739 (assembly GCF_049725055.1). Next base: position 160,020 of record NZ_JBMPQA010000002.1, on the reverse strand, counting down.
GTACATCTTCTTCAACCGCCAGATCGTCGCCGGCATGACATCGGGGGCGGTCAAGGGCTGAACTCACTATCCCCAGCGCGGCGCGCCGGGCGCGTCCGCCCCCACTCCGGATCTTCAGCAAGCAAGCAAGGAAGCGAGCATCACGACGATGTCCATTGAGGTTCTATCTGTCCGCATCGAACGCCGCCGGGACGGCCACTACGCCGACACCTCGACCCCGCGCCTGTCCTGGACGGTGCGCACCGACGTGCCGAACTGGAACCAGGCCGGTGCCGAGGTGCGACTGGACGCCGAGCACGTGGTGGAGCTCGACGGCGCGGACTCCGTCTTCGTGCAATGGCCGTTCGCGCCCCTGCAGCCCCACGGTCGGCACGCGGTGGAGGTGCGGGTACGGGGTGGCGACGGCGAGTTCTCACCATGGAGTGAGCCGGTCACCGTGCGTGCGGTGTTCCTGGGTGAGGGGGAGTGGCGGGCCGAGTTCGTCGGACTGGCCGAGCCGGTCGGTGAGGCGTGCCCCGGGCTGGTGCGGCGGGAGTTCGAGGTGAACGGTGATCTCGCGTCCGCCACCCTGTACGCCACCGCCCAGGGCGTCTACCAGGTCTCGGTCAACGGCAGCGACGTCGACACGGACGTGCTCAAGCCGGGGTGGACGAGTTACCAGTACCGGATCGAACACGAGGCAACCGACGTCACCGACTTGCTCAGCACCGGACGTAACGCCATCGGCATCAGGTTCGCCGGCGGCTGGTTCACCGAGAAGTTCGGGTTCCACGGCGAGGGCCGAGCCTTCTACGGTGACCAGCCGGCCGTCGCCGCCCAGTTGCACCTGCAGTACCTGGACGGCCGCACGGAGGTGCTCAGCACCGATTCGCAGTGGCGCGGCGCAGCCGAAGGCCCGGTGGTGCACAGCGGAATCTACGACGGCGAGCGCATCGATGCCCGCCGCCAGCTGTCGGGCTGGGACCGGCCCGGATTCGACGACGGTGGCTGGCCGGCCGTGGCGGTGCGCCGGAGCGAGGTGGTGCCGGAGCCGATGAGTAGTGAACCGGTGCGTCGCACCGATGAACTCCCCGTCCGGGAGGTGCTGACCACCCCGTCCGGCAAGACGGTGGTGGACTTCGGGCAGAACCTCGTGGGCTGGGTACGGGTGCAGGTGCAGGGAGAGCCCGGGCACGTCATCTCCCTGCGCCACGCCGAGGTGCTGGAGCACGGCGAGTTGGGTGTGCGCCCGCTGCGGCATGCCAAGGCGACTGATGAGTTCGTGCTCTCCGGCGGCCACGACGTTTTCGAGCCGCAGTTCACCTTCCACGGGTTCCGCTACGCCGAGGTGAGCGGGTGGCCCGGCGAGCTCGACCCGAGCGCCCTGACCGCCGTCGTCGTCCACAGCGATATGCGTCGCACGGGGTGGTTCGAGTGCTCCGATGAGCGGGTGAACCGACTGCACGAGAACGTGGTGTGGGGGATGCGGGGCAACTTCCTGTCCATTCCCACCGACTGCCCCCAGCGCGATGAGCGGCTGGGTTGGACCGGGGACATCCAGGTGTTCAGCCCCACCGCCACCACGTTGTTCGACTCCGGTGCGTTCCTGGCTGCCTGGCTGAAGGACGTGGCCGCCGAGCAACGAGGCCTGGGCGGGGTGTGCCCGTTCGTGGTGCCCCAGGTGCTTCCCGATGGCGGGCGTCCCGCGGCCGCCTGGGGTGATGCGGCCACGGTGGTGCCGACGGTGCTGGCCGAGCGCTTCGACGACCGGCGCGCACTGGCCGAGCAATACCCCTCCATGCGCGCCTGGGTGGACGTCATGGCCGAGCGGGCCGGGGAGAACCTGCTGTGGCAGGGCGACTTCCAGTTCGGCGACTGGCTGGACCCGGACGCCCCGCCGGAGAGCCCCGGCGACGCCAAGACGGAAAAGGACCTGGTGGCCAGCGCGCACCTGATCCGCTCGGCCCGGATCGTGGCCGAGACCGCCGAGCTGCTCGGTGACGCCGACGGGGCATCCCGTTACGCCGACCTGGCCGAGCGGGCCCGGCAGGCGTTCCTCGCCGAGTACTCAGTCCCTGGGCATCGGTTGACCTCGGATACCCAGACGGCCTACTCGATGGCGATCTGCTACGAGCTGGTCGACGGCGATGCGCGCCAGGCGATGGGAGATCGGCTGGCCGAGTTGGTGGCAGAAGCGGGCGATACTATCCGCACCGGTTTCGTGGGTACCCCGATCATCTGCGACGCCCTGACGAGGACCGGGCACGCTGACACGGCTGGGCGGCTGCTGCTGCAGACTTCGGTGCCATCCTGGCTCTATGCCGTCACGATGGGGGCGACCACCATCTGGGAACGCTGGGACTCCATGCTCCCGGACGGCACGATCAACCCGGGCCAGATGACCTCCTTCAACCACTACGCCTTCGGAGCGGTGGCGGACTGGCTCTACCGGTGCCTGGCCGGTCTGGCACCGGCGGCACCGGGTTACCGCCGGATCCGGATCGCCCCGACTCCCGTCGCCGGCATCGACGACGCCTCGGCTCGCGTGGAGACGCCCTACGGGATGGCCGAGGCGGGATGGGTCGTCCGGGACGGGATGCTCACGGTGCGCGCCACGGTGCCGCCGAACACCTCCGCCACAGTGGCGCTCCCGGGCGAGGCCGAACGGGAGGTGGGATCGGGCACGCACGAATGGAGCGTTCCCGACCCGCGCCGCAGCGCCTGAACCCGCAGCGCCTGAACGTTGAAGCCTGCCGCCGCATGCCCGAGGACGACGCCCGTCGTCATCGTCGAGTGGCCGGCCCGTCGCCTTGGCCCATGCCCGTCGCCTTCGGTGCTGGGTGGAGGCGATGGGGCCGTGGCGTCGCCGGGACGACGGCGGTGCTCAGCCCAACTCGAGGCGCACCGTGGCGTAGGAGTGCGGGGGCAGGGTGATCCGCACGTGCTGTGCCTCGCCGGTCACCGGGTGCTCGCGGGGGGCCACCTGCTCGGCGTCCCCGGGTGTGTTGTGGGCATGGGGCGCCGCACCGCTGAGCACCTGGGCGCTCGCGGACGTAACGCCCCGCCCACGCAGGTCCAGGGTCACCTCATGGTCGGAACCGGCGTCCAGGTTCGTGAGCGAGACCAATGCCACCCCGTCCTTGACGGAGGCGGAGCTGGAAATGAGGGGCAGTTCCTTCCCGCCCACCTCGCGCACCGGCACCTCACCCAGCAACGGTGCCTCCAGCGCGGCGGCGTCGTGGTGGCCGGCATTCATCGCGAACACGTGGAAGGTGGGTGTACGCACCAGCGCGCCGGAGTCCGGATCGGTGAGGATCATCGCCTGCAGCACGTTGACGGTCTGGGCGATGTTGGCCATCGTGAGCCGGTCTGCGTGGCGGTGGAAGGCGTCGAAGTGCACCGAGGCCACCAGCGCATCGCGCAGCGTGTTCTGCTGGTACAGGAAGCCCGGGTTGGTGCCCGGTTCCACGTTCCACCAGGTGCCCCACTCATCCAGCACCAGCCCGACCTTCTTCTTCGGGTCGTACACGTCCATGACCGCGGCGTGCCCGGCGATGAGTTCCTCCACCCGGGCCGCGGCCGCCATGGTGCGGTAGTACTCGTCGTCGGTGAAGTCGGTGGCGCTGCCCTTGTCCGCCCACTCACCGGACATCGTGTAGTAGTGGAAGGAGACCGCCTGGAAGATGCCCCGGGGCTCCTTCTGGCATCCGAAGCAACTGATCGCCTCCATCAGCGCCCTGGTCCAGGCGTAGTCGTCGTCGGAGGCACCGGCGGCGATCCGGTACAACTCGTTCCCGTCATGGTTGCGCAGGTAGGTGGCGTACTGGCGGGCCAGGTCGGCGTAGGCCTGGGCACGCATGTTGCCCCCGCACCCCCAGGCCTCGTTGCCGATCCCCCAGAACGGGACCTTCCAGGGTTCCTCCCGACCGTTGGCCTTGCGCGCCGCCACGGCCGGGGAGTCCCCGGTACGGGTCAGGTACTCCACCCACTCGCTCATCTCCTGGACCGTGCCGGAGCCGACGTTGCCGTTGACGTACGGCTCGGCGCCGAGCATCTCGCACAGGTCCATGAACTCGTGGGTGCCGAAGTGGTTGTTCTCCTCCACGTTGCCCCAGTGGGTGTTGACCATGCGGGGCCGCTCCTCGCGCGGGCCGATCCCGTCGCGCCAGTGGTACTCATCGGCGAAGCATCCCCCGGGCCAACGCAGGTTCGGGATCCGTAGCTCCCGCAGTGCCCGCACCACATCGGTGCGGATACCGCGCTCGTTCGGGATCTCGGAGTCCTCACCCACCCAGAAGCCGCCGTAGACGCACCGGCCCAGGTGCTCGGCGAAGTGGCCGTACAGGTGTCGGCTGATCACCGGACCGGGCAGGTCGAGGTTGATCACGGCGCGCAGGTTGTTGGTCATCAGTTGAACTCCAGGTAGGTGCCCGCACCGGGGCGTGGTCGAACGTGCAAGAGAATCAGCGGTCAGCGGGTTGATGCGGTTGGTTTGTTTGCGTCCCCAGCGACCGTACTCGTCAGGAGGGCTCGGGCGGGGCATCAACGGGCAGCCAGACCCGCATTGCACCGGCGCCGCGGTTGCCCCAGTGGCCGAACGGAATGAGGCCGGCCTGCACCGACGCATCCCCATCGGCCCCGGACTCGGAAGCCGGGCGATACAGGCCCGGCCGGGCCGGCCGATGGTTGGCCGTCACGCGCATCGGGGCGAGGTCGCCGTCACCGGAGACCTGCGGAGCGTGGGAGGCGTCGACGATCACGTCGTCCACGTCGATCCCCTCCGGCAGATCCGCCTGCTCCAGGCAGTAGACCACCGGCCCGCGCTCGGCTGCCAGGCAGCCCCGCACTGCGTCCACCCGCGGGTGGGCGGCGGTCCAGCGCGGGCTCATGTCCAACTCCAACACACCGCCCACCCCGAGCGGCAGGTGCAGGTAACCGTCATCGCCGGCGGTGACCTCCTCGCCGTCGAACGTGGTCCGCCGCGACCACGACGGAATGCGCAGGGCGAGGTCGGCACCCGGAGGGGCCCCGCCGTCGAGGCTCACTTGCACCCGGCCGCTGCGGGGGTAGTCGGTGCGTACTCGCACTACCCCGGAGCCCAGATGGCCGGGCAGATCGATGTCAGCCGCGGCGTACACGTGCAGCCAGAGTGTGTCCTCGGTGGAGGTGGCCAGGTAGGCGGACAGTTGGGCGATGACCCGGGCGATGTTCGGCGGGCAGCACGCGCACTCATACCAGGAGGTGCGTTCCTTCGGAGCGTTGACCTCGGTGGTGCGATCGGGGCGCATCTGCAGGGGGTTGGAGTAGAAGAAGCGGGTGCCGGAGGCATCGACCGAGGCGCGCAGCGCGTTGTGGATCTCCCGCTCGATGGTCTCGGCATAGGGACCCGGGCCGAAGGCAAGCAGCATCCGCCAGGCCCAGTGCGTGTCGGCGATGGTGGCGCAGGTCTCGGCGTAGGCGCGATCGGGCGGCAGTTCGTAGTCGGATCCGAAAGCCTCGTCCCGGTGCCGGGAACCGAAGGCACCGGAGATGTACATCTTGCGCTCATGCGTACTGCGCCACTGGGCGTCCATAGCCTCGGCCAGTGCCTGCTCGCCCGTCTCCAAATACAGGTCGGTGACCCCGGCATTGAGGTAGAGCTGGCGCACGGCGTGGCCGGCGGCGTCGGTGGCGTTGCGCACCGGCTCGTGATCCTGGAAATAGCGCGCCCCCAGACCTCCGCGTTTGAGTAGGCCGGTGCCGCGCAGGTTGATCATCCGGGTGGCCAGGTCCAGATAGCGGCGCTCCCCGGTGTGGCGGTAGAGCTCGATCAGGGCGGTCTCGATCTGAGGGTGCCCACAGATCCCGTCGGTGCCCTCGGGTCCGAAGGTGCGCTCCAGCAGGTCGGCGAACGCTCGGGCGAGCTCCAGCAGGTCGGCGCGCCCCGCCGCACGGTCCAGGGCGATCGCCGCCTGGATCAGGTGCCCGGCCACGTACATCTCATGGGTCCACTCCAACTCGGCGAACCTCTTGCCCGGGTGCACCCCCTGGATCCACGTCATCACGTACCCATCGGGCTCCTGCACCCGGGCCACCAGCGCGATCACCTCATCGAGCCAGGCGTCGAACTCGGTGGTGCCGGAGCGGGCGATCTCCCAGCCGACGGCCTCGATCACCTTGTACAGGTCGGAGTCGGCAAAGACGAAACCACGGTAGTCCGCTTCCGAGTTCCCCAGCACGCGTCGGAAGTTGTCCAGCACACCTGACTCCTCGAGCTGGCCGATGCAGTGCGGGATCGTGGCTGCGGCATTGCGCTCCTGCCAGCCACCCAGGACCCCGCCGTGGAGTCGGACCGCTGACATCGCCAAGCCCTGATGCACGGCGACCGCGGCACGCGGGGCGGCGGGGGTGAGCGGGCTTGCGGATTCTGCGGGTGCGGCTGTGGTCATGGTGTTGCCCTTTCGAGTGCATGGCAGGTAGCCCGGGAACGGCTGACGGCGTGGGCCGACCGGTCTGTAAAGGTCGCCGGGGGAGTGGTCAGGAGGCAGCGGCCGCACCTGCCGTCGATGGCCACGTCCCGCATCGTCACGCTCATGCACACAGAGTAGGTCGCGGGCCCTCCGGCACCGGCCCGATCACGCGCCTTCGGAAGTCCTGCCTCACGACGCAGTGCCGGCCAGGGCGCTGGACATAGTCACCGCACCCAGTAGCGTGAACGCTCACATCCGCACTCCCGATGGAGAGAGGTCAGCCATGACGGCATCGACCACGCGCAGCCAAACGCCACCGATGGGCTGGAACAGCTGGGACTGTTACGGCACCACCGTCACAGAGTCGGAGGTGCTGGCCAATGCCGACTTCATGGCCGAGCACATGCGCGCCCACGGTTGGGACACCGTCGTCGTGGATATCGCCTGGTACGACCCGACCGCCCGTGCCCACGGTTACAACGCCGATGCGCCCGTGGCCCTGGATGCGTACGGCCGGCCGATGCCCGCGCCGAACCGATTCCCCTCCGCCGCTGACGGCGCCGGGTTCGCCCCGCTGGCGCACGCCGTGCACACCATGGGCCTGCGATTCGGGGTGCACATCATGCGGGGCATCCCGCGGCCGGCAGTGCATGCGGACCTGCCCGTGGAGGGAACCTCCTACACGGCGGCTCAGATCGCCGACACCGGGGCGGTGTGCGAGTGGAACCCGGACAACTACGGTCTCAACCACGACCACCCGGGCACCCAGGCCTACTACGACTCGTTCATCGCCCAGTTGGCGAGCTGGGGTGTGGACTTCATCAAGGCCGATGACATGCTCTGGCCCTATCGCGCAGCGGACATCGAAGCCCTGGCGCTCGCGATCCGGCGCAGCGGCCGCGAGATCGAGTTGTCCCTGTCACCGGGCCGGGACCTGTCGCTGGTCCACGGCGTGCATCTGAGGCAGCACGCCACGATGTGGCGCATCAGTGACGACCTGTGGGACCGGTGGGAGGACGTACGCGACCAGTTCGGCCGGCTGGCCCGGTGGGCGCCCAACTCCGGGCCCGGAGGCTGGGCGGACGCCGACATGATCCCCCTGGGCCGGATCGGGATCCGCGCCGAACGCGGGGAGGACCGACACTCCCGGCTCACCCCGGCCGAGCAGCAGACCCTGATGAGCCTGTGGGTGATCGCCCGATCCCCGCTGATGGTGGGGGCGGACCTGCCCACGTCCAGTCCGGAGACCATCGAGTTGCTGACCAACGACCGGGTCCTGGAGGTGCTGCGGCGGGGCCGGAGTCCCCGGGAGATCCTGCGAGAGCGCGACCTGGTCATCTGGCGGTCGGAGTCCGCCGTGGACGGGCACGTCTACGCCGGGATCTTCCACCTGGGCGATGAGCCCGTCCGCGTGCGCCTACCGGGGTGCCAAATCGGCGCGGACGGCACCGAGGACGTGGTCGAGTTGTGGAGCGGGGCGGACCAGGCGTGGGACGACGACGGCGCCCTCACCCTGGCCCTGGACGCGCACGGTTCGGCGCTGCTGCGCCTCGCCCGCTGACCTGGCGCCGTCAGGGTCTTGCCATCCCTGGTTGTGATCGTTAACATCGAGGTCACCCGGGATGCTGGGCGGCGGTCCCGCCCAGCGACCCGGATCAACTAGCCCGCCATCGTGCGGACCTCCGAGCGATGAGGCCGAGATGAAGGAGGCCCCGTGACCGTGGACAACGAGCGTGCTCTGGCGGTGGGAGTGGACTTCGGCACCCTGTCCGGCCGGGCCGTGGTGGTTCGCGTGGCCGATGGTGCCGAACTCGCCAGCGCCGAGCATGCCTATCGTCACGCCGTGATGGACACCGTGCTCAGCGCCGGCGACGGCCAGTCCCTGCCACCGGACTGGGCGCTGCAGAACGCCGCGGACTACGTCGACGTGCTCAAGAACGCCGTCCCGGAGGCACTGCGCCGGGCCGGCGCGGACCCGGCCGACGTGATCGGGATCGGCACGGACTTCACCGCCTCCACTCCGTTGCCGGTACGTGGCGACGGCACCCCGTTGAGTGAACTCCCGGAGTTCACGAACAACCCGCACGCCTACGTCAAACTGTGGAAGCACCACGCCGCCCAGGCGCAGGCCGACCGGATCACCTCGCTGGCCGCGGAGCGGCGCGAGCCCTGGCTGCCCCGCTTCGGGGGAATGATCTCCTCCGAGTGGCAGTTCGCCAAGGGGCTGCAACTGCTCGAGGAGGCCCCAGAGGTCTACGCCGCGATGGACCATTGGGTGGAGGCGGCCGACTGGATCGTGTGGCAACTGTCCGGAACCTACGCACCCAACCCGTGCGCCGCCGGCTACAAGGGCATCTACCAGGACGGCCGCTACCCCTCGAGCGACTACCTGGCTGCGCTCAACCCCGACTTCGCCACCTTCGCGCAGGAGAAGCTTCCCAGCGAGATCGCCACGCTGGGCGCCAGCGCCGGCCCGCTCACCGCCGAGGCCGCCTCCTGGACCGGACTGCCCGAGGGCATCGCGGTGGCGGTGGGCAATGTCGACGCACACGTGACCCTCCCGGCCGCGAACGCCGTGGACCCGGGCCAACTCACCCTGATCATGGGAACGTCCACGTGCCACGTGATGAACGCGGACGAACTGCGAGAGGTGCCCGGCATGTGCGGGGTGGTCGACGGCGGCGTGGTCGACGGGCTGTACGGCTATGAGGCCGGGCAGAGCGGCGTCGGTGACATCTTCGGCCACTTCGTGGCCACCGGCGTGCCGCGGGCCTACGCCGAGGAGGCCGCCGCACGCGGGGAGAACCTGCACACCTACCTGACCCACCTGGCCTCCCAGCAACCGATCGGCGGCCACGGCCTGATCGCCCTGGATTGGCACTCCGGGAACCGTTCGGTGCTGGTCGATCACGAGTTGTCCGGGATGATCGTGGGTCAGACCCTGGCCACCCGGCCCGAGGACACCTACCGCGCCCTGCTCGAAGCCACCGCATTCGGCACCCGAACGATCGTGGAGGCCTTCACCGACTCCGGGTTGGCGGTGCAGGAGTTGGTGGTGGCGGGCGGGCTGCTGAAGAACACCTTCCTGATGCAGATGTACGCCGACGTCACCGGACTACCGCTGAGCACCATCGTCTCCGAGCAGGGTCCCGCCCTGGGCTCGGCGATCCACGCCGCGGTGGCCGCCGGCGCCTACCCGGACGTGCGGGCCGCGGGAGCGGCGATGGGAGGCCGCACCGTCGGTGCCTACACCCCCGACCCGCAGGCCCATCGGGCCTACAGCGCCCTGTACGCCGAGTACCAGAAGCTGCACGACTACTTCGGTCGTGGCGGGAACGACGTGATGCGAAGGCTCAAGGCCATCCGGCGCCAAGCGCTCACAGCCGACGACGGCGGGAGCGCGGACTTCCCGGAGCTGACTGTCCCCGAGGAGTTGACATGAGCCGGATGGTGCTCGCCGAGTTGCCCGCACAGGTGCAGTCCGCGGTGGCTCGGGTGCGTGAGAACGTGGCCCAGTTGCACGCCGAGCTGGTGCGCTACAACCTCGTCATCTGGACCGCGGGGAACGTGTCCGAGCGGGTGCCGGGCGCCGATCTGTTCGTGATTAAACCCTCCGGGGTCTCCTACGACGACCTGGACGCCGAGTCGATGGTGGTCTGCACCCTGGACGGGAAGAAGATCGTCGACGGCACCCCGGAGAAGTTCGCCCCCTCCTCCGACACCGACGCGCACGCCTACGTCTACCGGCACATGGACCACGTGGGCGGGGTGGTGCACACCCACTCCACCTACGCCACCGCCTGGGCCGCCCGGGGCGAACCGATCCCGTGCGTACTGACCATGATCGCCGATGAGTTCGGTGGTGAGATCCCGGTGGGCCCGTTCGCCCTGATCGGTGACGACTCCATCGGAGAGGGCATCGTGGCCACCTTGTCCGGGCACCGCTCCCGCGCGGTGCTGATGGCCGGCCACGGCCCGTTCACCATCGGGACCGATGCCCGCGATGCGGTCAAGGCCGCCGTGATGTGTGAGGACGTCGCCCGCACCGTGCACATCGCCCGCCAGCTGGGCGATCCGGCCCCCATCGCAACGCACCACGTCGATGCCTTGTTCGACCGCTATCAGAACGTCTACGGAGTCCGGGAGGACACGTGATCGACCCCTTCGCCCAGCGCGAGATCTGGTTCCTCACCGGCAGCCAGGACCTGTACGGACCCGAGACCCTGGACCAGGTTGCCGCCCAGTCCCAGCAGGTCGCCGGGCTGCTCGACGAGGCGGGCCAGGTTCCGGTGCGCATCGTATGGAAGCCGGTGCTCAAGGACACCGCGCAGATCCGCGCGTTGGCGCTGGAGGCCAACGCCGACCCCGACTGCGTGGGGGTGATCGCCTGGATGCACACCTTCTCCCCGGCCAAGATGTGGATCACCGGCCTGGACGCGCTGCGCACCCCGCTGCTGCACCTGCACACGCAGGCCGACGCGGCGCTGCCGTGGTCCACGATCGACATGGACTTCATGAACCTGAACCAGGCCGCGCACGGGGACCGGGAGTTCGGTTACCTCACCGCGCGCCTGGGCACTCCCCGCAAGGTGGTGGTGGGCCACGCGTCGGAGGACCTGGTGCGTGAGCAGGTGGGAGCCTGGGCACGTGCGGCCACCGCGTGGAGCGAGATCTACGGGATGCGGTTGGTGCGCTTCGGCGACAACATGCGCAACGTCGCGGTCACCGAAGGGGACAAGACCGAGGCCGAACTGCGCCTGGGCGTGAGCGTGAACACCTGGGGTGTGCACGACCTGGCCGCCGCCATCGATGCGGTGCCCGAGGCGAGCATCGACGAACTGATCGAGGACTACCTGGCCTGCTACGACGTCGTCGATGATCTGCGGCCCGGGGGAGACCGGCACGAGTCGTTGCGCTACGGCGCCCGCCAGGAGGCGGGCATGCGCACGTTCCTGGAGCAGATCGGGGCCAAGGCCTTCACCACCAACTTCGAGGACCTCGGCCCGCTGCGCCAACTGCCCGGCCTCGCCGTGCAGCGCTTGATGGCCGCCGGTTACGGGTTCGGGGCCGAGGGCGACTGGAAGACCGCCATCCTGGTGCGTGCGGCCAAGGTGATGGGCCACGGTCTGCCCGGGGGCGCCTCGCTGATGGAGGACTACACCTACGACCTGACCCCGGGAGACGAGGTGATCCTGGGCGCGCACATGCTGGAGATCTGCCCGACCCTGACCACCTCGCGCCCCAGCCTGCAGATCCACCCGCTGGGCATCGGGGACCGGGAGGACCCGGTGCGCCTGGTGTTCGACACCGACCCCGGCGAGGGCCTGGTGGTGGCGCTGAGCGACATGCGCGAACGGTTCCGGCTGGTGGCCAACGAGGTGGCCATCGTCGGCGAGCGGGAGCCGATGCCGAACCTGCCCGTGGCGCATGCGGTGTGGGTGCCCAAACCGGATCTGCGCACCTCGGCGCGCGCCTGGCTGATCACCGGCGGTGCGCACCACACGGTCCTGACCACCGCGGTGGGCCGGGAGGTGTTCGACGACTTCGCCGAGATCGCCGGCCTCGAGCTGGTGGTCATCGACGACCAGACCCAGGTGGCCTCCCTGCGCCAGGAGCTGCGCTGGAACGCCGCCTACTACCGGTTGGCCCAGCCGATGAACTGACCGGGGGACACCCGCCCCACCACACTGCTGACCAGGAGGAAGTACCCCATGTCAACCGCACGTTTGAGCGTGGACCCGGCGTTCGTCGTCGGGCCGGTGCGCGAACGCACCTTCGGATCATTCGTAGAACACCTTGGCCGGTGTGTGTACACCGGGATCTATGAGCCGGAGCATCCGACCTCCGATGAGCACGGGTTCCGCACCGACGTGCTGGACCTGGTCTCGGAGTTGGGCACCAGGACGGTCCGTTACCCGGGGGGCAACTTCGTCTCCGGTTACCGCTGGGAGGACGGTGTCGGCCCGAAGGACCAGCGCCCCTCCCGCCTGGACCTGGCCTGGCACTCCACCGATCCGAACACCTTCGGCGTCGATGAGTTCATGGCCTGGACCGCCAAGGCCGGTGTGGAGCCGATGATGGCGGTGAACCTGGGCACCCGGGGCATCCAGGAGGCACTGGACCTGTTGGAGTACACCAACGTGCCCGGCGGGACCGCCCTGTCCGATGCCCGCCGCGCCAACGGGGCCCGGGATCCCTACAAGATCAAGATGTGGTGCCTGGGCAACGAGATGGACGGGCCCTGGCAGATCGGTCACAAGACCGCCGAGGAATACGGGCGCCTCGCTGCCGAGACCGCGCGGGCGATGCGCATGATCGACCCGGATCTGGAACTTGTGGCCTGCGGGTCCTCGAACTCCACGATGCCCACGTTCGGCACCTGGGAGTCGACCGTGCTGGAGCACACCTACCGCCACGTGGACCTGATCAGCGCGCACGTGTACTACTACGAGGACGACGGCGACCTGTCCAGTTTCCTGGCCAGTGCGGCGAACATGGACTACTTCATCGACTCGGTGGCCGCCACCGCCGATGCGGTGCGGGCCGCGGGCAAGCACAACAAGGCGATCAACATCTCCTTCGATGAGTGGAACGTCTGGTATCAGAAGCGTGCCGAGTCCCGCCCGCCGTCCGGCGATGAGTGGCCGGTGGCGCCGGTGCTGCTGGAGGACAAGTACAACGTGGCCGACGCCGTGGTGGTGGGCAACCTGCTCATCTCGCTGCTGCGGCACACCGACCGGGTGCACTCGGCCTCGCTGGCCCAACTGGTCAACGTGATCGCCCCGATCATGACCGAGCCGGGTGGACGTGCCTGGCGCCAGACCACCTTCCACCCCTTCGCCCTCACCGCACAGCACGCCCGCGGCGAGGTACTGCAGGTGGCGGTCGATGCGCCGGTGCTGGAGACCGACAAGTACGGTCCGGTGGACCAGGTCGATGCGGTGGCCACCCGGGATCCGGAGACCGGGTCGGTGTCGCTGTTCCTGGTGAACCGGTCACTGAGTGAGGAGACGCACGTGCAGATGGATCTGCGCGCACTGGGTGACCTGCGGGTGGACAACTGTGTGACGCTGTCCAACCCCGACCACACCTGGTCGGCCACCGCAGATGACGCGACGTCGGTGCTGCCGCGCCGCAATGACAGCGCCGGCGTCTCCGACGGTGCCGTCAACGTCAACCTCCCGCCGGTGTCCTGGACGATGGTCACCCTGGTCTGATCACCCGCCCGCCCCACCCGGGGCGGGTTCAGCCGACGCGGCCCGGGTCGGCCCACGATCGAGCCGACCCGGGCCGTCGTCACGCTCGGGCGGTGGCGCCGGGGACCCGGAGACGGGGGCACCGCTCAGGATGCGGAGACCGGCGCTGCAGAACTCAGCCGGATGCGGGGTCGGAGGAGGCGCGGACCACCAACTGCGGTTGGAAGACCACGTGCTCGGGTGTTCCCGCGGTCATCAGGATGTCGGCGGCGCGGTAGCCGAGTTCGTGGTGCGGCTGGCGAACCGACGTCAGCGGCAGGGCGAGCTCGCTGGCGATGTCGATGTCGTCGTAGCCCACGATCGCCATGTGCCCCACCATCTCGAGGCCGCGGCGGCGCATGGTGCGCTGCACCCCGATCGCGACCAGGTCATTGACGCAGAAGACCGCCGACGGCGCCGCGTCGCCCTGCTCATCGAGCACGCGGGAGATGGCCAACTCGCCGCCGTCGGCGTCCAGGCTCGAGATCGTCAGCTCGGTGATCACCTCGGCCGGGTCCCTGCCCGCCTCCTGGACGGCGAGTTCCACACCGGCGAACCGGTCGCGGCACTGGCGGATGCTGTGCGGGCCGTTGATGAACGTGATCTCCTCGTGCCCCATCGCCAGCAGATGCTGGGCGGCCAGCTTGCCGCCCTCGATGTTGTCCACGGCGACGGAGGAGATGCGAGGGGTAGGTGAGGGGGAGTCGAGCAGCACCACGTCCAGGCCGCGGTCGACGATCGCGAGCAGGTGGTCGATCTCGGTCGTGGAGGGCACCACGAGCAGACCGCTGACGCCGTGCTCCTCGAACAGGCGAAGGTATCGCATCTCGCGCTTGGGGTCCTCATCGGAACTGGCCAGCATCAGGGTGCGGTCATCCAGGGCGATCCGGTCCTCGATACCGCGTGCCATATCGGTGAAGAAGGGGTTGCGGATGTCCAGCAGCACCGCCCCCACCGTGGTGATCGTGCCCGCGCGCAACTGGCGGGCGGAGGCGTTCGGGACGAACGACAGAGCCGCGATCGCCTTTTCTACCCGAGTCCGGGTCGCGTCGGCCACGCGTTCAGGGCGGTTCAGCACGTTGGACACCGTGCCGACGGACACGTTGGCTAACTTGGCGACGTCGGTCACGCTCGGTCGGCGGGCGGTCCGGGGGCCGTGGGTGGTCGTCATCGAGGTCCTGTTCATCGCTGGATTCGCGAGAGTCTACGCCGCTGCGGCACGGTCGAGGAGATCTCGGCGGCCCTGCGTCGCGCGCGCATCAGGCAACGGACCGGCAACAATTTGGCGTAGAACGGTTGCACGGAGGGGAGCGAAGGGCCTAGATTTGACTGAAACGTTTCATAGGCTGACGGGCGCATGGGCTGACGGCCTGGGGCTCCGGAATTAATGAGGATTCGGTGATGAACGACCAGTCGAGCAGGCAGAGCGCCACGACGGCGGCACTGTCCGAGCAAACCGTCGAACTGCCCTCCTGGGCGTTCGGCAACTCAGGGACCCGATTCCGCGTATTCACCACCGAGGGTGTTCCGCGGGATCCCTACGAGAAGATTGCCGACGCCGCCCAGGTGCACAAGTACACCGGCATCACGCCTCGGGTGTCGCTGCACATCCCGTGGGACCTGGTCGATGACTTCTCCGATCTGGCCCGCCATGCCGATGACCACGGCCTGACCATCGGCATGATCAACGCCAACCTCTTCCAGGACGCCGACTTCCGGCTCTCCTCGCTGACCCACTCCGATGAGCGCATCCGGCGCAAGGCCATCGACCACCACATGCAGTGCCTGGACGTGATGCGGGCCACGGGCTCGAAGGAGCTCAAACTCTGGCTCCCGGACGGTACCAACTACGCCGGCCAGGACTCCCTGCGGGCCCGCCAGGACCGCCTGGCCGAGTCCCTGGCCGAAATCTACGCCGCGATGGACTCCGACCACACGTTGGTGCTGGAGTACAAGTTCTTCGAGCCGGCGTTCTACTCCACCGATATCCCGGACTGGGGCACCGCCCTGTTGCACTGCCTGGCCCTGGGCGAGCGCGCCACCGTGGTGCTGGACACCGGGCACCACGCACCGGGGACCAACATCGAGTTCATCGTGATGCAACTGCTGCGCCAGGGTCGCCTGGGTGCCTTCGACTTCAACTCACGCTTCTACGCCGACGACGATCTGATGGTCGGCTCCGCGGACCCGTTCCAACTGTTCCGGATCATGCACGAGATCGTCCAGGCCGATGCGCTCAAGCCCGAAGCGGGGGTGAACTTCATGCTTGATCAGTGCCACAACATCGAGGAGAAGATTCCCGGCCAGATCCGCTCGGTGATGAACGTCCAGGAGGCGACCGCCAAGGCGCTCCTGGTGGATTCCGAGGCACTCACAGCGGCCCAACAGGCCCAGGACGTGCTCGGAGCCCACGGGGTGCTGATGGATGCCTACAACACCGACGTGCGCCCGATGCTCGCCGAACTACGCGCCGGCCAGGGCCTGGACCCCGACCCGATGGCGGCCTTCGCCGCCTCTGGCTATGCCGCCGAGGTCGCGGCCGCACGGGTGGGCGGGACGCAGGCAGGATGGGGGGCCTGATGCGTACCGTCGACGATCTGGTCGCGCGGTCCAACCGGCTGGGTTCGGACCCGCGGATCACCAACTACGCCGGTGGCAACACCTCCGCCAAGGGTTCGGCACCGGACCCGGTCACCGGGGAGGACGTGGAGCTGCTGTGGGTCAAGGGCTCCGGCGGTGACCTGGGCACGCTGACCAAGAGCAACCTGGCAGTGCTGCGAATGGACCGCCTGCGCGCCCTGCCGCAGGTGTATCCGGGCGTGGACCGTGAGGATGAGATGGTCGCCGCGTTCGACTACTGCCTGCACGGCAAGGGTGGGGCTGCGCCTTCGATCGACACCGCGATGCACGCCCTGGTGGAGGCCGACCACGTGGACCACCTGCATCCCGACGCCGGCATCGCCGTGGCCACCGCGGTGGACGGGGAGGACCTCACCCGGCGCATCTACGGCGACGAGGTGGTCTGGGTGCCCTGGCGCCGCCCCGGATTCCAGCTCGGCCTGGACATCGCCGCGATCAAGGAGGAGAACCCGCAGGCGATCGGCTGCATCCTGGGCGGGCACGGTATCACCGCCTGGGGCGAAACCTCCGACCAGGTCGAGGAGCGTTCCCTGAAGATCATCCGGATGGCCGAGGAGTACATCGAGCAGGCAACGGCGGACCTGGCCGGACGCGACGAGCACCCCTTCGGGGCCCAGCGCCCGGGATATGAACCGTTGGCACCGGAGCAGCGCCGTGCGCGCGCGGCCGCGCTGGCACCGGTGATCCGGGGCATCGCCTCGGCCGACCGGCCGCAGGTCGGCCACTTCACCGACTCCGACGTGGTGCTGGAGTTCCTGGCCCGGGACAAACTCACCGCGCTGGCCGAACTGGGCACCTCCTGCCCCGATCACTTCCTTCGCACCAAGGTCAAGCCGCTGGTGCTCGACCTTCCCGCGGAGGCGCCGCTGGAGCAGGCCGTCGAGCGGTTGCACGAACTGCACGGTGCCTACCGCGAGGACTACGCCGGGTACTACCAGCGGCACGCCGATGCCGACTCCCCGGCGATGCGAGGGGCGGACCCGGCGATCGTGCTGGTGCCCGGGGTGGGGATGTTCTCCTTCGGAAAGGACAAGCAGACTGCCCGCGTGGCCGGGGAGTTCTACGTCAACGCCATCAACGTGATGCGCGGCGCCGAGGCGATCTCCACCTACGCGCCGATCGATGAATCCGAGAAGTTCCGCATCGAGTACTGGGCGCTGGAGGAAGCCAAGTTTCAGCGCATGCCCAAGCCCAAATCGCTCGCCACCCGCATCGGTCTGATCACCGGAGGCGCCTCGGGCATCGGCAAGGCGATCGCCCAGCGACTCGTGGCCGAGGGTGCCTGCGTCGTCATCGCCGACCGCGACGCCGAAGCAGCACAGGATCTGGCGACCGAACTCGGTGGCCCGGACGTGGCCGTGGCGGTCGCCGCCGACGTCACCGACGAGGACGCCGTGGCCGATCTGATCGGCCAGGCCGCCCTGGCCTTCGGGGGCGTGGACCTGGTGGTCAACAACGCCGGGCTGTCCATCTCCAAGCCGCTGCTGGAGACCACTGCAGCGGACTGGGACACCCAGCACGACGTGATGGCCCGTGGGTCCTTCCTCGTCTCCCGTGAGGCGGCCCGGGCGATGGTCGCCCAGGGGATCGGTGGGGACATCATCTACATCGCCTCCAAGAACGCGGTGTTCGCCGGTCCGAACAACATCGCCTACTCCGCCACCAAGGCCGATCAGGCCCACCAGGTACGCCTGCTCGCGGCCGAACTGGGCGAGCACGGGATCCGCGTCAACGGCATCAATCCCGACGGCGTGGTCCGCGGCAGCGGCATCTTCGCCGGCGGCTGGGGTGCCCAGCGCGCGGCGGTGTACGGGGTCCCCGAGTCCGAGCTCGGCGCCTACTACGCCCAGCGCACCCTGCTGAAACGCGAGGTGCTGCCGGAGCATGTGGCCGCGGCGGTCGCTGCCCTCACCGGCGCCGACCTGTCCCAGACCACCGGCCTGCACATCCCGGTCGATTCCGGGGTGGCTGCGGCGTTCCTGCGCTGAACCACGCCCGGGGGTAGCGATGAGCAGTACGCCGGCAGTACCGGCATTCGCGGCGGTCGACCTGGGGGCATCCTCGGGGCGGGTGATCCGGGCCGAGATCACCGGCCCCCCCGATCGCCCACAGGTCAAGATGCGCCAGGTGGCGCGCTTCCCCAACGAGGCACGCTATGACGCCACCGGCGTGCTGCGCTGGGACCTGGAGGGACTGTACGAGCAGATCCTGTCGGGCCTGCGGGCCGCGGGCGACGATGGCCCACTGCTCGGTATCGGGATCGACTCCTGGGCGGTGGACTACGGACTGATCGACGACGACGGTGCCCTGCTGGCACCGCCAGTCGCCTATCGCGATGCTCGGGGCGGGCAGGCCGTGTCAGAGGTGCACGCGCTGGCCGACCCGGGTGAGTTGTACGCGATCTCCGGGATCGCCCATCAGCCGTTCAACACGATCTTCCAGCTCGCAGCGGAGAAGCGCACTGGACTGCTCGCCGCACCCACGTCGTCGTCCACCCCGCTCCCGGCCCGGGCGCTGCTACTGCCGGACCTACTCGGCTACCGGCTCACCGGAGTGCAGGCCAGCGAGACGACGAACGCCTCCACCACCGGGTTGTTGGACCAGGACGGGCCGGCCTGGTCGGCTGATCTGCTCGGTCGACTGGGCCTGCCGACCGATCTGTTCCCACCCCTGGTCGAACCCGGCCACGTGCTCGGGCCGTTGACCGAGCAGGCCCAGCAGGCGACCGGGCTGGGCCCGGTGCCCGTGATCGCGGTGGGATCCCACGACACCGCCTCGGCAGTGGCCGGCATCCCGGCCACCAGTTCCGACTTCGCCTACATCTCCTGCGGCACGTGGTCTCTGGTCGGGGTGGAGGTGGGCGAGCCGGTGCTCACCGAGAGTGCCCGGGAGGCCAACTTCACCAACGAACTCGGGTTGGACGGCCGGGTGCGCTTCCTGCGCAACGTGATGGGATTGTGGCTGCTGCAGGAGAGTCAGCGGATCTGGGCCGAGGCGGGTGAGGATGCGGACTTGACCTCCCTGCTCGACGCGGCCGCCCGGGCCGAGCCGCTCCGCACCCTGATCGACGCCGACGATCCGGCGTTCCTGCCCCCGGGCGACATGCCCGAACGGATCCGTACTCACGCCGTCGAGCGGGGCGAACCGGATCCGGTCAGCCCGGCGCAGATCACCCGTACGGTGCTGGACTCGCTGGCCCTGGCCTATCGCCGCAGTGTGCGCGCGGCGGTCGAGTTGACCTCCCGCCCGGTGCGCCGGGTGCACCTGGTGGGTGGTGGTTCCCGGAACGCGCTGCTGTGCCAGTTGGCTGCCGACGCGACCGGGCTGCCGGTAGTGGCCGGCCCGGCCGAGTCCACCGCCCTGGGGAACGTGGTGGCGCAGGCCCGCGCCGTGGGGGTGCTCGAGGGGACTCTGGAGGACCTGCGCAGCGTGGTTGCCGCGAGCGTGTCCACCGCGACCTACACCCCGGCACCGGGGGCGGCCGAGCGTTGGGGCCGGGCGGAGCAACGGCTGCCGCCCTCGACCACCACCTGAGCCACGCCCAGCCCACGCAGAACCCCGCCGAACTCCCACCAACCCACGCCCGACCCACGCCAACCCACGAGCAAGGAGATCCGCGATGACCCGCTACTGCTTCACCTCCCGCGTGCGCCCGGACCGGTTGGATGACTACCGCCGCGCTCATGCCGCCGTCTGGCCGGACATGCTCGCGGCGCTGCGAGACTCCGGGTGGCGCAACTACTCGCTCTACCTGTCGCAGGACGGTCTGCTGGTGGGTCACTTCGAGTCCGAGGATTATCGTGCCGCCCAGGAGGCGATGGCCGCCACCGAGGTGAACGGGCGCTGGCAGGCCGCGATGAGCGAGTTCTTTGTCGACTCCGGCAACCCCGATGAGGGTTTCGTTCTCCTCGAGGAAGTCTTCCACCTCGAGGACCAACTCGCTGCCGCCGGCCTGAGCACCACGCCCGCCGGCGACTGAACCGCACCGCACGCCATCGCCCGCCGCCCACCCCACACCCGCCGCACCCACCATCCGCTCGCCCCACACCCGCCGCACCCACCATCCGCTCGCCCCACACCCGCCGCACCCACCATCCGCTCGCCCCACACCCGCCGCACCCACCATCCGCTCGCCCCACACCCGCCCCACCCGGCAGCCGCCCCACCCCCACCCGGCCGGCGGCGCTGACGTCGCGGCGAATGCCGCGAAGTAGCGGCACCTCTCCGGCGAACTCGATCCATATGCCGCGCAGTCACCGAACCTTATGGGCGGATTCGATCCATATGCCGCGCAGTCGCCGCCGGATCGGTGGGCTGGTGGTGGGCCGGTGGGTGGCGGCGGCGGGTTGAGGGGTGGCGATCTCGGGTCAGCGGGGTGGGGATGGGGATCGAATGTCCACAGCGGGCCGGCGGTTCATCGCCCGCCTGCGCACGACCGGCGAGGCTGCCAGTCATGGAACGCTTACGAGGGCCCGGACCGCCGTCCCTTCCGCGCGTCGTCCTCCGATCCGAACTGGGGAAGGCGGACTTCGCCGACCTGCTCAGTGCCGGCACCATCGCCCGGGTGCGCCACGGTGCCTACATGGTGGTGGATCAGGCACTGACGGAACCGTGGGCGACGCGGCAGCAGTACGCCCTGGCGCGCTGCGTCGCGGTAGTCCGGGCTTCTGCCGAGCCACGCATCCTCAGTCACGAGAGCGCGGCGCTGCTGCATGGATGCCCGCTCTGGCGGACGCCCGAACGGGTCCATCTGATCCAGCCCACGCGTCACGGCGCGAGGCGCGCATCCGACGTGCTCCGGCACACGGTCGATCTGGAGCCTTCCGATGTCACCACGATCAACGGGTTGGCGGTCACCACCCTGCAGCGCACCGTGCTCGACTGTGCCAGGACGCTGCACGCACGCGACGCGCTGGTGGTCGCTGACAGTGCGCTGCGGCTCCTTGCGAAGCCGGATCGCTGGCGGCGTGCGGAATCTCAGGAGCGGATGGAGGGGATCCGTGCGGAACTGGGCGAGCGCCTCGAATCAGGTCGCGCACGCCGTGGCCGGGTCCGGGCCAGGGCGGTGCTGTCGGCTGCCAACGGCTTCGCGGAGTCCCCTGGTGAGTCGGTGCTGCGCTGGATCGCCGTCTCCCGGGGCATCGGTCGGCCGATCGCTCAGTTCCGAACTCAGACTGATCGCGGCACCTACTTCAGCGATCTGGCCTGGTGCTACCGCCGAAGGTCCGGCGGCGGTACAGAGCGCTGGGTCGTTCATGCCGAGTTCGACGGGAGGATCAAGTACCACGCAGAAACGCCAGACGGCGGTGCCGAGGCCGTGGTCGAGGAGAAACTCCGAGAGGACGCCATCCGGGAGGCCGGAGGGGTGGTGTTGAGGTTCGTCTCCGAGGATCTGCATCGCCCGGACGCGACCGCTGAGCGCCTGGTCCGCGCGATGCCCGCCCGACTGATGCGTGGCGCTCGTGCCGTACCGGGCCTGTACCTGCCCGAGTGATCGCCAGGGAGGCGTTGAGGTCGCGGCAAGTGGATTGAGTGAGCGGAATCTTCTGGGAGCACTCAGTCCAGAAGCCGCGTAGTCAGCAGGGTTCCCAGGGGCCGGAAAGCGCTTGCCGGATCTGGTGTCGTCAGGCATGATGGGCCTACCGGTTGCGCCGTGCTGCGCGCGGACCCAGCGCAGATCCACCAGGGTGATCCTGTGCCGCCCTGATCCGGCCTCCGGGCCCCAGCCCCAACCCCAAGGAGTAACGCGTGAATAAAGTGGCACTGGTCACCGGTGGCAACCGGGGCATCGGGCAGGGGATCACCCGGGCACTGCTGGCCGAGGGTTACGCCGTGGCGATTCTGGCCACCCGCGAGGAGCCGTCGGAACTGATGGCCGAACTGCGCGAGTTGGGGGAGGTGTCTTACACCCGTGGCTCGGTAGCGGACCTGGAGGACCACCGCTGCTACGTCGATGACGCACTGGAGCGCTGGGGCCGCATCGACTTGCTGGTCAACAACGCCGGAGTGGCTCCCCAGGTGCGCGACGACATCGTGGTGGCCACGCAGGAGAGTTACGACCGAGTGATGGACATCAACCTGCGCGGTCCCTACTTCCTGACCCAGATGGTCGCGGCCGAGATGATCGCTCGCCGCGAGGGCGACCCGGGCGACCAGGTGCACGGCACCATCATCAACGTCTCCTCCACCTCTGCGGTGACGGTCTCGACCAACCGCGGCGAATACTGCATCTCCAAGGCGGGCATGGCGATGGCCACCCAGCTCTGGGCCGCCCGCCTGGCTCCGGAGGGGATCATGGTCTACGAGGTGCGTCCCGGCGTGATCGCCACCGACATGACCGCCGGTGTGAAGGAGAAGTACGACGCACAGTTCGCCGGCGGGCTGGCCCCCATCCCCAGGTGGGGCACCCCCGCCGACGTAGCCGGCGCCGTGGTCCAACTCGCCGCCGCCCGCATGCCCTACTCCACCGGCGACATCATCAACGTCGACGGTGGCATGCACATCCCCCGGCTCTGAACCGGTAGCGGCACCGCCCGGCCAAAGCCCGCACCCACCCCACAAGCCCGCGCCGATACGCCACCGCGACCTCGGCGCCGACCCCGACAAGGACCACCATGCCCATCGCCGATGCCGACTCCGCGCCCACCCAGACCATCGCCGGCCAGCAGGTTCCGGTGGTCAGCACCAACACGGTGGTGGTGGGCACCGGCTCGGCCGGTTTCGCTGCCGCCGACCGGCTCTGGGAGTTCGGCCAGGACGACGTCATCATGGTGACCGACAAGGTCGGCGCCGGGGCCAGTCGCAACGCGGGCTCGGACAAGCAGACCTACTACAAACTCTCCCTCTCCGGAGAAGAGGCCGACTCGGTGCACGAGATGGCCAGGACGCTGTTCGCCGGCGGGGCGATGGACGGCGACAACGCCCTGGCCGAGGCCGCCCTGTCCGCCCGGGCGTTCCTGCGCCTGTGCGATCTGGGTGTGCCGTTCCCACAGTCCCGGTCCGGGGAGTTCGTGGGCTACAAGACCGACCACGACCCGCGCCGCCGAGGAACGTCGGTGGGGCCCTACACCTCCCGGTCCATGGTGGAGCAACTCGAGAAGAAGGTCGCCCGCAACGGCACCGACATCTACGACAACTGCCGTGTGGTCGACCTGATCGTCGATGACACCACGGACAAGGGCCCCCGGATCGCCGGCCTGTTGTTGCTGCGCACCGACGTTCCGCACGACGGCGAGCGCAGCCCCTACCTGCTGATCCGGTGCACCAACATCGTCTACGCCACCGGCGGCCCAGCCGGGATCTACGCAACGAGGGTCTTCCCCAACGGCCAGTGGGGCGCCTCCGGTGCCGCCTACCGCGGTGGGGTGCGCGGCAAGGGTGTGACCGAGTGGCAGTTCGGCCTGGCCTCGATCAAGCCGCGCTGGAACGTCTCGGGAACCTACATGCAGGTGGTGCCCCGGTTCGTCTCCACCGATGCCGAGGGCAACGACGAGCGCGAGTTCCTCACCGAGACCATCCCCGACTACGGCCGGCTGATCTCGCTGGTGTTCCTCAAGGGCTACCAGTGGCCCTTCGACGTGCGTAAGGCCACCGAGGGTTCCTCCCTGATCGACCTGCTGGTCTACCGCGAGACCGTGCTGCGCGGGCGCCGGGTGTTCCTGGACTTCCGCTCCAACCCGGTGCGCGAGACGTTCGACTACAGCGAGCTGGACCCCGAGCCGTTCGAGTACCTGGAGAAGGCCGGGGTGCTGTTCGGCACGCCGATCGAGCGGCTGCGCAAGATGAACGAGCCGGCCTACCAGTTCTACCTGGACAAGAACCCGTACGTGGACCTCGAGAAGGAGATGCTCGAGGTGGACGTGTGCGCCCAGCACAACAACGGCGGGCTCAGCGTGGACCGATGGTGGCAGTCCAACGTGTCCGGCTTCTTCCCGGTGGGGGAGGCCGGCGGTGCCCACGGGGTGTACCGTCCCGGTGGTTCCGCACTGAACTCCGGGCAGGTCGGGGCCACCCGGGCGGCCCAGTTCATCGCCGCCCGGCGTACCCAGGACCCGGTGGCCGAGCCGACCTTTTCCGCTGCCGCCGAGGCTGTCCTGACCGACGCCATGGATCTCGTCGCCGCTGCCGCCGAGCGCGCCCGCTCGGGTCTGACGGACAACACCGGCACGATGCTCACCGCGGTGCAGGAGTTGATGAGCGCCAAGGCCGGGCCGGTACGCTCGGCCGAGTCGATCGACGAGGCACTGCAGCAGGTGCACCAGTGGCTGACTGAGTACGGCGAGACGATCAGTGCCGATTCCACCTCACGCCGGTCCGTGAACCGCACCTTCCTGGTCCGCGACATCCTCACCACCGCCTATGTGTACCTGTCGGCGATGGCCGACTACGTGGGCAAGGGTGGGCGCTCACGCGGCTCGGTCCTGTACACCGACCCGGGCGGCCACCTGCCCAAGGTCGGCTACGGCACGAACGCCGACGCGGAACTGGACCTGCCCGAGCTCTTCCGCTTCAGTCTGGACGAGGGTGCGCTGGCCGATCAGGTCCAGGAGGTCGCCTGGCTCGCCCCCGATGGCGCACCGGCGCCCGTGGGCCACAACGGCCTGGACCGGCCCGAGGACGACGGCGGGGGAGACTGGGCGCAGATCGTCCAGCGCGAGGAGACCGACCCCGCCGGACGGCCGTTGTTCCGTTGGCGCCCGGTGCGGCCGATCCCGGCTGACGACGACTTCTTCGAGAACGTCTGGCGCGACTTCCGCGAGCACGGCAACATCTACTGACCAGCCGGCGGCCGTGTTGGTGAGACCGGCCGATCGTCCGTGAGACCGGAGCGTTGCGGGGTCCGGTCTCACCGCACCCGACCGGTCTCACCCCACCCGCCTGCAGGCTGCGGTCTCAGCGCCGGGCAACGTCCCGGCGCACAGCCGGGCGACGCCCCGGGGCGCTGGCGGGGAACTGGCGGGGGCGCTGGCCCGGGGGCGAGGTCAGGCCAGGGACCACATGGACAGCCCGGCGGTGGTCACCACCAGGAGACGGCCCTCGTAGGTCCGCTCGGTACGCACCAGTGCGTCCGGGCCCTCAACGCCGGTGACCTCGAAGAGCAACTCCCCGGTTCGCACATCAACTCCGCTCAGGACCTGCCGCCCGGCGGCGGAGTCGAGGGAGAGCAGCGTGCGACCGTCGCTGAGCGATCGCCACGCCACCAGCGGCACCTGTTCGCGCCATACCTGTGCGCCGGTGCGCTCATCGAGCGCGGCGGTCGTGGTGCCCTCCTGCACCAGGACCAGGCCGCCCACCCGTGCCAGGACCGCCGTCATCCCGGAGGTGGATCGGCTCCAGTAGATGTGGTCGGGGCGGCGGTGGGAGAGGGCCTGTAGTTCCCCGTGCGCCAGGTGCAGGGAGACATCGGACATCAGGTCCTCGTCCACGACCAGGTAGTGACTCCACTGGCTGCGTGCCTCGCTGAGTGCTCCCTCGGCATTGAGGTAGCGGAACTCGCTCCCATCCTCGGCCACCAGCAACCACGGGTTCGCGACGTCGGCGGGCGGGCGGCCGACCCAGAGGTCACCGATCTCCTCGGCCACCCGCCCGTCGGCCGCGTTGCGAACGGCGAACGAGGGAACCGAGGGCCCCCCTAGCCCCATCCCGACCATGACGTAGCCCCCGGTGGTGCCCAGCAGGGTCAGCAGCGCGGGAACGTACCAGGCACCGACGAAGCCGAGGTCAACCGACCAACGCCGGGTAGCACTGGAATCCTCCCGCTCCAGGAACGTGCGCTCACCCTCCTGACGCAGGCTGAGCACGTCGCCATCGACGTCCAGCGCGGCGAGAATGCCCGGCCGGTCCTGGCGCATGATCTCCCCGGCCAGGGCATCGATCCGGATCAACTCGGCCTGCGCGGCCTCACCGCTGACGCACAACACGTCGCCGTCGGGTTCGCCCTGGTGGCAGCGCAGGTGCCGGCCCTCGGCCTGCCAGAGCTCGGCCCCATCGGCCACGGCGAAGCCGTGCACGCGGGAGCGATTGGCCAGAATCGCCGTCTCCGGGCCCAGCCACACATCGTGCGGGTCGCTCATATCGACCTGCAGCGGGGTGTACCACTGCTCCGTCGGGGTGGCGATGTGCTCGATGATCCCGGTCCGCCAGTCTGGAGGCGGACGTTCGGCGAGCGCGACACCGGCCAGCACCAGGACGACGGCGACCGCCACCCATGGCAGGGGGCCGGAGAGGCCGGGGAGGGTTCTCGAAGCGTCCGGGGTGCCGAGCCCCGACGCTCGCGGATCGAGCGGCGCCGAGGCGGCGACCTCGAGGTCGAACTCCTCCGCTCGGGCGCGCATCAGGCACTCCCCAGGGACCACACCGACAGGTCGAAGGCGGTGAAGACCGCCAGGTGCGTCTCCTCGACGTCGTAACTGAAATGACGGGATTCGGCGAGCGGTATCTCCCAGGTGACCTCACCGGTGCGCGTGTCGAACCCGGTCAGGACCGAGACGTCCTCGCCGGTCACGTGGGCCAACGTGCTGTCGGCACCCAGGCACGGGCACCGGGGCATCTCCCCGGGGCGGGTCCACCGCAGAGTGCCCTCCTCGGCGTCCAGGCCGTACCAGGAGCCGCCGGACCAGCCCACCATCGTCCCGGCCAGGCGGGCGTGGGCGATCGCCCCGGACTGTTCGGTGCTGAAGGACCAGGCCTGCTCGCCGGTGGCGGCCGTCAGCGCCCGTAGGTCGCCGGTGCTGTCGGAGAAGACCAGGTCCGAACCGGGGTCGTCATCCACACGGAGCAACCCCGACTCCTCACTGACCGTGGTGGGGCGGCCGGACCGGTCGTAGAGCGTGACCTCGTTGTCCCGGCGCACCAACCATTCGCCGTCGTGATTCACACGCACGGCCTCAGTCTCCTCGTGCGGGGTCCCGTCCGCGAGATCCAGCGCCAGGTCGAGTCCGGCGCCATCGGCCAGGCGCGGGGCCTGGATCAGCACCAGATCATCGAGCACAGCCATGGAGACCGCACCGAGGTCGGCTTCGGGTGCGCCGGGTACACGGTGGGTCCAACGATGTTCCCCGGAATCGCCCGAGCGCATCACGCTGATCGCCTCGGCATCGGAGTACACGGTGATGTGTCCGCCGTCGTGGGGGAGTGCGGCCTCGAGCCCGGGTTGCACGGTGCGGCCGGTCTCGCCGGAGGCCATCGTCATCTCGATCAGTTCCGATCGGGCCCCCTGTCGGCTCACGCACGCGATGTCGGCCTCCTCCCGTCCGCACTGCATCTGTGGGGCCCGTACCTCCCAGACGACGTCGCCGGCGTCCAGGTCCACACCCCGGACGAGGGTGGGACTGGCCGCGACCACCCGGTTCTCACCGAGCCAGACGTGCCCGTCCGAGGACCCTCCGGCCTGGATCGGCAGGTGCCACTGCAGTTGCGGCTCGGATTCGAGAGAGGCGACGAGGCCGCGCTCACCCGGTTCGGGGGTGGGGGCGAGCACGACGCCGATGGCGACGAGCACGAGCCCGAGCAGGAAGAAGCCGACGGCGGAACGGGCCGGGCGGGCAGGCTGCGGCGGTGACGTGGCGGCCGGAGGAGGAGCTTCGACATCGAATTCCTCATCCGGGCGGGTCATGGGGCGATTGTGTCAAATCGTCCGACGGCGCATGCCTGGCCGCCCATGGGGCCCGCGCCGTATCGGGGGTGGTGGCACCGGCCGGTCGCCTACGGAGCCCGGGCTGCGCCGTTGTCGGCCCTTACAGGTGGGGTGCCACCAGTTGGGTGTAGCGCCGGGCCATGGTGGCCACGGTCTGCGCGCCCGGAGCGGCCCAGATGTCGGCGTTGAAGATCTCCACTTCGACATCCCCGGTGTAGCCGGCCTCGGACACCCATGAGGTGATGGTGGGGAAGTCGATGTACCCATCGCCCATGAAGCCGCGGGACAGCAGCGCGTCCGCGGCCAGCGGCAGGATCCAGTCGCACACCTGGTAGGAGGCGATCCTGCCGGCGGCGCCGGCGCGGTTGATCTGCTCGCGCAGGTCCGGGTCCCACCACACGTGGTAGGTGTCCACCACCACCCCGACGGTCTCGGCCGGGAACGGCTCGGCTATGTCCAGGCACTGCTTCAGGGTGGACAGCACCGCCCGGTCCGCGGCGAAGATCGGGTGCAGGGGTTCCAGCACCAGGCGCACGTCATGCTCGGCGGCGAAGGGCGTCAGTTCGGCGATCCGCTCCGCCACCCGCGTGCGGGCGGCGACGATGTCCTTGTCCCCGTCCGGGAGCGCCGGCCCGCCGGGTTCGGTCGCGGCGTCCAGGCCGCCGACCACCATGACCAACTCCCGGGTGCCCAGGGTGGCGGCCTCCACGATCGCGGCGCGGTTGTCCTCCAGTGCCGCGGCGATCCCCTCGGGATCGGAGGTGCTGAGGAACCCGCCTCGGCACAGTGATGACACTCGGAGGCCGGCCTCCTTCACGATCCGGGCCGACTCGTCAAGCCCGGTCTCGGCGACCCGGTCCCGCC
Source organism: Pseudactinotalea sp. Z1739 (assembly GCF_049725055.1). The sequence goes on along the minus strand of NZ_JBMPQA010000002.1, from coordinate 131,218 downwards.
ACAGCCCAACCGCGCCCAGGCCGGCCTCGGTGGCCACCTGCGCGGCCTCCGGCAACGTCAGCGCCTTGGTGGTGGCGGTGTTCAGGGACAACCGGGACAGATCAGCCATGTGTTCCTCCATCGCCACGCTCGCTGCGGGCTCGGCTCGTGCGTGGTGCGGTGCCGGCGGGGTCCGCCCGCCGGCGGGGTGATCAGAGTTCGATCGGGGAGAGTTCCACTCGCTTGCCCTGTGCGCTGGAGGCCAGGCCGGCCTCGGCGAGTTGGACGCCGCGGGCGGCCGAGAGCAGGTCGTAGCGGTGCTCACGGCCGGCAAGCACGTCGCGCAGGAACTCCTCCCACTGCACCTTGAAGCCGTTGTCGAGGTCGGCGTTGTCGGGCACCTCCAGCCACTGGTCCCGGAAGGACTCGGTGACCGGCAGATCCGGGTTCCACACGGGCTTGGGGGTGTGGGCGCGCTGCTGGGCCACGCACTTGCGCAGTCCCGCCACGGCCGAGCCGTGGGTGCCGTCCACCTGGAACTCGACCAACTCGTCCCGGTAGACCCGCACCGCCCAGGAGGAGTTGATCTGGGCCAGGATCGGGTCGCCGGCGGGGGAGGTGACCTCGAAGAACCCGTAGGCGGCGTCGTCGGCGGTGGCGTCGTAGGCCTGCCCCTGCTCGTCCCAGCGGGTGGGGATGTGCGTGACGGTCTTGGCGGTGACGGCGTCAACGGTGCCCAGGATGCCCTCGAGCACGTAGTTCCAGTGGCAGAACATGTCGGTGGTGATGCCGCCGCCGTCCTCGGTGCGGTAGTTCCAGGAGGGTCGCTGGGCGGCCTGGTGGTCACCCTCGAAGACCCAGTACCCGAACTCACCGCGCATCGACAGGATCCGGCCGAAAAACCCCTCCTCCACCAGTCGGCGCAGTTTCACCAGGCCGGGCAGGTACAACTTGTCATGGACGACGCCGGCGGTCACCCCGGTGGCATTGCGCACCCGGGCGAGTTCGATCGCCTCTTCGAGGGTCTCGGCGGTGGGCTTCTCGGTGAAGATGTGCTTGCCGGTCTTCATCGCCGCGGTCAGCGCGGCGTAGCGACGGGAGGTGACCTGGGAGTCGAAGTAGATGTCGATGCTGGGGTCGGCGATCACCGCGTCGACGTCGGTGGTGTAGTGCTGCACGTCGTGCTCGCGGGCGATCTCGGCCAGGGCGTGCTCGCGCCGGCCCACCAGGATCGGTTCCACCTGGACCTTGGTGCCATCGTCCAGCACCACCCCGCCGGCGTCCCGGATCGGCAGGATCGAGCGCAGTAGGTGCTGGCGGTATCCCATCCGTCCGGTGATGCCGTTCATGGCGATACGCAGGGTGGTGGTGCTCATTGATGCCTCCCGATCGGTGCGCAGTACCACGTTCGGAATGCGCTTTCCGCAGAGGGTACGCGGGCGGGGTCAACCCCGTCAAGGCACCGATCCGGCTGCGCGGGTGCTCAGGTCTTCAGGCGCGACGGGGTGGAGTCCCGCAGCACCACGGTGCCGCGCACGCGCACCACGCGGATGCCGTCCTCGCCGGTGTGCGTGGTCACCTCGGGATCGTCCTCACGGTCGGCGTCCGCGTGGTGCCCGGCATCGCTCAGGGGGAGGCCGAGGGCGAGCTGGGTGGCCAGCACCCCGGCCTGGTGCAACGGCACTCGCACGGTGCTCAACGAGGGAGTCACGTCGCGCAACGTGGCGATGTCGTCGAATCCCGCTACACCCACATCGGCGCCTACTCGCACGCCGGCATCGCGGGCCGCGGCCATCGCCCCCACCGCCATCACGTCGTTGACGGCGAACACCGCATCCACCTCGGGGCTACGCAGGTCGACCCGCTCGATGAGTTCGGTCATCGCCGCGTACCCACCGTCGCGGGTGAAGGCCGAAGCGACCACATACTGGGGTGCCCCGGCTTCCGCCTCGGTCGCGTCGTTATCCCCGCCTGTCAGGCCGGAGGTGAAACCCCGCAGTCGTTCCCGGGCGGTCAGATGTCCGGGCGGGCCGGCCAGCACCGCGAAGGAGCGGTACCCCCGCGCCACCAGCGCGGCAGCCAGATCGGCGGCGCCGCTGACGTTGTCGATCGCGACGGTGTCCGCTTCGAGCACCGGTTGGCTGACCATCGCCACCGAGCCCCCGCCGGCCCGGTAGGCGGCCAGCGCCGCCCCCAGTCGCGCGTGCATCAGATCATCATCGTGCCGGCCCCCGGCAATCACGATCGCCCGGGCGCGCTGGCGGTGCAGTACCCCGACCAGGGCGAGTTCGCGTTCGGGGTCGTGCTGGGTGTTGCCGAGCGTGACCATCAGGTCCGACCGCTCGGCCGCGGCGCCGACACCGGAGGCGATCGCGGAGAAGTAAGGGTCGGCGATGTCGTGCACGATCAGACCGAGCGCGGTGGTGCGGCCCCGGGCCATCGCCTGGGCATTGGCATCGGGCAGATAGTTCAGTTCCGCGGCCGCGGCCAGCACCCGCTCGCGCAGTTCGGGACGCACAGTGCGCGTCGCGCTGCCATTGATCGCCCTGGAGGCAGTGGCGAGGGAGACGTCGGCAGCGCGAGCGACGTCCGCGAGAGTTACGGAACCGGCCATGGAGCACAGGGTAAGCGCTTGCACGCCCGGGCGGGAGCCTTGTTCCCAATTTCGCGCTGGGCGGGCTGGTCGGAACACATCGCCAGACGTGCCCCCTTGCCTCGTTGCAGGTGACCCTTACCTCGGCGCGGGTGGCTCCCCGAAACCGACACCTGTCCCGGATCCGGGCACTACCGTAAGGCCAACATGCCGGCCGGGGCCGGCTGCCATCTGTTCGGTGGTGGCCACCGAGGACTCGTGTCCATCGGGGGCACCGGCAGCGCCTGTGGAGTGGACGCAGAACTGGAGGGGACGTGGTCACGATTCGGGACGTGGCCCGCCGGGCCGGGGTCTCCATCGCGACCGTGTCGCGCTCGCTGAACAACCAGGCCCGGGTGAGCGCCGCAACCCGCGAGCGGGTCCTGACTGCGGCTGCAGAACTGGACTACCGGCCCTCGCAGGCGGCCCGAGGTCTGGTTACCGGCCGGCTCGACACCATCGGTGTGGTCTTACCCGATGTCACCAACGGCTTCTTCACCCCGATCCTGGCCGGCATCGAACACCACGCCCAGGAGCGCGGCCTCGGCGTGCTGCTGGCGGACTCGCGGGAGGATGCCAACACCGAGCGGGAACTGGTGCGACGGATGAGTCAACTGGTGGACGGTCTGGTGCTGGTGGCCTCCCGGATGCCTGATGCCGAGATCCTGGAGTACGTCCAGATCCGGCCCACGGTCCTGGCCGGCCGGGTGGTGGAGGGCGTGGACGCGATCGCGGTGGACTCCGGGGTGGGCACGGACCAGATCCTGACGCACCTGGCCGAGTTGGGGCACCGGGACGTGCTGTACCTGCACGGCCCGCGTCAATCCTGGGCGGGGGAGCGACGGGTCGCCGCGGTGCGACGGGCGGCCGAGCGTCTGGGTGTGCGCTTGCACGAGAGTGAACCGATGGCCCCCAACTTCGCGGCGGGACGGGCCGCCACCGAGTACGTGCTGGCCCAGCAGGTGACGGCGGTGATCGCCTATGACGACCTGATCGCCTGGGGCCTGCTCACCGGCCTGGAGGACGCCGGGATAGCCGTTCCCGACCGGCTCAGCGTGGCCGGCTGCGACGACGCCTTGCAGACGGGGATGTCCCGCCCCGCGCTGACCACGGTCACCGCGGACCTGGACCGGATCGGGACCACTGCGGCAGAACTGCTGTTCGATCGGATTGCCGATCCCGGCGCCCCGGTCCGGACCGCGGTGCTCGGCTCGTCGGCAGTGCTCCGCGACTCCACCGGACCGGTACCGGTCTGAGGTGACTGAGCCCGGTCGAGCCGGGCTGACGTGACTGAGCCCGGTCGAGCCGGGCTGACGTGACTGAGTCCGGTCGAGCAGGGCTGGACCGGGCCGGGCTGAGCGGCGCGAGCCCGGGCCGGGCGAGCACTTGCCCTGCGCGGACGGATCCGGACTGCGCCTGCCGTGCGACCTACCTGATGTCGTCACGCCCCCACGCCGGCACCAGAGCCGGCACCGCGCTGCGGTACCGGGCGTAGCGTCGCCCGAACGTCTCGCTCAGGTAGGTCTCCTCCGGCTCGATCACCCAACGTCGCAGGGCTCCCAGCACGGCGGGAAGTGCGAGCAGCGGCCACAGCGATCCGAGCCGCAGGCTCGCGCCCAGGTAGATGAGGGCGTCAGCGGCGTAGATCGGGTTGCGCACGTGCGCGTAGGGGCCGGAGGTGACCAGTTCATCCACCCGCGCCCAGGGCACCACGGTGGTGTGATGGCGCCGCATCGTCAGGAACGCCCAGAGCATCAGCCCCAGGCCGGCTGCGGCCAGGAGCGCGCCGGCGAACCGGCGCCCACGGCTCGCGCGGGGCGAACCCGCGCGCCCGCACCGGACCGGCAGCGGTCGACGCCGGTGCATCCGCGCGGCCAGAGCCAGCGGCACCCCGAACAGTGCCGGCGGCAGCACGCGAACGTGTGCGCCGGAGGTGTCCAGCCACCGCCCCTCCTGCCGCTGCTCAGTCATCCTCGGTGTCCTCATCCACCCAGTCGAAGGTGCGGGTGACCGCCTTCTTCCAGTTCCGGTACAGGCGCTCGCGCTCATCGGCGTCCAGGGTGGGGCTCCAGCGCCGGCCCTCGGCCCAGTTGTCGATCACGTCCTGCTCACCGGACCAGAAGCCCACCGCGATCCCGGCGGCGTAGGCCGCGCCCAGTGCGGTGGTCTCCGAAACCTGGGGCCGCACCACGTCCACACCCAGGATGTCGGCCTGGAACTGCATCAGCATGTCGTTGCCGACCATGCCTCCGTCCACCCGTAACTCGGTCAGCTCCACCCCGGAGTCGGCGTTCATCGCATCCAGCACCTCGCGGGTCTGGTAAGCGGTGGACTCCAGCGTGGCCCGGGCCAGGTGCCCCTTGCCCACGTACCTCGTCAGGCCCACCAGGGCACCACGGGCATCGGGGCGCCAGTACGGAGCGAACAGCCCGGAGAAGGCCGGAACGAAGTAGGCCCCGCCGTTGTCGGGAACGGTAGCGGCCAACTCCTCCACCTCTGCGGCGGTCTCGATCAACCCCAGGTTGTCGCGCAGCCACTGCACCAGGGACCCGGTCACCGCGATGGAACCCTCCAGGGCGTATACCGGGGCGTTGTCCCCGATGCGGTAGGCCACTGTGGTGAGCAGGCCGTTCTCGGAACTGATGGCCTCTTCCCCGGTGTTCAGCAGCATGAAGTTACCGGTGCCGTAGGTGTTCTTGGCGTCGCCGATTTCGAAGCACGCCTGCCCGAAGGTGGCCGCGTGCTGGTCACCGAGGATCCCGGCGATCGGGACCCCCGGCACCCAGGAGTCGTCGTGGCCGGTGCCGTAGACCTCGGCGCTGGAACGGATCTGGGGCAGCATCGAGGTCGGGATGCCCATGTCCGCGGCAATGTCGTCGTCCCACTCCAGTGTGTGCAGGTCCATCAGGAGCGTGCGGGAGGCGTTGGTGACGTCGGTGATGTGCAGCCCACCGGAGGCGCCACCGGTCATGTTCCAGAGCAGCCAGGCGTCGGTGTTGCCGAAGAGCAGATCACCGGCCTCCGCCCGGGCGCGGACGCCGTCGACGTTGTCCAGGATCCACTTCACCTTCGGCCCGGAGAAGTAAGTCGCCAACGGCAGCCCGGTGGTCTCCCGGTACCGGCCCGGCCCCTGGCGCCCACCGAGTTCGTCCACGATCCGCTGGGTGCGGGTGTCCTGCCAGACGATGGCGTTGTGCACGGGTTCGCCGGTGTGCTTGTCCCAGACCACCACGGTCTCGCGCTGGTTGGTGATGCCCACCGCGGCGAGGTCCCCGGCGCGCAGGTCAGCCTTGGCCAGTGCCTGGGCGATGACCTCGCCGGTGTTGTGCAGGATCTCGCCCGGGTCGTGCTCCACCCAGCCGGCGCGGGGCAGGATCTGGTTGTGTTCGAGTTGGCCACCGGCCACGATCTGACCGCCGTGGTCGAAGATGATCGCACGGGTGCTGGTGGTGCCCTGATCGATCGCGAGGACGTGCTCCGCCATGAACCTACCTTTCGCTCAAGAAGCCCACAGTACCGAGGCCCGGACCGCCGCCGACAGCACCACCGGTCGCGCCGGAGGCTGCGGAACGGGCAGAGTAGGGGCGTGAGCGACTCCATGATCCAGATCCGTCCCGCGCTACCGGCCGATGTCCGGGCCATCAAGCGACTCGTGGAGCCCTACGCCCAGCGACGCATCCTGTTGGGTAAGGACCTGGTGGACTATTACGAGTCGGTGCAGGAGTTCTTCGTCGCGGAAACCGATGGTGCGCTGGTGGGCTGCGGAGCGCTGCACGTGATGTGGGAGGACCTGGGGGAGGTGCGCACTCTGGCCGTGGATGAGCGAGTGCTCAAGACCGGCGTCGGGCACACCCTGCTGGAGCGGTTGTTGGAGCGGGCCCGCGAACTGGGCCTGACGCGGGTCTTCTGCCTGACCTTCGAGGTGGATTTCTTCCGCGAGCACGGGTTCGAGCCGGTGGCCGGGGCGGTGGTGGAGCCGGAGGTGTTCACCGAGATCCTGCGCTCTCGCGATGACGGCGTCGCCGAGTTCCTGGACCTGGCCCGGGTGAAACCGAACACCCTGGGCAACACCAGGATGTTGCGCAACCTGTGACCCCGGATCGGTCGGTGACCGAAGCGTGCGGCTGCCGCCGGAGCGTGCCGCCGGCGATATCGTGGAGCCGGACGCCGACGCTCAGCGAGACCGCGCCAGCGGGGCCCGACGACGGAGCGAGGTCCGACGACGACGCTGCACCCGTAGCGGCCGGTGCCTCAGGTGCTGCGGTGCTGGGGCAACGTGCTGAGTGCCCGGTGCAGGATACCCACGCGCACCAGTGCCACCACCACCCCCACCTGGGCCACCAGGATCGCGCCCACGATCGCCCCGGCCAGGGCGGAGACGTCGACGAAGGCCCACACCACGACGCCCAGCACCGCCGCGGCACCGATCACCTTGATCATCGTGGCCAGGTTCTGGATGGTGCGGGTGAGCACCTTGACAGGTTGGCCCGAACCCGCTGCTCGCCGCGAGTCCGAACTTCCGGGAGTGCCAGCACCGGACAGCAGGGCGAACAGCCCTCTGCCCACCAGGACCCCTGCGATCACGCCCAGGACCTGGCCCTGGGCGATCATGCTCACCCCGGCCACCGCCGGCGGGTCCTGACCGTACGGGCCGGCCATGCTCAGTGCGGCCGCACCCAGCCCGGCCAGTACCAGCGGAACCGCCAGCACCGCCAACAGGGCCCGGGTATGGGCCTTGACCGCTCGGGCGATGACTACGTCAGCGGGCATCGCCTCACCCGGTCCGGGTGGGTCCGGTGTCTGGCTGTTCACGGCTCCTGAGCCTAGCCGTTCGGTCCGGCGGATCCGGTCCGGCCGTTGCCCGAGGCACGGTCCGCGGCGGCGTCAGGGACCATGGCCGGGGCACGAGCGCCCAGCGGCTCGGTAGCGGCCGGGGTCATCGGCCGGCTGACTCCGGGCCCGGAAGCGCCGGGAAGGTGGTACCCGCCGGGGCCCTGCTCGGCGAGTCCATCCCGGACCAACCCGGCCAGGGCGCGCTCGAACTGGGTGGCCTCCGGCCACAGGGGCACCAGGTGGTGGACCGGTACCGCGCCCTCACTGGCCCGCAGGGCGGCCATGATCCGACCCCGCACCTGGCGGTCGGTGCCGGCCCATGCCTGCCGGCGTCGCCGGTGGGCGTGGGTGTCCTGCGGGCGACCGGCTGCCAACCAACCGCATCGGTCCCGCACCGGGCAGTCCCCGCACCGCGGGGTCCGGGCGGTGCACACCAGCGCACCCAACTCCATCAATGCGGCATTCCAGCGGGCGGACCTGTCCGCCTCGGCCGGGAGCAGGTCGGCCGCACGCCGGCGTTCGGCGTTGGTGAGGGTGGGCGCCGGCAGCGCGCCCGCACCGACCAGGCGTTCCAGGACCCTGCGAACGTTCGTATCCAGCACCACCGCGCGGCGCCGGTGGGCGAAGGCTGCCACGGCCGCCGCGGTGTACTCACCCACGCCCGGCAACGACCGCAGCTCCGCTTCGGAGGTGGGGACCACGCCGTCGTGCTCTCCCACGATGGCCCCGGCCGCCTGCTGCAATCGCAGCGCCCGGCGCGGATACCCCAATCGGTCCCAGGCGCGCAGGACCGCCGCACTCGGGGCGGCAGCGAGGTCAGCCGGGGTGGGCCAGCTGTCCATCCACTCCACCCAGCGCGGCAGGACCCGGCCCACCGGGGTCTGTTGCAGCATGATCTCGCTGACCAGCACGCCCCACGGGCTGACGTCCGGTTCGCGCCAGGGCAGGTCGCGGCCGTGCTCGCTGAACCAGTCGAGCAGCACCTGATGCAACGGTGATGGGCCCATCTGCCCATCGTCCCATCGCCAGGGGTGTGCCACTATGCCCGCATGGCTAGATCCAGAGGTCGCAGCATGGGAGGACGCCGTACCAGCGGGCGGGCCTCGTCGAGTCGGTCCCGATCGACCAGGTCGCGTTCGGGGGCCTCCCGCCCCAGCAGAGGCCGGTCGAGGTCATCCAGTTCGGGTCGGTCGCGCACCTCGTCACGGTCGAGTTCATCGGGTTCATTCGGCGGCAGCCGCAGGAGTAGCGGCGGAGGCTTGGGCGGTGCCGGTTCGCGTGGCCGCAGCGCCGCGGGCCGCAGTTCCAGCAGTGCGTCCTTCGGCCGGTCCGCGCCCCGGCGCAGGCGCTCCTACAGCCGTTCGCACTACAACCGTGGTTACGGGCATCAGCACGGGTACGGGCGCCGACGCGGTGGCAGCATCCTCGGCGCGGTGGTCGGCGTGATCGTGGTGATCGTGGTGCTGCTCATCCTCTGGGCGATCCTGGTCTGAGCCCACGCCGCTGCGGCTCCGACCGGGTGGGGGCGGTCCGGCTTAGCATGATCGCCGATGGCCCGCAGCACACGACCCGCCTCCGGGACCGGCAGCGCGACGAAACGTCAGCGCCCCGGTTCCGGTTCGCGGCGTCCTTCGGCCGGGTCACGCAGCGGTTCCGGCCAGCGCCGGAGTCCGGCGTCGTCACGCAGCAGTCCCGGTCAGCGCCGTGGGGCGAATCCGCCGAGCGGTCGCCGGCGTAACCCGAACCGGTGGCGGTTCTATGTGTTGCTGGCCCTGCTCGGGTTGATCGTGGCCACCGTGGTGTGGTTCACGGTGGGGCGCGAGGCGTGGGCATCCTTCATGGACGGCCGGAGCGAAGCCGCTCAGGAGCAGCCGGTGACCGATGACGGCACGGGCGGGCGCGAGGACGAAGCCGGTGACACCGGCGACGGTGACACCGGTGGTGCCGATGACGAAAGCGACGACACCGAAGCCGGTAGCGGGCCTGATCCCGCAGGCAGCGGCACCGAAGAGCCGGACGAGGACGCCTTGGCCAACCCGGTGCAGTGTCGCAGCGACGCCATCAGGGTGGAACTGGACCTGGGCGGGTCGCGCCACCCGGCCGGGGAGGCGTTACCGATCTCGGTGTCGGTGGCCAATACCGGTCCGGTGCCGTGCCTGGTGGACCTGGGTCACCAGGCGATGCAGGTCGACGTCACATCCGGCGAGGACGAGATTTGGACCACCGCCCAGTGTCCCCGCGGTGAGGGCACCCGGGACCTGCTGTTGGACATCGATGCCCGCGTGGGGCATACGGTGACCTGGAACGGGCAGCGCTGCGGCTCCGACGGAACGGCACAGGCCGGCACCTACCGGATCAACGTGTCGGTGGCCGGCAGCGATGGCCCGGTGCGGGCCGGGGCGGTCCTGGAACTGACCTGACCGGCCGGCTCCATGACCGGGGTCGGGTGAGCCCGGTCAGACGAATCGCTCCAGCAGGGAGGACTCGGCCTGCCGGGACAATCCCTCACGAACGGTCCGGGCCCGTTGTGACCCCACACCTTCGACCACCTCGAGGTCATCGATCGTGGCCGAGAGCATCCGCTGCAGCGATCCGAAGTGGCGAACCAGGGCCTCGATCACCGAGGGGGGCAGCCGCGGCACCCGGGTCAGCATCCGGTGCCCGCGCGGGGCGATCGCCGAATCCAGCGACTCGCCCTTGCGCCCGCCCAGGCCGAGCACCCGCGAGATCTGGACCAGGTCGATCAGCTCGGTGGAGTCCAGGTCGGTCAGGTCATCCAGCACATCGTCGAGACTGCGGGCGCTGCGGTCGTCCAGGTAATCGCGCACCACAAGTTCCAGGTCCGGACCCACGCCGGAGATCAGTTCGTCGAACTGCAGTGCCAGCAGGCGCCCGTTGGTGCCGAGTTCCACCACGTAGTCGGAGATCTCCGCCGAGATTCGGCGGACCATCTCCAGCCGTTGCACCACCGCCGCCACGTCGCGGACGGTGACCAGGTCCTCGATCTCCAGGGCCGAGAGAGTCCCGGAGACCTCATCGAGCCGGGCCTTGTACCGCTCGAGCGTGGCCAGGGCCTGGTTCGCCCGGGACAGGATGACGTCGGAGTCCTCCAGGACGTAGCGTTGATCGCCCACGTACACGGCCACGATGTGCATCGACTGCGACACCGAGATCACCGGGAACCCGGTCTGCTTGGCCGCGCGTTCGGCGGTGCGGTGCCGGGTTCCGGACTCGGTGGTCTCGATGGTGGAGTCGGGCAGCAACTGCACGGCCGCGCGCAGGATCCGTCCGGCGTACTGGTCCACCACGATCGCGCCGTCCATCTTGGCCAGTTCGCGTAACCGGGTGGAGGAGAAGGGCACATCGAGTTCGAACCCACCCGAACACATCCCGGCGACCACGTCGTCGTAGCCGAAGACGATCAGGGCTCCGGTGCGTCCGCGCAGCACCCGCTCCAACCCGTCCCGTAGTTCGGTGCCCGGGGCGACCGCGCGCAAGGTCTCGCGCATCAGCGCGGGCAGTGCCGTACCGGCCACGTAGCACCTCTCGCAGATCGGCTGATATCGACGGCGACGCCACGTTGTCGCACCGCCGTACCGCGGCTGGCGCGGTGCTGCACAGTGTAGAGGCTGACCACGGTCGCGATGGCGCCGGTGGTGCCGGTGCTCAGGGCGTGTACAGGTCGTTCAGCGCACCGGGCGCGGACGCGGGCGGGCCAGCTCGATCGCCTCGGCGAGGTCGGGTGCCTGCAACACCTGCATCCCGGCCGGCCCTCGCACCGGTTCGGACCCCGGACGGGGGCGGGGCACGATCGCGGTGTGGAAGCCGAGTCGGTGCGCCTCGCCCAGGCGCCGCTCGGTGCCGGTCGCCGCACGCAGTTCACCGGCCAGGCCCACCTCGCCCACCGCGATCATGCCGGCGGTGGTGGGCATCTCCTGCACGGCGCTGGAGACCGCCAGCGCGATGGCCAGGTCCGCGGCCGGCTCCACCGCGCGGGAGCCCCCCACGGTGGACACGTACACATCGGTGTTGGTGGTGGCCAGCCCGCACCGTGCCTGCAGCACCGCCAGGGTCATCGCGAGCCGGGAGGAGTCCACGCCGGAGGTGGTCCGCCGGGCGTGCGGGTTGGGTGTGGGGGCGACCAGGGCCTGGATCTCGATCGGCATCGGGCGCCGCCCGTCCAGGGTCACGGTCACGCACGTACCCGGCACCGGTTGGCGGGCCCCGGACAGGAACAACCCGCTGGGATCGGGCAAGGAGTGGATGCCGGACTCGGTCAGGGTGAAGCACCCGACCTCATCGGTGGGCCCGTACCGATTCTTCAGCGCCCGCACCATCCGCAGTTGGGCGTGCTTGTCTCCCTCGAACTGGCAGACCACGTCCACCAGGTGCTCCAGCACGCGCGGTCCGGCGATCGAGCCGTCCTTGGTCACGTGCCCGACGAGGACCACCGGCACCGCGGCACGTTTGGCCACAGCGATCAGGGCGGAGGCCACCTCGCGAACCTGGGTCACCGAGCCGGCGCTGGACTCCACCTGGGCCGAGGAGATCGTCTGGACCGAGTCCACGATCACCAGGTCGGGGGTGGTCTTGCCGATGTGGGCCAGCACCGAACCGAGGTCGGTCTCGGCGGCCAGCAGCAGTGACGGTTCCAGGGCGCCGATGCGTTCGGCGCGCAGCCGCACCTGGCTGGCTGACTCCTCCCCGGTGATGTACAGCACCGTGGCGCCCGCACGGGCGGTTCGGGCGGCGGTATCGAGGACCAGGGTGGACTTGCCCACACCGGGCTCCCCGGCCAGCAGCACCACCGCTCCGGGAACCAGTCCACCGCCGAGCACCCTGTCGAACTCACTGACGCCGGTGGAGCGGAACCGGGCACGTTGGGAGTCCACCTGCTCGATCGGCAGCGCTGGGGTGCGCACGCTGGCGGCGGCTTTGGTACGGGGGCCGCCCTGTTCGGCCCCGGCCTCGATCACGGTGCCCCAGGCTTGGCACTCCCCGCATCTCCCGACCCACTTGCTGGTCGTCCAACCGCACTCGCTGCAACGGAAGGCGGATCTTGTCGCAGGGGGCATGCCCGGAACTCTACCCATCGGCTCCGACACCCGGGCTCGCGCGCCGAGCCTGTGGGCCCGCCGATGGCGTCGGCGCAGCCGGCGTATCGCCGGGTGCGCGACCCCGGCCCCAGGAGCGCGGCCCGACGGTGGTGCTACTGCGCCAGCCAGGCGGCGAAGGCGTCGAAGGAGTAGGGCCGGCCGAGGAAGTCGGCCACCAGATCCGCCGCGTCCCTGCTGCCGCCGGGCACCAGCACCGTCTCCCGGTACCGATGGGCGATCTCAGGGGCGAACATGTCCTCCCGCTCGAACGCCGAGAACAGGTCCTTGGCGATCACGAGCGACCACATGTAGGTGTAGTAACCGGAGGAGTACCCGTCCAGGTGCCCGAACGCCGCGGCCATGTGGGTCCCGGGGATGTAGGGGAACAACGAGTACTGCTCCTGCAACTGCGCGGTCCGGGCGGTCAGGTCCGCCACCTGATTGACGTGGAAGTCGTAGGACATCGCCGCGTAGAACATCTGAGTGCGCGCGTCGAAGCCCTTGCCGAAGTCATCGGCCCGGCGCATCCTGGCCACCAGGTCCGCCGGGATGGGATCACCCTCGGCGTTCACCGCGAAGGTGGCGAGCACCTCGGCATCCCAGGCCCATTCCTCGAGCATCTGACTGGGGGCCTCCACGAAGTCCCACTCGGTGGCCACCCCGGAGAATCGCACCCACTCACCGCGCCCGGCGAGCACGTGGTGCAGCAGGTGGCCGAACTCGTGGAAGAGGGTCACCACGTCGTCGTGCTCCATCAAACCGCGGGAGAAGTTGCAGGCGAGCACCCCCTCGGGCAGCTGCACCCCGGCCACGCCCGGCACGAGGTCGAACTGGGCGGCGTGCTTGAACTTGCCCTCCCGGGGGTGCAGGTCCAGGTAGATCCGGCCCAACGACTGCCCGGGTGTCTCTTCGCCCGGACGGCCTTGCTGCCCGCCCGCCGAGACGCCGTCGTCGGCAAGTCCGGTGCCGCCGTCGTCGGGACTCCCGTCGGCGGGGCCCGCAGCGTCCTGCCGCAGGTACACGTCGTACACCGCCACGTCCTCGTGCCAGACCGGCACCTGCACCGGCCGGTAGACGAGACCGAACAACCGGCCGGTGACCTCCAGCAGCCCCTGGCGTACGCGCGTGAAGTCGAAGTACGTGCGCACCTGCCCCGAGTCCACCCCGAAGCGTTCCTTGCGGACCAGTTCGGTGTAGTAGGTCAGGTCAGCCGCATCGATCGTGGTGGCGCCCGGCCGGTCCTGGCGCAGCCGGTCCAGGAGCACTTCTCGGTCCCGTTCGCCTGACTCTGTGGCCGCAGCCGCGATGGAGTCGATGAACTCTTTGATCGCCGTGCCGGCGCCGATCATCTTCACCTCGGCGTCGTAGTCGGCCCAGTTCGCATAACCCACCAGGCGGGCGTACTCGGCGCGCAGGGCGAACAGTTCCTGCAGCAGTTCATCGCCCGCCGGCCAGCCCCGGTTCAGGAACTCGATCCGCAGTTCCCGGCGGGCGTCGGCATCGTGGGCGAAGGTGGCGAACGGAATGACGTCGGGGTAGTCGGTGGTGACCTGCACCAGCCCGTCCGTACCGGCGGGGTGGGCATCGACCCAGTCCTGCGGCAGGCCGGCCAGGCGGTCGGGGCTGAGCCGGATGGAGCGCACGTCCTGGCGGATGTTCTTGCTGAAGTCCTGGCTGATCACCACCAGGCGCTCGGAGATCTCCCGCAGTCGCTGCCGGGTGGCTTCGTCCCGGTCCACCCCCGCCCGGCGGAAGTCCTGCAGCACCTTGGCGTGCAGCCGCGCAGCCAACCGGTCCAGGCCGCAGGCGTCGAGTCGCTCGAAGACGGCGAACAGGTCGGTGTCCAGTTCCAGTTCGGTGGTGAGTCGCTCCACGTCCTGCAGGGTGTCGTCCCCTCGGCTGCGGGCCTGCTCGGAGGTGTGCATCTCACTGAACACCGAGGCGATCGAGGCCAGGTTGGAGATGGTCCGCTCGATCTCGTTCCACCTGCGCAACACCTCGGTGGCATCGAGGCCGGCGGCTGCCTTGAGGTCATTGACCAGGCTTCGTGCGCGGGCCAGGTCGTGCGTGGCGCGCTCCTGCAACCAGGAGGGCGCGTCGGCGTCGGCGGGCAGGGTCAGGGAGTTCGGCGTCGTCACACCGACCGAGCGTAGCTGCCCGGGAGGATGCCCCGACGGTGCTGCGCGGATCCGGCAGCGGCGGCGCGGCAACGGCGCGGGTGCGCTGTTGGGACGCACCTGAGCCGTGCGGGTGCGTACTCTGGCTGTCATGTCCGGCCGACACGTTGATTCTCCCGAACCCGCAGGCGGCGCAGGTGAGGCTGCGCACTCCGGTGCCGGGACCAGCGGCCGGACGGCTGCGCACTCCGGCACCGCCGGAGCGGGGACTGGCGGCACCACGGCCGGCCGCCGGGTGCAGAAGCCGGGCCGGGGCCGGGTGCTGTTGATCGTCGTGATCGTGGCCCTGGTCGTGGTGGCGGCGATCGTGACCGTGCTGCTGATCCAGAACCAGCGCCAGAGTCAGGCCGAGCCGGAGGTTCCGGACCCGGTCACCACCACCCTGCCGACGCCGACCCCGGCCGGGGACCCGATGGAGGTCAGCGAGGACAGCCAGCTGGTGCAGGCGTTGCCCACCACGGTGCTGGACCACGTCCTCACCGAACTGGCGGCCGATCAGGATGCCTTTGCCGAGCACGAGGCTCTGGAGGGCTGGTTCCTCACCTACAGTGCGCCCGGCTCGGACATCGAGGTGCACGTGCTGCAGTGGGAGAGCGCCGATGAGGCCGCCGCCCACGCTGAGGACGTGGCCTCCGGACCGGAGGGACTGTCCGACGGCGAGGGCCGGCGCAGCGGGGACGTGGCGGTGCAGGGGGAGTCGGTGGGCCGCTACGAGATCGGGGTGCTCGCCGGGGAGCAGCAGCCCGCCGAGCCGTCCACGCCGGCCGAGGACGACTCCGAACCGCTCGCCACGCCGGAACCGCTGGGGCCGGGAATGGCCGTGTGGAGGAACGGCACGGTGGTGTTCGTGGCCACGGGTGACGCGGGACGGCTGGCCCAGTTCTACGACAACTATCCCTTCTGATCACCTCCGGCGATCCGGGCGGTGGGACAGCATGAAGACGGAGGAACCATGAGTTGCAAGGTGGCCTTGATCGGCACCGGGGTGATGGGGCAGGCGGTGCTGCGTTCGGTGGTCGAGCACACCGGGGCCGACCAGGTGCGCGTGCACGACGTGCGAACCGAGGCCGGCCGGAAGGTGGCGCAGGAGCACAAGGTGATGTGGGCCGAAACGGTCGGAGCCGCCGGGGCCGGCGCAGAGGTCGTGATCGTGGCCGTCAAACCACACGACGTGTCCGGCGTGCTCGCCGAGCTCGGCCCGGTGCTCACCGACAGCACGGTGGTGGTCAGCATCGCCGCCGGAGTGAGTACCGCAAGGATGGCCGAACACCTTCCCGAGGGCACCGTCACGGTGCGCGTGATGCCCAATACCCCGGCCCTGATCGGGCAGGGTGTCAGCGTGCTCAGCCCGGGCCCGCACGCCACCGAGGAGCACCTTGGTCTGGTGCGCGACCTGATGGCCGGCACCGGCTTCGTGACCAGCGTGGCCGAGAACTACCAGGATGTGGTCACCGCGATCAGCGGCTCCGGTCCGGCCTACGTGTTCTACCTGATCGATGCCCTGGCCGAGGCTGCGGTGCTGGGCGGGCTCGGCAGGGACCTGGCGCTGGAACTGGCCCGGCGCACGGTGGCCGGTGCCGGTGCGATGGCCGCGGAGTCGGCGGACCACCCGGTGGTGCTCCGCGAGCGCGTCTCCTCGCCGGGTGGCACCACCATGGCTGCGCTGGCCGAACTCGACGACCGCGCGGTGCGGGCCGCGGTGGTGGCCGCCGCGCAGCGTGCGTGGGAGCGGGCCGGGGAACTGGGGCAGGGCTGATGACCGCCCGGGTGCAACTGCCCTGGAGTCCGGAGCTGCTGACCTACAACTTCGGCCCGGGCCATCCGATGGCGCCGGTTCGCACCCGGCTGGCATTCGCGCTGCTGGAGCACCTGGGCCTGCTGCAGAGCCCGCAGGTGCACCTGATCGAGGCGACTGCGGCCGACGACGCGATGCTGGGCACCGTGCACGAGCCCGGGTACATCCAGGCGGTGCGCCGGGGCGGGCGGGGAACACCGGATGAGCAGCGCGGCCTGGGCACCATGGACAACCCGCTGTTCGAGGCGATGCATGATTCCTCGGCCCTGATCGCCGGGGCCTCGGTGGCGGCAGCGCGCGCGGTGTGGACCGGGCAGGTGCCGCACGCGGTGAACATCGCCGGCGGGTTACACCACGCCATGGCCGGACGGGCCGGAGGCTTCTGCATCTACAACGATGTGGCGATCGCGATCCGCTGGCTCCTGGACCATGGCGCCGAGCGGGTGCTGTACGTCGACGTCGATGCCCATCACGGCGACGGGGTGGAGGCGGCGTTCTGGGATGAACCGCGCGTGGTGACCGTCTCGGTGCACCAGAACGGGGAGACGATCTTTCCCGGCACCGGCTTCGCCCAGGACATCGGTGGGCCGAACGCGCAAGGGCATGCCGTGAACGTGGCATTGCCACCAGGGGTCGATGACAAGCCGTGGTTGCGGGCCGTGGAGGCGGTACTGGTACCCGTGGCCAAGGAGTTCGGGCCCCAGGTGATCGTCAGTCAGCACGGGGCCGATGCCCACCGGCACGACCCGCTGACGCAGATGGACGTCTCGGTCGACGCCCAGGTTGCGGCCGCGCAGATGATCGCGCAGGTGGCTGCTGAGCACGCCCAGGACCGGTGGGTGGCCACCGGCGGTGGCGGATACGACGTGGCCGCCACGGTGCCGCGGGTGTGGGCCCGGTTGGTGGCTGCGGCAGCCGGGGTGGACATTCGCGCCGATACACCCACGCCGCAGGCCTGGCGGGACCTGGTCGCCGAGCTGGGGCTGGGCCCGGCACCGGAGACGATGGGTGAGGGCATGGACACCGGCATCCGCTCCTGGGTGGATGGATACGACCCTGCCGACTCGGTGGACCGGGCCATCATGGCCACCCGCCGCAGCGCGTTCCCGGCACTGGGGCTGGACCCGCTGACCGCCTGGTGAACACCGGGCCGAGCCGCAGGTGGCACGGGATCAGAGCAACCGGGATCTCGATCGTCACACCGTCCACTTCCTTCCCAGGCCGTTCTCCCATAGGATGCTGAACTGTCCGGCACCGCGACAACGATGACGGATGCCTCGATACCCGACCCCATGGCGGGTCCGAACCGGAAGGAACAGCCGATGGCAGATGCCCAGGCACCAAAGTTCCTGACGGTGGCCGAGGTCGCCGACATGGCTCGGGTCTCCCGGATGACCGTGTACCGGATGGTGCACTCCGGTGAGTTGCCGGCGGTCCGGGTGGGCAAGTCCTACCGGGTACCCCAGGCCGCGGTCGAGGAGATGCTGTCCGAGGGCCTGGACTGGCCCGGATCGGCATCGGCGTCCGGTCGCTGATCGAGCGCGTAGACTACCTCCGCAGTACCCACCGCCGCTGCGGCTGACGCAGGGGTGGTGCGCTTTGAACCTGTTTCTGTCTGTTCCAACTGTGTGAGGTCCCGTGGGCTCGGTAATCAAGAAGCGTCGCAAGCGGATGTCGAAGAAGAAGCACCGCAAACTGCTCCGCAAGACGCGCCACCAGCGCCGCAACAAGAAGTAGCCACCGACTGGGGGCCCGCCCCGGTGCGGTCCCTCAGCCCTGGCGGTGGCCCACGAGCCGGCGCAGCAGTGCCCTGCTCAGGGCGCGCAGACCGGTGGCCACGGCCCAGACGGCACCGGCCTGGCCCGCGGTGCGTAGCCCACTTCGCACGTTGCGGCGCCGCCGGCGGAAGTCCCGTACCGGCCAGCCGATATCGGCGGCGAACAGGCGCAGCCGTGGGTCGGGATTGATCGCGCACGGCTCACCCACGGTGCGCAGCATCGGGATGTCGTGGCTGGAGTCGCCGTAGGCGGCGCACTCGGCCAGGTCCAGCCCCTCCCGTTCGGCGATCTCGCGTACTGCGGCGGCCTTGTGCTGCCCGTGCATCATGTCTCCGACCAGCCGCCCGGTGTAGACCCCGTCCTGCTCCTCGGCCACCGTTCCCAGCACCCCGGTCAGGTTCAGCCGCCTGGCCACCAGTTCGCCCACCTCTCGGGGTGCGGCGGTGACGATCCAGACCTGGTCGCCCTGCGCCAGGTGATCGTTGAGCAGGTCCCGGGCGCCCGGGAAGATGCGGTGGGTCAGGACCTGTTCGTAGAGTTCTTCGGCCACCGCGAGCATCTCGGCCACCGAGTGCCCCTCGATGGTGGCCAGCGCGCGGGCCCGGACCCTGGCGATGTGCTTCTTGTTCTCCCCGAACAGGAAGTAGTAGAAGGCGTGCGCGGCGAAGAAGACGATGTCACGGCGCCGGAACATGCCCCGGCGATGCAGTTCTCTGGCCAGGTGGTAGGAGGACGCGCCCCGGACGATCGTGTTGTCGACGTCGAAGAACGCTGCGGACCCGGATGTCACGGGCCCACCCTAACCATGCCCGCCGCGTTCCCACGAACACTCACGGCCCGGAGCCGCGGAGATTTCCGGACGCGGCGGGGCGCGCCAACGCGGCCGGTCCCGGTGCGCGCCGGCCGCGTGGACCGGTGCCGCGGCGGCCGGAAGGGTACCGGCGCGGGCCGGTATCGTGAATGCGTGGATGAGTCGATGGTGCGGGTCGAACTCGTGGTGCGGGAGCAGTGCCACCTGTGTGAGCAGGCGCGCCGGGTGGTGCGCTCGGTCTGTGAGCCGGCGGCCGTGGACTGGGTCGAGGTGGATGTCGACGAGGACCATGCACGGCAGCGTCGGTACGGCGAACTCGTGCCGGTGGTGCTGGTCGACGGGGTTCAGGTGGACTACTGGCAGATCGACCCGGGCCGGCTGCGGGCGGCCGTGCAGGGAGCGGGCACACCCGGGCGGCGTGGGCTTCGCGATCTGCTGCGCCGGCGCCGGCAGCAGTAGCGGCAGCCCGCCGGGCCCATGACGGGCGGGCAGGCGGGGGAGCGAGCGAGCGCCCGGGCCGCGGCCCGGGCGCTCGCCTTCGGTCTGGGCAGCGATGCTGCCGGCAGTGCCGGTGTCAGCCCTGCAGGATGCCCACGACCTCCAACTCGATGGCGACCTTGTCGCCCACCAGGACGCCGCCGCCCTCGAGGGCCACGTTCCAGGTCAGCTCGAAGTCCTTGCGGGAGATCGAGGTGGTCCCGGAGAACGCGGCACGGGTCTCCTGCTCCGGGCCGGTGCCCACGCCGTCGAGTGCGGCGTTCAGGGTGACCGGCTTCGTGACGCCATTGATGGTCAGGTCGCCGGAGACCTCCAGGTCGTCGGCGGTGCCGCTGACCGAGGTGGAGGTGAAGTTCCAGGTCGGGTTCTGCTCGGCGTTCCAGAAGTCAGGGCTGGTCAGGTGCTGGTCTCGCTGCTCGTTGCCGGTGTCCACGCTGGCTGCGTCGATCTGCACGCTCGCCGAGGACTCGGTGATCGGATCGCCGACGGTCAGTGAGCCGGAGAAGACGGCCATCGAGCCGCGCACCTTGGCGATGCCGGCGTGGCGGACCGAGAAGCCCAGGTTGGAGTGGGCGGCATCGATCTCGTAGGTACCGGGGGTGAGGGTGGACATGCAGTGGCTCCTTGAGTGGTAGGTAGTTCAACGTTCAAGGATGTAGTTGAACATAGAACTACCCGTGTGTCAAGATGGTGCCCATGAACGAGTCCGGAACCCGCTGGCTGACCCCGCATCAGCAGCAGCAGTGGCGCGCGATCCAACGCGGTATGGCATTGGTCACCGATCACCTCGACCGTGACCTGGTGGCGGCCGAGGGGCTGAGCCTGCATGAGTACGAGGTGATGGTGCGCCTGTCGGAGGTCCCGGATCGCCGGCTGCGGATGTCCACGCTGGCCGATCAGCTTGTCCACTCCCGCTCGCGCCTGACCCACACCGTGGGCCGGATGGAGGCCAAGGGCCTGGTCAGCCGGTGCAAGGCGGACGGCGACGGGCGGGGGGTGCAGTGCGTGCTGACCGACGCCGGATTCGAGCGGCTGGCCGCAGCAGCACCCACCCACGTTGCTTCGGTCCGGCGGCGTCTGGTCGATGTGCTCGACGACGACCAGCTGGACGCACTCG
Organism: Pseudactinotalea sp. Z1739; assembly: GCF_049725055.1. The sequence continues at coordinate 110,502 of NZ_JBMPQA010000002.1, read as the reverse complement.
GCGCTGCCTTCACCCGGATCGCCGCGGTGATCGAGGAGTCGACGACGACGCAGCCCAAGCCCGCCCTGGCGGCACCGGCCGAAGGGGTCGCCCGGGGCTGAGCCGGCACCGCTGGCGCAGAAGGCCGTGGAAGTTTGCGAGACTGGTGCCATGCGTCGAACCGTCGTCCATCTCCTGCGTCATGGTGAGGTCTACAATCCGGCCGGGGTCCTCTACGGCCGTGCCCCCGGCTACCACCTGTCCGAGCGCGGAGAGGCGATGGCCGAGCGGATCGCACAGACCTTCATCGACCGGGGGGCCGACGTCACCCACGTGGTGGCCTCACCGCTGTTGCGGGCCCAGCAGACCGCGACGCCGCTGGCCCGGGCCTACGACCTGGGCATCCACACCGATGCGCGCGTGATCGAGGCGCGTAACCACTTCGAGGGGCTGGCGCTGAACTCCAACCCTCGCGAACTGCTCAAGCCGGTGCACTGGCCGTTCCTGCTCAACCCGTTCCGGCCTTCCTGGGGCGAGCCCTACACCTCCCAGGTTCGCCGGATGTTCGCCGCGATCCGCCAGGCCCGCAGCGCAGCCGTCGGCCATGAGGCGGTCATCACCGCGCACCAGCTCCCCATCTGGCTGACCCGCCTCGAGGTGGAGGGCCGGCCCAAGTATCACGACCCGCGCAAGCGCGAGTGCGCGCTTGCCTCCCTGACCAGCCTCACCTTCGACGGCGCCACCCTGGTGGACCTGACGTATACCGAGCCGGCTGCCGACCTGCTCGACCCCGCCTCGGCGAGCGTCGGTGCGTGAGAGCGAGCGTGGGCGCATGAGGAGGACCGTCCAGGCCGCCGTGGCGGCCCTTGCCGCGTTGGCGCTGCTGGCCGGCTGCGCAGGGTCCGACGGCGGCGCTGGCGCCACCGCGGACGTGCCGGGGTCCGGATATGTCTCCGGGGACGGCAGCGTGGAGACGTGGGCGCCGAGTGAGCGGGGTGAGGCGGTCGAACTGGCCGGAGCCTCCTACGGCGGGGAGGACATCGATCTGGCCGACCTGCACGGCCAGGTGGTGGTGGTCAACTTCTGGTACGCCAACTGTCCGCCGTGCCGTAAGGAGGCCCCGGACCTGGCGGCACTGTCGGAGCAGTATGGGCCCGATGGCGTGCAGTTCCTGGGGGTCAACCACACCGACGCTCCGGGCACGGCACAGGCCTTCGAACGCCGCTTCGGCATCCCCTACCCCTCGTTGCACGATCGCGAGTCCGCCGGGGTGGCGGCGTTCCAAGGGGTGGTGCCGTTGCGCGCGATGCCCACGACCGTGGTGCTGGACACGGAGGGACGCGTCGCCGCGCGGGTCCTGGGACTGGCCGAGCGCAGCATGCTGTCCACCTTGATCGACGAGACCCTCGCCGAGTGATGGGCTGGCTGGAGCAGGTGGGCGAGAGTTTCGCCCAGGCCATCTACAGCGGCCCGATGCTGGCTGCGTTGCCGATCGCACTGCTGGCGGGGTTCATCTCGTTCGCCTCGCCGTGTGTGCTGCCCCTGGTGCCCGGCTACCTCGGCTACATCTCCGCCATGAGCGGGGCCGACGCCGGCGGCAAGGGTGCCGCACGCGGATCGCGGCTACGACTGGTCGCGGGCGTGGGATTGTTCATCCTGGGCTTCACTGCGGTGTTCGTGCTGCTGACCATGGCGCTCAGTACCGCCGGGTTGTTCCTGGTGCGATGGCAGGACCTGATCACCCGGCTGCTCGGCGTGCTGGTCGTGGTGCTCGGTCTGGCCTTCATCGGGCGGATCCCGTTCCTGCAGCGCCAGCGCCGTCTGCAGGTCAACCCGAAGGCCGGGGTGTTCGGCGCGCCGGTGTTGGGTGTGGTGTTCGGCTTGGGCTGGACCCCGTGCATCGGCCCGACCCTGGCTGCTGTCCTCGCCCTGGCGCACGAGGCCGCTGCCCCGGGCCGGGCGCTGGCGTTGGTGATCGCCTACTGCCTGGGGCTGGGGGTGCCGTTCATCATGGTGGCCATGGGGCTGAAGTCCTCCGAGCGCATGATGGGCTTCCTGCGCCGCCACCGGGTGGTCATCATGCGGATCGGCGGGGTGATGCTCGTGCTGATCGGTCTGGCCCTGGTCACCGGCCTGTGGGGTGCCCTCACCCAGTGGATGCAGGGCTACATCGCCGACTTCGAGACCATCATCTGATGGCTCGGTACACCCCCGAGGGGTTGCGCGGTGCGCAGGAAGACGACGCCGGCACTGCTGCCGGTCCCGGAAGTGCAGCGGGCCGGAAACAGCCCGCTGCGGCAGTGGGCGCGGCGGGCAACAGGGGCGTTGCGTCGTCCTCGGGCCCGACCAAGGGGCTGGGCGTGCGCGGTTGGGCGCGCTGGATGTGGCGCCAGCTGACGAGCATGCGGGTGGCACTGCTGCTGCTCCTGCTGCTATCCGTGGTCGCGATGCCGGGGGCGTTCTTCCCCCAGCGCCGGGTGAACCCGCACCTGGTGGCCCAGTACTACGAGGACAACCCCACCATGGCGCCCTGGCTGGACCGGGCGTACATGTTCGACGTGTTCTCCTCCCCGTGGTTCTCCGCCGTCTACCTGCTGCTGTTCACCTCCCTGATCGGGTGCATAGTGCCGCGCACGATCACCCACGTACGGGGCCTGCGTGCCCAGCCCACCCGGGTCCCCTCCCGGTTCACCCGGTTCCCGGTGCGCTCCGAGCGTCCGGTACGAGCCCCCGCCGCCAAGGTGGCCCAACGCCTGCACACCTCGTTCGGGTGGCGGTACCGCACCACCGCGGCCACCGAGGAGGGGCGGGGGGCGGGCAGTGCCGGGGAGGCCGTGCACACCATCTCCGCCGAGCGCGGCTACGGCAAGGAGACCGGCAACATCGTCTTCCACCTGGCCCTGGTGGGGCTGTTGGTGGTCACCGCCTGGGGCGAACTGGTGCATTACCGCGGGCAGGCCATGGTCATCGAGGGCACCACGTTCGTCAACTCCGCCCTGGACTACGACTCGTTCGAGTCCGGATCGCTGTTCGATGCGGACTCGGTGGACCCCTACCGGATCCGGCTGGATGAGTTCGTACCGGATTTCACCGCCGACGCCCAGCCCCGTGACTTCACCGCCCACGTGACCTTGATGCAGACCGATGGGACCACCACCGACGAGACGATCAGGGTGAACCATCCCCTCGGGGTATCGGGATCCCGGGTGTACCTGATGGGCAACGGCTTCGCGCCGGATCTGACCATCACCGACGCAGCCGGCGAGATCGCGCACGACGGCCCGGTGCCGTTCCTGCCGGCCGACAATGACCCCGGATACACCTCCACCGGGGTGGTGATGGTGCCGGATGCCAATGAGGGACAGCCGCAGTTGGCCTTCAACGGCTCCCTGCTGCCCACCGCACTGGAGGGGGAGGACGGGACCTACCTGGGCTCGGCGTACCCCCAGCCGCTGGACCCGGTGATGATCCTGCAGATGTACGTCGGTGACCTGGGCCTGGACGAGGGCTTCCCCCGCAGCCAGTTCGTGCTCGACACCACCGGCCTGGACCAGGCCACCACCACCGGGGAGGACGGCCAGGAGCGCCCGGTGCAGTTGGAACTGCGTCCCGGAGAGAGCGTGGACCTGCCCGACGGGCACGGCACGCTGACCTTCAACGGGTTGCCGCGGTTCGTGGCACTGGATCTGCGATACGATCCCGCACCGATCTGGCAGGGCCTGTTCGCCACGTTGGCCTTCGGCGGCCTGATCGCCTCCTTGTTCCTGCCCCGGCGGCGGGTCTGGGTGCGTGTGGTTCCCGGCTCCGACGGGACTAGTGTGGTGCACGCTGCGGCGCTGGCCCGTCACGACGATCCCGGGTTGCGCTCCGAGCTGGATCGCATCCTGGGTGTGCTGCCCGACCCGGGCTCGAAGGAGAAATGATGTACGAACTGGAGACCCTCAGCACGCTGCTGGTCTACGGCACAATCGTCAGTTACGTCGTGGCCATGGTGTCCTTCGCCATCGACCTGTCCGGCTTCGGCAGGGATGCCGATCCGAACCGTTCCCGGCGCGCGGCCGGTATCGCGATGAGCACCAGTTGGATGGGCCTGGTCTTCCATGTGCTGGCCGTGCTGCTGCGCGGGATCGCCGCCGAGCGGGTCCCGTGGGCGAACATGTACGAGTTCACGCTGATGTCCACCATGTTCACCATGGCGGTGTTCCTGGTCATCAACCGGTTCACCGACATCCGTTACCTCGGGGTGCTGATCAGCCTGGTCAACGTGACCGGCCTGTTCGTGGCGATCCTGTTGCTGTACGTGGGGGCCGAGGGCGTGCAGCCGGCACTGCAGTCCTACTGGCTCGTGGTCCACGTCTCGGTCGCCACGCTGGCGACCGGGCTGTTCTGCGTCGCCGCGGCGTTGTCGGTGCTGCAGTTGGTACGCGGTCGCGACGAGGCGCAGCGCACGGCAGCCGCGGACCGGACGGCGGAGCCGGACGGCCCCGGTCCCGAGCCCGGTTCCGGGGGTGCGGGCGTCGCGGATGAGGCATCCGGCGACACACTGGTGGCGGCGCCGGCAGCGAAACGGACGGAGGTCGAGGCGCAATCCCAGGATGGCGTTGCGGTGGACCTGGACGTCCAGGAGCCGGCGATGCCCCCGGCGCGGGACACGTTCTTCTCCCGGTTGCTCGATGCCTTCCCGTCCGCCCAGTCCCTGGAGCGGCTGTCCTACCGGCTCAACGCGGTGGCGTTGGTGGGATGGACCTTCGTGCTGATCACCGGGTCGATCTGGGCCGAGTACGCCTGGGGCCGTGCCTGGAACTGGGACCCCAAGGAAGTGGTCACGCTGGTGGTCTGGCTGATCTACGCCGCCTACTGCCACGTGCGCCTGACCACCGGCTGGGACAAGAAGACGTTCGCCTACTTCTCCCTGGCCGGGTTCGCGGCGCTGATGTTCAACTACTACGGCGTGAACATCTTCATCAACTCCCTGCACTCCTACTCCGGCATCTAAGGGGTACCGCCCAAGGACCGGCGCGCCGAAGGCATCCAGCATCCGGGTTCGTGCATCGCCGAGCCCATCGCTCCGCGCGCCGGGTGCGCCCAGGGCGCCGGATGTGTCATGAAAATCTCGTGCCCCCGGTCAGGGACGACGACTAGCCTGCTCTGGTGGATGACAGGCATGACCACCTCGACTGGCGGCCAGTGGTGGCGGCGTTGGCCAATCCGCACAGCCGCCGGATGTTCGCTCACATCGTCCTGGGTGACGATCCCGCAGCAGCCGGTCGCGAACTGAGCCCCTCACGCAGGAGCCACGCGCTCGAGGTGCTGCGCCGCGCGGGCCTCATTCGGGCAGTCGACGGCGGCTACATCGAGCAGAGCGACGTCTTCGGGCGGCTGCTGGCCGCAGCGCCCGGGCCGGAGCGCCCCAAGGGCGTGGAGCGCTTCCTCACCGGGGCGGGAAAGATCGATCGGTATCCCTCGGACGCCCAGGAGCGCCGGGAACTGCTGGAACTCCTCGCGCGGCGCGCCGTCGAAGAGGGAGAAGTCGTACCCGAAGCCGTCCTCAACGACCGGCTCAGCGCGTTCAGCGACGACACCGCGACGCTCCGGCGCTACCTGGTGGACCTTGAGATTCTCGAGCGCACCCCATCCGGCTCGGAGTACGCCCGAGTCGTAGGCAACCGTGCGGGTTGAACCGGAACTGCGCCGAGCCGGGTGAGGCGCCTCAGCGGCGCCCGTTCTCGTCCTCCTCGGGATGGCGTTTCTCCGCCCTGCTCCCGGAGCGCCCGTCCCGCTCGGGGGTCTCGTCCTCATCCGCCGGGCCGGGGTCGTCGTCCTGACCATCACCGGATCCGCTGCGGTCGTGGTCGCCGCCGGCCGGGTGATCCTCGCCGAGCAGGTCCGGCACCTGGAACTCCTCGGGAACATACAACGGTTCGTCGTCGCCGCCGGCCCCGGAAGACACCGGCCGGTCAGCCCCGGGCGTGCTACCACCCGCGCCGCGATCGCCGTCGGCCGCTCCTGGCTCATCGGTCGGCTCCGGGTCCGGGGTCCCGGAGTCCGCGGGCCGGGGAGGCGCAGCGTCGCGTCGCTGCTGGGCCCGGCGCCGGTCCCGTTCCAGGCGGAACAAGAAGTCCGGGTCATCGTCGGGCGCGAGCGGACCCCGGGGGCGGCGTTGCGGGCCCGAGGAGGGACCGTCGTCGTACTTCCGTCGCATCACCGCGGACACGATCAGCCAGGTCAGGGCACCGGCAAAGGGCAACAGGATGATGATGGCCACCCAGAACCAGTGCGGCAGCCCGAGCCGGATCCGGCTGTCCTGGGTACGCACAGAGTCGATGACGGCGTACGTCATCATCCCGATAGTGATCAGACCGAGGAGTACGTAACGCATTCAAAGAGCCTACGCTGGGAATCATGCCGCTGCTCACTTACACGTTGCTCCGCGTCGCCCTGGTGGTGGGCGCCGGGGCGCTGCTCTATGTGCTGGGTGTGCGGAGCTGGCTGTTGGTGGTCCTCGCGGTGCTCATCGGTGCCGGGCTCTCCTATGTGCTGCTGGCCGGGCCGCGGCAGGAAGCGGCCGACGACCTGGAACGGCGCACCGGTGGGCGCCCCACCAATCTGGAGAAGTCGTTGGCCCGCGACGGTGACGACGAGGACGCCCAGTTCGACGCCCTGGGGCAGGACTACGCCTCCGTGGTCGAGGGCGAGGAGGCGGAGGCGGATGCCGCCCCGCAGGATGCTGAGCACACCGATCGAGGCGCCGCCGAGCACGGCGGTGCCCCTACCGGGGACGACACCGACGGTCCGGCCTCTCCCCGCGTGTGACCGGGCTCGGACGCGGGGGAGCGGGGCTCGGATGTGATGAGCGCACAGATGTGACCAAGACCACGTCAGGCCAGCGTCAACACCCCGCCGAGGAGCAGACCCATGCCCAGCACCACGAAGCCGCTGTCGCGCAGCGTGAGGATCAACGCACCTGTCTGCGCCCCGCGCACCACCCGGCGGGACAGCGCCACCGCCGGCCCTGCCAATACGGTCACCAGCAGCGCCCACGGCTCCCAGAGGGCCACCGTCACGCCGGAGAGCACACCCAGTGCCATCATCGCGGCGTAGGCACGCCGTGCCCACACCTGGCCCAGGCGCACCGCCAGGGTGCGTTTGCCGGCCGGGGCGTCGGTGCCGATGTCCCGGATGTTGTTCACCATCAGGATCGCGCAACTGAGCAGGCCCACCGCGAACGCACCCAGCACGGCGGGGGCGTTGATCGCCCCGGCCTGTGTGTAGGTGGTGCCGAGCGTGGCCACCAGACCGAAGAACACCAGCACGGCCACCTCGCCCAGCCCGGCGTAACCGTAGGGGGAGGAGCCGCCGGTGTAGTACCAGGCCGCGAGTACGGCTACCGCTCCCACCCCGATCAACCACCAGGCTCCGGCCAGCGCGCACAGCACCAGGCCCAGGACCGCGGCCACCGCGAAGGAGGCGAATGCGGCCCGCTTGACCGTGGCCGGTCGAACGGCCCCGGTGGCGGTCAGTCGCATCGGTCCCACCCGCTGGTCGTCGGTGCCGCGGACGCCGTCAGAGTAGTCGTTGGAGAAGTTCACCCCGATCTGCAGGGCCAGGGCCACGCCGGTGGCGAGCAGCGCACGGGGCACCGAGGCCGCGCCGGCCCAGGCGGCGGCCCCGGTCCCGATCAGCACCGGGGCGATCGCTGCCGGCAGGGTCCGGACCCTGGCGCCGTGCACCCACGCTGCGAGTGTGGTGGCCATGGTTCTCCGTTCCGACTGACGCGGCGCGACGCGTCGCGGCGAGGCTGGCTGGCGCAAGAGCGTGCGTTCCGAGCGATCCGATCGGCGGGATCGGATCTGCCGGGCGCTCCTGAGCAGCGGGACCGATCGAGGATACCCCCGCCCCTCCGGTGCACCCGGCCGTCTCAGTCGGGGTGGCGCTGCCCCGCGCCGCGGGCCAGGGCCGCGGCGGCCCCGCGGGCCACCGCTCGCCGGTCCACCTTGCCCGGTCCGCGCAGGGGCACCTCATCCAGCGCCACGGCCGCTCGCGGCACCTGCGGCCCGGACCCGAGTTCGGCGGCCACCACCGAGCGGATCTCGGCCAGATCAGGTGCCTGCGGGCCGGGGCCGTGCAGCACCGCGGTCACCAGCTGCCCCCACTGCGGGTCATCCACCCCGACGACGGCCACCTCGGTGCCGTGGGCCCAGGTGCTCAGCACCCGCTCGATGGGCCCGGGGTGGACATTCACCCCGCCGGTGACGATCACCTCATCCAGACGGCCCAGGACCCGCAACCGGCCCTCGGTGAGGGTTCCGGCGTCCGGGGTGCGCAGCCACCGCACCCCTCCGGCGAGCACGAACGGATCGTCCTGTCCCGGTTCCTCGCCCAGGTACCCGGTGGCCAGGACGGGCCCGGCGATCAGCACCCGCCCCTCCTCGATCCGTACCTGCACCCCGTTCAACGGCACCCCGTCATAGACGCACCCACCGCTGGTCTCGGTCATGCCGTAGGTGCGCACCACACGGATCCCGGCGCCAGTGGCCTCGCGGAGCAGGGCCGGCGGTAGCGCGGCCCCGCCCACCAGGATCGCACTGCAGGTGGCCAGCGCGGCTCTGACCTGCGGCCCGGCCGTCATCGCGCGGTGCAACTGGGTGGGCACCAGGGACAGGTAGCGCGGCACGTCAGCGCGCATCGAGTCGATCGCCCGCGCCAGCGCATGGGGGTCGAAGTGTCCCGGCGCCAGCACCACCGGATCGTGCCCGGCCAGGATCGAGCGGACCAGCACCTGCAGGCCGGCGATGTGTGCACCCGGCACCGCCAGCAGCCACTGCCCCGGGCCGCCCAGTCGCTCGTGGGTGGCCGTGGCCGAATGCCGCAGCGCCGCCGCCGCCAGGGCCACCGCCCGTCCGGTCCCGGTGGTGCTGCCCGAGGTGCGCACCACCACCGCGGTGCCCGGTGGAGCCGGCGCCGGGCGCGCGGCGCCGGTCAGGTCCAACCGCACCGGCTCCCCGCCGGCCAGGGCGGTGCGCAGCCGGGCCAGCAGGCTCATCGCGGTGCCCGGGTTCGTCATGACGATAAGGGTAGTTCGCCTAGAGTGGGCCGGGTGAGGTTGAGGTTCCGGGCGTCCCGCAGCGCCGTCGTCGTGCTCGCCGCCGCAGCGATCGGCCTGGCCGGGTGTGCCGGGTCCGAGCCGGAGCCGCTCGAGCCCGAGGTCGTCACCGAAACCCCCGAGCAGTCGGTGGACAAGACACACGCCCCCGACCCGCAGATCGAGGAGGCCTGGCCACTGACCGGGGTCGCCGGTGAGGTCGCCGCCCGGGACGTGATGTCGGTGAAGGTGGAGAACTCGGTGGCCGCCCGGCCGCAGACGGGCCTGCAGAGCGCCGACATCGTGTGGGAGGAGATGATCGAGGGCGGGGAGACCCGGTTACTGGCGGTGTACCACTCCACGGTGCCGGAGACCATCGGCCCGATCCGCTCCCTGCGCCCGATGGACATCCCGCTGGCCACCCCGTTCGGGGGGCAGCTGATCTTCTCCGGTGCCCAGCGCGCGTTCCTCGACGCCGCGCACGCCTCCCCGCTGCAGATCCTGACCAACGATGCCGGTGCGGCCGGCTTCTACAGGTCCGCGGACCGGCGTGCCCCCCACAACGTCTACGGCAACACCGCCGACTTCATCGCCCAGGGCTCGGGGGACGAGGACGTGGAGGCAGCGTTCTCCTATGCCCCCGAACCCGAGTTCGCCACCGCCGTGGCCGAGGGCGAGCCCACCGGGTCGCTGCAGTTGAGTTTCCCGAACACCTCACCGAGTTGGACCTGGGCCACCGATGCCGATGCCTGGCTTCGCAGTGAGGCCGGGGCCGATGCGATGACCACCGACGAGGGCAGGGTGTCCGCGGTGAACGTGCTGGTGCTGCGGGTGGAGGTGCGCACCACCTCCTACACCGACCCCTCCGGCTCCCCGGTGCCCGAGTCCGTTGTGACCGGTTCGGGCGAGGCGATCATCGCCACCGGCGGGCACACCGTCAGCGGCACCTGGAGCAAGGACGCCGACGATGCCCATGTCCAACTGCGCACCGAGGATGGCGATGAGGTGCTGCTCGCCGCGGGTAACACCTGGGTGGAACTGCTGCCCGTCTCGGGCTCCTCGGTCTCCCTGAACTGACGGTGCCGCTGCGGCTTCGGCCCCGCCGGACTGCGACCAGGGTCTGACCCGGCGCACCCCCGTAGGTGGAACCCGGCACCCCGGCTCGATCCCGTCGGGGGACGCGGCGGGAGGCTGCCGCGGCGCACGATCGGGGTATGACCACTCCTACCCCACCACAGCAGAGCACCGCGCATGGAATCGCCATCCCGCCCGGCCGGGCAACCCTGGGTCGGGCCGGCCGCGACTCGCTGCGGCACGACCTGGTGCCGGCCGCGGTGGCCATGCTGATCGTGGTCGTGGTGGTGAGTGCGATCGGGATGGGACTGACCGCGCTGATCACCGGGGTGGCAGGCTTCTTCGGCGGATGAGTCCGTCGTTGCGGACTCAGTAGTAGTACGGGAAGGCGGACCAATCCGGCTCGCGGCGCTGCAGGAACGCATCGCGTCCCTCGACGGCCTCATCGGTCATGTACGCCAAGCGCGTCGCTTCCCCGGCGAACACCTGTTGCCCGGCCAGGCCGTCGTCGGCGAGGTTGAAGGCGAACTTCAGCATCCGGATCGCCTGCGGGGACTTGGTGGCGATGATCCGGGCGTACTCCAGTGCCCGGTCCTCCAGTTCGGCGTGCGGGACCGCCTCGTTGATCGCTCCCCAGGACTCGGCCTGCGCGGCGGAGTACTCCCGGGCCAGGAAGAAGATCTCCCGGGCCCGTTTGTCCCCGACCTGGCGGGCCAGCAGCGCCGAACCGTACCCGCCGTCGAAGGAGCCGACGTTGGCATCGGTCTGCATGAACTTGGCGTGCTCCGCCGAGGCGATGGTCAGGTCCGCCACCACGTGCAGGCTGTGCCCGCCGCCGGCGGCCCACCCCGGGACGACGGCGATGATCACCTTGGGCATGGTGCGCATCAGTCGCTGCACCTCCAGGATGTGCAGCCGGCCGGCCCGGGCCGGATCCACGGTCTCCGCGCCCGCGCCGTCGGCGTAGCGATAGCCGTCCCGGCCTCGGATGCGCTGGTCCCCGCCGGAGCAGAACGCCCAGCCGCCGTCGGAGGGGCTGGGTCCGTTCCCGGTCAGGAGCACGGCGGCCACGTCCGGGCTCATCCGGGCGTGGTCCAGGGCGCGGTAGAGCTCATCGACGGTGTGCGGGCGGAAGGCGTTGCGCACTTCCGGCCGGTCGAACGCGATGCGCACCACGGGCAGCTCCGCGGTGTGCTCGCCGCTGCGGTCCACGCCCCGGTGGTAGGTGATGTCGGTGAAATCCATCCCCGGCACCTCGCGCCAGCGGGCGGGGTCGAAGGTCTGGGAGACCTGGCGGGGCAGTTCGGCACTGGCACGGGGCTGATCGTTCACGCCGTCCACCCTACGGCGCCCCGCGTCATCCTGCGGCGGCGCGCGCCCCCCGGACCGTCAGCACCGGCGTACGTCTGATCGGGCCCTGCCGATGCCTGCCCGGCGAGCGGGCTCGGGGGAGCGGGTACGCACGGCGGGCCTATCCTGGCCAGGTGCCTACGCCGTCGCCCTTCACCTACTCCGTGGGCCTGCGAACCCGTTTCCGCGGTCTGACTGTTCGAGACGGCGTGCTGCTGCGCGGCGAGGCGGGGTGGGCGGAGTTCTCCCCGTTCTGGGACTACGACGACGACGAGGCCCGTACGTGGTGGCGCGCCGCCCGCGCCAGTGCCGACGACCCGTGGCCGGAGCCACGGCGGCACTGGATCCCGATCAACGTGACCGTGCCTGCGGTCGGCCCCGAACGCGCCGCTCAGATCGTGCGCGAGGGCGGGGGGTGCCGCACCGCGAAGGTGAAGGTGGCCGAGCCCGGCCAGGGGGTGGAAGCCGAGCAGGCCCGGCTGGAGGCGGTCCGCGACGCCCTGGGCCCCACCGGGCGGATCCGCATCGACGCCAACGGCGCCTGGGACGTGCCCACCGCACTGGACCGGCTACGACTGCTGGATCGGGCCGCCGGGGGGCTGGAGTACGTTGAGCAGCCCTGTGCCACCGTGCCCGACCTGGCCACGGTGCGCCGACGCAGCAACGTCCCGGTGGCGGCCGATGAGTCGATCCGCCGGGCCGCGGACCCGATGCAGGTGGCCCGGGCCGGCGCCGCCGATGTGGTGGTGCTCAAGGTGCAGCCCCTCGGCGGCGTGAGCGCGGCGCTGCGCATCGCGGAGGACGTGGGCCTGCCGGTGGTGGTCTCCTCGGCATTGGAGACCTCGGTCGGAATCGCGGCCGGGCTGGCGCTCGCGGCCGCCCTACCGGACCTGCCCTACGCCTGCGGTCTGGGCACGGTGAACCTGTTCACCGAGGATGTGGCGGCCCGGCCGCTGATCCCCACTGACGGGGTGCTGCCCGTGGGCCGGGTGGAACCGGATCCGGACCGTCTGGCACGTTGCGGCGCCGATGAGCCGACAAGGCGCCGGTGGCAGGGGAGAATGGCGGCCATGGACGAATCGGCACCGGAGTGAACCTACCCGACCATCCAGCGGCGCTGACCGCCCGGGAGATCGTACGCGCCCTGGTCGCGGCCGGGGTGGATGAGGTGGTCCTGGCGCCCGGTTCGCGCAGCGCCCCGCTGGCGTATGCCCTGCACAGTGCCGAGGCGGCCGGCTGGTTGAACATGACCGTCTGCGTCGATGAGCGCAGTGCCGCCTTCGTGGCCGTGGGCATCGCCCGGCACCGTCCCGTCGCGGTGGTGACCACGTCCGGCACGGCGGTGGCGAACCTGCACCCGGCGGTATTGGAGGCCTCCCACGCAGGGTTGCCGCTGGTGGTCCTCAGCGCCGACAGGCCGCATGAGTTGCGCGGCGTGGGAGCGAACCAGACCACGAACCAGGTGGGCATCTTCGCCACGGCGGTGCGCTGGCAGGGGGAGATCCCGGCGGCGGACACCGCGACCTCGGCGGTCGTGGGCGTGAACGTCGCGGTGCTGCGTGCGGTCACCGCCGCGCGCGGCTCACGAAGCGCCCATCCCGGGCCGGTCCACCTGAACGTGGCGTTCCGCGACCCACTCGTTCCGGCCGCGGTGTGGGAGCCGGAAGACCGGCCGGTGGATCAGGTGGTCTCCACCGGTGACGGCACCGAGGTGATGCCGACCCTGCTGCCCCGTGGGCCCCGCACCGTGATCGTGGCCGGGGACGGCGCGGGCGCGGCGGCGGTGGAACTGGCGCGGGCCGGGGGTTGGCCGGTGCTGGCCGAACCCACCTCCGGGGCCCGGTCCGCGGCGCAGGCCGTAGCCGCACCCGCTGTGCTCGCTGAGATCCTGGGCGATGAGGTCCAGCGGGTGGTGGTGCTGGGACGGCCCACGCTGAGCCGGCAGGTCAGCGCCCTGCTGGCGCGCCGGGAGGTGGAGGTCGTGGTGGCCGCACCCGGGCCGGACTGGGTGGATGTGGCCGGCTCGGCCGCGCTGGTCACCCGGGCCGTGACGGTGCTGGATGAGCCGGAGGCGAGCGAGGTCGCCTGGTTGGACCGGTGGCTCCGCGCCTCCGACCAGGCGCACCAGGTGCTGGAGACCCTGGCTGCCGAGCGCCTCGGCGGCCCGCAGGTGGCGAGGGCTCTGCTCGGTCCGCGCAACACGGCCGGCACCGTGGTGCTGGGGTCCTCGATGTCGGTGCGCGATGCTGATCTGGCCGCCGGCGTGGGGGCTGGATTCACCCGCGTTCCGGTGCTCGCCAACCGGGGGCTGAGCGGGATCGACGGCACGATCTCCACCGCGACGGGCGTGGCGGTGGCCACCGGTGAACCGGTGCGCGCGCTGATCGGTGACCTGAGCTTCCAGCACGATGTGGGCGGCTTGGCCCGGGGCCGGCTGGAACGGGAGGTGAACGCGCAGGTGATCGTGCTCAACGACGACGGCGGGTCGATCTTCGCCACCCTCGAGCACGGTCGTCCCGAGCTCGCCGAGATCTATCCCAGGGTGTTCGGCACCCCGCAGGGACTGGACATCGAGGCCCTCGCCCGCGGGTTCGGCGCTGCGTATCGCAGCGTGGAGGATGCCGGGGAGCTGGCGGCGGTGCTGGCCGAGCCGGTGCGCGGGCGCTCGGTGGTGGAGGTCAGGCTCGACGGTGCCGCGGCACGCGAGCGGGCCCTGGACCTGCAGGCCCGGATCCGGGACCACGTGGTGGGCGCCGGCGACGGTTGAGGTCACCGGGCCGGTGGTCGCGGAATGCCGCTTCGTCCTCGACCAGTACCGTTGGATCCATGAGTCTCGAGGATGCCCAGCAGAAGATGCGCGACGCCGGCGTGCACGATCGCGCAATCGATGTCTTCACGCACTACTACGGCGAACTGGCCTCCGGTTCGACCGGCATGATCGCCGAGGCCGACATCGCACCCCTGACCGACGTGCCCCGGATTGATTCGGTCGAGGTCGCCGCCGAACCGGCCCGCGACGCGCTCGCGCACACGGCGATGATCAAGTTGAACGGCGGGCTCGGCACCTCGATGGGCATGGACCGGGCCAAGTCGCTGCTGCCGGTGCGTCCGAAGATGAGCTTTCTGGACGTGATCGTGGGACAGGTTCGCCACGCCCGGAAGCGCTACGACGTGCCGCTGCCGCTGTTGTTCATGAACTCCTTCCGCACCCGGGCCGACACCCTCGCGGCGCTCGCGGCCTACCCGGACCTGGAGGTTGGGGATCTGGGCCTGGACTTCCTGCAGAACCAGGAGCCGAAACTGCTGGTGGAGGACCTGTCCCCGGTGAGCTGGCCGGCCGATCCTGCTCTGGAGTGGTGCCCGCCCGGGCACGGAGACCTGTACACCGCCCTGGAGGTCTCCGGAACACTCGAACGCCTGCTCGCTGCCGGGTTCCGATACGCGGCGATCTCCAACTCCGACAACCTCGGCTCGGCGCCTGATGCCCGCATCGCGGGCTGGTTCGCCGCTTCCGGGGCCCCGTACGCCGCCGAGGTGTGCCGGCGCACGCCGGCCGACGTCAAGGGTGGTTACCTGGTGCGCCGGCGCAGTGACGACCGGTTGGTGCTGCGCGAGACGGCGCAGACGCGTGAGGAGGACCTGGCCGAGGCGATGGACATCGGCAAGCACGCCTACTTCCACACCAACAACCTCTGGTTCGACCTGCGGGTGCTGCAGCGCACGCTGACCGAGCGTCAGGGGGTGCTCGGTCTCCCGCTGATCCGCAACCTCAAGACAGTTGACCCCACGGACAAGACCTCGCCGCGGGTGTACCAGATCGAAACGGCGATGGGTGCGGCGGTGCAGGTGTTCGAGGGCGCCCGATCCATCGAGGTCGAGCGCAGCCGGTTCCGTCCGGTCAAGACCACCAACGATCTGCTCGTGCTCCGCTCCGACACCTACGAGTTGGGCGAGGACTTCGTCCTCACCGACCGTGCCGAGACCCCACTGGTGAATCTCGACGAGGAGTACTACAAGAAGATCGCCGACTTCGATGCGCGCATTCCTGATGCGCCCTCCCTGGTCGGTGCCGAGGCCCTGACCGTGACCGGGGACTGGACGTTCGAACCGGACGTGACCGTGCGCGGGCGGGTGCACCTGCGCGGTGATGCCGAACCACGCACCATCCCCTCCGGCACGGTGTACGACGACGTGGACCTGGACGCCACCGCGGACTGACGCCCGCGGCTCACCCCCGCCCGCCCCGCCGCTCCCGCTCCCGCTCCCGCTCCCGGCCCCGCCGCTCCCACTCCCGCGCCGGCCCCGCCGCTCCCACTCCCGCCGCTCCCGCGCCGGCCCCGCCGCGCCGGAACCATCCAATTGGATGATTCGGGCGCGATTGGCCGGTTGGGCCCCGCCCGAACCAACCAATTGAACCCTTCGGGCGAATTGGTCGAGCGTGGTAGGTGGGCAGGGGCAGGTGGCTGGTGCCGACCCGGCACCTGGTGAGCGGAGCGGTCGCGGCTGTGGATAAGTCCGGGGTCGCGCGTCCGCGGTCTGCCAGGGTCGTGTCATGGCCAGCCTCGACCGGACACGTCCGTTCACGGTCCGCCAGGCCCTGGCGGCAGGGGTCACGCCTGCGAGTCTGAAGAACCCGCGCCACTACCGGAGGCTGTTCCGGGGTGTGTATGTCGGCGCAGAGGCGAACGTGGACCTGCAGACTCGCGCTCGCGCCGCGCTCCTGTTGCACCCATCCGGAGCGGTCGCCTCGCACACCACGGCAGCCGCGTTGCAGCGGATCCCGGTGCCGATCGACGCCGATGTCCATGTGACTGTCCTCAAGGAGTCGCATCGGCGCCGTCGCCCGGGCTTGCACAGCCACCTCCGGACGGAAGCGCGCGGACGCGTCGTCGACGGTGTCCCATGTTCCTGGGGTGCCCAACTGTTCACCGAACTCGCCCAGAAACTGCAACTCGTCGACCTGGTGATCGCAGGCGATGCCATGGTCAGGATCGAACGTGTTGCGCCGTCAGTCTTGGTGCCGGCAACCGGTCCGGGCCTGGGGCGGGCCCGCCGTGCGGCAGCCCTGGTGCGTTCCGGGGTGGAGTCCCCGATGGAGACCAGAGTGCGGTTGCTCCTGATCTGGGCCGGCTTTCCGGAGCCGATGATCAATCTGGCACTCAGGCACAGTGCAGGCACCTACCGTCCCGACCTGTGCTGGCCGGACCTCCGACTGGCCGTGGAGTACGACGGGCAGCACCACCGCACCGATCTCGACCAGTGGGAGTCCGACATCCGCCGGCGGGAATGGTTTCAGAGTCAGGGTTGGACGATCCTGACCCTGATTTCGCGGGATGTGTTCCGGCAGCAACAGGAGACGATCCATCGGGTCCACGAGGCGTGGAAAGCGTGCGGCGGCGCGCCCTTCGCGCTCCAGGCGCACTGGCAGGTGCCTTTCGGGCTGGCTGCCGTCGCCTGAACACCGCCGAAACCATCCAATTGGTGCGCTTCAGCGAGGTCAGAGGTCGCAGCCCCGCCGGAATTGTCCAATTGGATGGTTAGGGCGCGTGGGGCTGGGGGTGAGGGGGCGGACGGGACGGATCAGTGCGGGCAGGGCGAACCGCGCGGGTCAGATCCGCAGCGCTGCGCGCATCGGGGCCAGCTTCGCCTCCGCCTCGCCCAGTTCCGCCACCGGGTCGGACGCCGCGACGATGCCGCAGCCGGCAAACAACCGCAACTCCCGCCCGGACGGCTCCACCTGCGCACACCGCAGCGCGATCCCCCACTCGCCGTCGCCGTCGGCGCCGATCCATCCGACCGGGCCGGCATAGCGACCCCGGTCCATCTGCTCGTGCTCGGCGATCATCTCGGCGGCTTCGGGCGTCGGGGTGCCGCACACCGCGGCTGTGGGGTGCAGGCGCGCGGCGAGATCGAGAGAACTGAGGTCGGCGTGCTCGGTGGCCAGGACCGCAGTGACGTCGGTGGCCAGGTGCATCACGTTCGGAAGGTGCAGGACGAACGGCGCGTCCTGGGCATTGGTGGAGGCAGCCACCGGGCGCAGGGAGTCCATCAGCGACTGCACCGCGAACTCGTGCTCCTCCAGGTCTTTGGAGGAGCGGGCCAGGGACGCCGCATGGGTCAGATCCGCCTCATCATCCCCGGTGCGCGGGATCGTGCCGGCCAGTACCCGGGACGAGACCAGGCCACGCTCACGGCGGACCAGCAACTCCGGGGTCGCCCCGATCAGACCGTCGACGGCGAAGGTCCAGGTAGTGGGATAGGCGTGCGCCAGTTGTGTCAGCACCGGGCGGATGTCCAACTCCTCGGCGACCTGGACGTGCTCCTCCCGAGCCATCACCACCTTGGCCACCTCCCCACCGCGGATCCGGGCGATCACGCGCTCGACCTGTTCCACCCACTCATCGGGGTCCAGCGCGCCGGGCAGGATCTGGACACCCCGGTGCGGTCGCAACGGACTGACCTGCTCGCGCAACTGCGCCAGCGTCGGAGCCGGGCCGAGCGGGGGCAGCGAGGGCTCCTCATCCACCGGGTCCACCGGGCTCACCGTGGTGATCCAGGTGCGCCCGTCCCGCGAACCCAGCACCACCTCCGGAACCAGCAGCACGCTCGGGGCGCTGGTGGCGGGCGCGAACGTGAACGCCCCGAACGCCACCGGCCCGCTACCGGGCAGGCCCACCTCATCACGGACCACCAGGTGCTCGGTGAACTCGCGCCAGGCGCCCATCGCGTCGGCGAACCGGTCCGGCCCACTGGAGGTGAATCGGGCAACCTGCCCCCAGCCCACCAGACCCGCACCGCGCCGCAACCACAGGTGCGCGGCGTCGGCGCGGGGGCGGGGCAACAGCCCGATCAGATCCCCGTCCGACAGCGTCTCACCGCCGGTGTCGAGTTCACGGGTGCGGACCAACAGCGATGGGGAACCCTTGGAAGCGGGCTGCGGAACGGAGGCGGACATCCCGGTCACCTTAATGTGCCCGGCCATGATTCAGCGCATCGGAGCAGATCGCCCTCCGGGCGTTCCCCGCGCGGCCCGGAGTGCGCGAGGATGGTCCCCATGTCACGCGCATCCCTGGCCAAGGACCCACGCGACGTTGCAGGAATGTTCGACGGCGTCGCACGCAACTACGACCTGACCAACGACGTGTTGTCGATGGGGATGGACCGGTTGTGGCGCCGCTCCACGTTCCGGGCGGTCGGCGCCGGACCGGGTCAGCGGGTGCTCGACCTGGCCGCCGGCACCGGCACCTCCAGCGAGGACTACGCCGACGCCGGGATCGACGTGGTCTCCTGCGACTTCTCGCCCGGCATGGTCGCCGTAGGAAAGGCCCGCCGCCCGGATCTGGCGTTCGTGGTGGCCGACGCCCTCCAGTTGCCCTTCGTTGATGCCAGTTTCGATGCGGTGACGATCTCGTTCGCGCTGCGCAACCTCGTGGACCCGGTGGCCGGCATGCGGGAGATGGCCCGCGTGACCCGGCCCGGCGGGCGGCTGGTGGTGTGCGAGTTCTCCACCCCGCCCAATGTGGCCTGGCGGGGCCTCTACGGGTTCTACCGCGATCAGGTGCTCCCCCGGATGGCGCAGGTGGTGGGCTCCAACAGCGAGGCGTATGAGTACCTCTCGGAGTCGATCGCGGACTGGCCCGACCAGGACGCGCTGGCCGTGCTGATGCACCAGGCAGGGTGGCGCAGTGTGGCCTACCGCAACCTGTCCGGTGGGATCGTGGCCCTGCATCGGGCGACCAAGCCGGTATAGCAACGAGCATGCGGCCCGGGCGCTGGTGATGTCTGTCACAGGGGGTGGCGGCAGGTGGGGCCGGCCGACGACGACGCCGGCCCGGCCGGGCCGGGCGCGCGGCCTGCGGCGGGGCTCGGCGGACAGTGGGAACGCGCATAACCGCTTGCCGGTGACGGTTGAGACCGCCTCGTCCAAATGGCGACAAGCACCATGAATTAAGCAAGCCGCCCGTCATAGAAATTAGCGGATTTGCACCGCATTCCGGCGCAGGGCAGGCTTGCGATTACCGACCGCCCCGGGCGGGGTAGCCTACCTGTGGGAGCGATCCGCGAACGCGCGGCACTAGTTTGGACAAGGACGAGGAAGAGTCCCGGAACCGACCGGGAGCCATCGCAACCCCACCCCGAACCCCAGACCCTGAGAACGAGGAAGCCGAAAGCCGTGGCCACCGTGGCATACACCCCCGATGCGGACGCCATCGTTGTCGGTGCCGGACCAGCGGGATCTGCCACGGCGCACTACCTGGCCAGTGCGGGCCTGGAAGTACGGCTGCTGGAGAAGGCCACCTTCCCGCGGGACAAGATCTGCGGGGACGGTCTGACGCCGCGTGCGGTCAGCGAACTCGTGCGCATGGGCGTGCCCACCCCGGCCCAGGACGGCTGGATGCGTAACAAGGGCTTGCGGGTGCACGGAGGCGGGCACGTGGTGCACCTGCCCTGGCCCGAGATCCAGCGCTACCCCAACTTCGGCATGGCCAAAGCCCGCGGCTCCCTCGATATGACCCTGGCCCATCACGCCCGCGCCACCGGGGCCAAACTGATGGAGGGCATGAACGTCACCGGCCCGGTGCTGCACGAACGCACCGGCCGGATCATCGGGGTGCGCGTGCGCCAGGTGGACGCGAAGGGCAAGCGACTCCCGGAGGAGGCGGGGGCCGAACGAGTCCTGCACGCTCCCGTCGTCGTCGCAGCGGACGGGGTCTCCTCCCGCCTGGCCACCCAGATGGGTCTGGCCAAGCGTGACGACCGGCCCATGGGAGTGGCGGTGCGCACCTACTTCCGCACACCCCGTCACGACGACGAGTGGATGGAATCGCACCTGGAACTGTGGGAAGGGGAACCGAACGCCTCCCCGCTGCTGCCCGGGTACGGGTGGGTCTTCCCCCTTGGTGACGGCACCGCGAACGTGGGGCTCGGATCGGTCTCCTCCACCGGACGCGCGACCAAACTCGACTACCGCTCCCTGATGGCCACCTGGATGAAGAACGCGCCGGCCGAGTGGGAGTTCACCAAGGAGAACCAGATCGGGCCAGTGCGTGGTGCGGCGCTGCCGATGGCGTTCAACCGGGCGCCGATGTACTACCGCGGGATGCTCATCGTGGGTGATGCGGGCGGCATGGTCTCCCCGTTCAACGGGGAGGGCATCGCCTACGGGCTCCAGGCCGGCCGGATCGCGGCCGACGTGATCGCCCAGGCCCACGTGCGCACCAACGACCTCGCCCGCGAACGCACCCTGGCCAGTTACGCCAGCCGCATGCGAGAGGATCTGGGCGGGTACTTCACGCTGGGCCGGGCGTTCGTCAGCCTGATCGAGCGTCCCGAGATCATGCGCATCTGCACCAAGTACGGTCTGCCCAGGCCATTGTTGATGCAGTTCGTGCTGAAGTTGCTATCGGACAGTTACGACACCCGTGGCGGGGACGCCATGGATCGTGTCATCACCGCTCTGACCCGTATCGTCCGGGCTGCGTGAGAGAAGGTCGACTATGTACAGCCCCTTTATCCCGATCCTGATCATGGCGGGCCTGGCAGTGCTGCTGGGTTTGGGTGGTCTGCTCGCCAGCCGGGTCATCGGGCCGCAGCGTTACAACAAGATCAAGGTCGACGCCTACGAGTGCGGCATCCAGCCGACCGAGAACGCGCGCGGGACGGGCCGGTTCCCGGTGAAGTACTACCTGGTGGCGATGACCTTCATCATCTTCGACATCGAGGTGGTGTTCCTGTACCCGTGGGCCGTGGCGTTCAGTGAACTCGCGGTGTTCGGACTGATCGCGATGATCACGTTCGTGTTCCTCATCACGGTGCCCTTCATCTACGAGTGGCGCCGCGGCGGACTGGATTGGGACTGAGAGGCGATACACATGGGACTTGAAGAGAAACTTCCCGCCGGCTACGGCCTGGGCAAGGTGGAAGACCTCGTCGGGTGGGTGCGCTCCTCGTCGATGTGGCCGGTCACGATGGGACTGGCCTGTTGCGCGATCGAGATGATGGCCGCCGGTACGCCACGCTTCGACATCGCCCGGTGGGGCATGGAGGTGTTCCGCGCCTCCCCGCGCCAGGCGGACCTGATGATCGTCTCCGGCCGGGTCAGCCAGAAGATGGCGCCGGTGCTGCGTACGGTCTACGACCAGATGTCGGACCCCAAGTGGGTGATCTCCATGGGCGTGTGCGCCTCCTCGGGCGGGATGTTCAACAACTACGCGATCGTCCAGGGCGTGGACCACATCCTGCCGGTGGACATCTACCTGCCCGGCTGCCCCCCGCGCCCGGAGATGTTGATCAACTCGATCCTGGAACTGCACAACCAGGTGATCAAGGGGGCCCCGCTGGGCGCGCACCGCGCCGAGACCGTCCGCAAGGTGGAGGAGGCGGCGCTGAACGCGGTGCCCACCGAGGAGATGAAGGGGTTGTTGGCGTGAGCGACAGCACCGAGGCCGGCAAGCCGGACAGCGACAGCACCGAGGCCGGCACCCCGGACAGCGGCACCACCGGCGCCGGCACCGAGGCCACCCGGCACGTGGCGCACGAGGCCCAGGAGGCCGGTGCCCAGCAGGTGGTCCAGCCGGAGGGCCGGACCCCGCTCGATGTGATCAAGGTCCGCGAGGGACTGTTCGGTGTCACCGGCTCGGGGGACACCTCCGGTTTCGGGCGGCTGGTGCGCCCGGTGTTCATGCCGGGACCGACCGAACGGCCCTACGGGTCCTATTTCGATGAGATCGTGGACATCCTCACCGAGGTCCTGGCCGAGGCCGGAGTGGACTTCGACGACGCGATCGAGAAGGTCGTCGTCTTCCGCGCCGAGCTGACCCTGTACACCCGCCGCGAGTACCTGCATCTGGTCGCCAGGAGCCTGCGCGATGACCAGGACCTGAGGTTCGAGATCTGCCACGGCGTCTCCGGCGTGCACTACCCGGAGGACACCGGGCGGGAACTGCACGCGGTCTACCCGTTGTACTCCATCACCCACAACCGCACCATGCGCCTGGAGGTGGCGGTGGCCGACGCGGACCCGCACATCCCCTCGCTGACGGCGATCTACCCGGCCAACGATTGGCACGAGCGGGAGGCATGGGACCTGCTCGGCATCATCTTCGACGGACACCCGGGCCTGTCCCGGATCCAGATGCCCGACGACTGGCCCGGGCACCCGCAGCGCAAGGACTACCCGCTGGGCGGGATCGAAGTCGAGTACAAGGGCGCGACAATCCCGGCCCCGGACGAGCGGAGGGCGTACAACTGATGTCTGCGACAGCAACGGGAGCGGCCTCCGACTTCGCCGAGGACGCCCGCGAGTACTCCGCCTCCGGTGGCGACTGGGACGAGATCGTCGATGCGGCCCAGCGCGCCGGGGACGAGCGGATCGTGGTCAACATGGGCCCGCAGCACCCCTCCACACACGGCGTGCTGCGGCTCGTCCTGGAGATCGAGGGGGAGACGGTCACCGAGATCCGCGGTGGGATCGGATTCCTGCACACCGGGATCGAGAAGAACATGGAGTTCCGCACCTGGACCCAGGGCGTGACCTTCTGCACCCGGATGGACTACGTGGCCCCGTTCTTCCAGGAGGTGGGCTACTGCCTGGCGGTGGAGAAGCTCCTGGGTATCACCGACCAGGTCCCGGAGCGGGCGAGCCTGATCCGGGTCCTGCTGATGGAACTGAACCGGGTGGCTTCCCACCTGATCGCGATCGGCACCGGCGGTAACGAACTGGGCGCCACCACGATGATGACCGTCGGCTTCCGGGGCCGGGAGGAGATCCTGCGGATCTTCGAGGCGATCACCGGCCTGCGGATGAACCACGCCTACGTGCGTCCCGGCGGCGTGGTCCAGGACCTGCCCGGCGGACTGCCCGCCCTGGTGCGGGAGAAGATCCCCGAGATCCACCGCTCGATCGCCGAGCAGGAGAAACTGGTCCTGAAGAACCCGATCTTCATCGGCCGTTCCCAGGGCGTGGGTGTGCTGCCGCTGGCCGGCGCCGTCGCGCTGGGCACCACCGGGCCGCTGCTGCGCTCGGCCGGTGTGCCCTTCGACCTGCGCCGGGCCCAGCCCTACTGCGGATACGAGACCTACGACTTCGAGGTCCCCACCTCCACCGACGCCGACGCCTACTCCCGCACGGTGCTGCGGTTCGCCGAGATGCGCGAGTCGCTGAAGATCGTCCAGCAGGTCCTGGACCGTCTGGAGGCCCAGGACCGCCAGGGCAAGCACCCGGTGATGGTGGCGGACAAGAAGATCGCCTGGCCCGCCCAGCTCTCCGTCGGCAGTGACGGGCAGGGCAACTCCATGGATCACATTCGCCACATCATGGGCACCTCGATGGAGGCCCTGATCCACCACTTCAAACTGGTCACCGAGGGCTTCCGGGTCCCAGCCGGTCAGGTGTACAGCCAGATCGAGCACCCCAAGGGCACCCTGGGCGTGCATCTGGTCTCCGACGGCGGCACCCGGCCCTACCGGGCGCACTTCCGTGATCCCTCGTTCAACAACCTGCAGGCGCTGGGCATGATGTGCGAAGGCGGCAGCATCGCCGACGTCGTCATCGCGGTGGCCTCCATCGACCCCGTGATGGGAGGGGTGGACCGTTGATGACTCCGCACAAGGGTGAGTACCCCGCGGACGTGCGGGCGCGGCTGGACGCCGACGCACGCGAGATCGTCTCGCGCTATCCGCAGGCCCGCTCCGCGCTGCTCCCGCTGCTGCACCTGGTGCAGTCCGAGGACGGCTACATCAGCCCGGCCGGCATCCACTTCTGCGCCGAGGTGCTGGGCCTGGCCCAGTCGTCGGTCTCGGCCGTGGCCACGTTCTACTCCCAGTACAAGCGCCGTCCCAACGGCGACTACACCGTCGGGGTGTGCACCAACACGCTGTGCGCGGTGATGGGTGGGGACATCATCTTCGACCGGCTCTCGGAGCACCTGGACATCGGTCACGACGAGACCACCGAGGACGGCAAGATCACGCTGGAGCGCCTGGAGTGCAATGCCGCGTGCGACTTCGCCCCGGTGATGATGATCAACTGGGAGTTCTTCGACAACCAGACACCAGCCTCGGCGGTGGAGGTCGTCGACGCGATCCTGGCCGGTGAGGACGTACGCCCCACCCGCGGCTCCGACCGGGTGGCCACCTTCAAGGAGACCTCCCGGGTGCTGGCCGGTTTCGACGACGGTCGCGCCAACGAGGGCACTGCGGGCGGCCCGGCCACGATGGTCGGCCTGGAACTCGCCCGTAGCGAGGGTTGGCACGCCCCCGGTTACAGCGCCAGCGGAGGGACGAGGCGGCCGGAGACCGACGACGGCGAGCCCGACGTGGGCGAGGCCGGCTCCAGTGCGGATCGCCCCCCGGTGTCCGCAGGCGACGTCAGCGCCAGCGGTCCTGGCGACCCGGAACCCCGCGGTGCCGGTGCGGACCTGGACGACGGCGCGGTGGAACCGGCGGCCGACGGGCGGAGCCCGGAACGTGACCAGGCTCAGGAGGGAACAGAACAATGACCACTCTCGCCCCCGTCCTCTCCGACATCTGGGACGCCGAACGCCCCTGGACGATGAACTCCTACAACGAGAACGCTCATGGCTACGAGGCCTGGCGCACCGCGTTGAAGACCGATCCGGCCGACCTGATCAGCATGGTCAAGGACTCCGGCCTGCGTGGTCGCGGTGGTGCCGGATTCCCCACCGGTATGAAGTGGGGCTTCCTGCCCGAGCCCGATGGCGGCCCTCGCTACCTGGTGGTCAACGCCGACGAGTCCGAGCCGGGCACCTGCAAGGACATCCCGTTGATGATGGCCAACCCGCACTCCCTGATCGAGGGAGTGGCGATCACCTCCTTCGCCATCGGGTGCCATCACGCCTTCATCTACGTCCGTGGTGAGGTGGTCCACGTGTACCGCCGCCTGATGGCTGCCGTGGCCGAGGCTCGCGCGGCCGGGCTGCTCGGCACGAACATCCTGGGCACGGGCTTCGACTTGGAGGTCACCGTGCACGCCGGTGCCGGCGCCTACATCTGTGGTGAGGAGACCGCGCTGCTGGACTCCCTGGAAGGCCGTCGCGGTCAGCCCCGGCTGAAGCCCCCGTTCCCCGCCGTGGCCGGTCTGTACGCGCGTCCCACGGTGGTCAACAACGTGGAGTCGATCGCCTCGGTGCCCGGGATCGTGCGTAACGGTGGCGACTGGTTCGCCTCGATGGGAACCGAGCGCTCCAAGGGGCACGGCCTGTTCTCCCTGTCCGGTCACGTCACGAGACCCGGCCAGTACGAGGCGCCGCTGGGTATCACGCTGCGGGAACTGCTGGAGATGGCCGGCGGTATCCGGGACGGGCACAGGTTGAAGTTCTGGACCCCCGGGGGATCCTCCACGCCGATCCTCACCGATGAGCACCTCGACATCCCACTGGACTTCGAGGAGGTCGGTGGGGCCGGGTCGATGCTGGGTACCCGGGCGTTGATGATCTTCGACGAGACCACCTCGGTGGTCCGGGCGGTGTCGCGCTGGACCGACTTCTACGCCCACGAGTCGTGCGGCAAGTGCACCCCGTGCCGCGAGGGCACCTTCTGGATGAAGGCCATCCTGCACCGTCTCGAGGCCGGTCAGGGCACCGAGGCCGACGTGGACACCCTGCTCGATGTGGCCCACGAGATCGACGGCCGGTCCTTCTGCGCCCTGGGTGACGGTGCCGCGCAACCGATCAAGAGCGGGATCAAGTACTTCCGCGAGGAGTTCGAGCAGGGGGTGCACACCCCCGCCTGGGAGTTGTTCCCCTACGAAGCCAACGCTGTGTTCTCAGGAGTCACCCGATGACGGCAACCACGTCCAGTTCCGCCTCCGGCGACGTTGCTCCGGAGCCGGAGGTCACCTTCACCATCGACGGTGTCGAGGTCGGTGTGCCCAAGGGCACCCTGGTGATCCGCGCCGCTGAGCAGGTGGGGATCCAGATCCCCCGGTTCTGCGACCACCCGCTGCTCAAGCCTGCCGGCGCCTGCCGCCAGTGCCTGGTGGAGGTCTCGGCGCCGGACCGGGAGGGCAACCTGCGGCCGATGCCCAAGCCGCAGACCTCCTGCACCCTGGAGGCCACGCCCGGCATGGTGGTCTCCACCCAGCACTCCTCCCCGGTGGCGGACAAGGCCCAGCACGCCCAGATCGAGTTCCTGCTGGTCAACCACCCGCTGGACTGCCCGGTCTGTGACAAGGGCGGTGAGTGCCCGCTGCAGAACCAGGCGATGAGCAACGGAGCGCCGGAGTCGCGGTTCCTGGACATCAAGCGCACATTCCCCAAGCCGATCAAGATCTCCACCGAGATCCTGTTGGACCGGGACCGGTGCATCCTGTGCCAGCGGTGCACCCGGTTCCAGGACGAGATCGCCGGCGACCCCTTCATCGAACTGCAGGGCCGCGGCGGCGGTGCACCCGGGATGGAAGTGCACTCGCTGCACGGACAGCAGATCGGCACCTTCGACGAGGCCGTGCTCGGGTTCATCCCGCGCGGTGAGGATGAGGCACCGGACTACGCCGACGGCACCGATCTGGCCGGACCCGGCGGGGCCGCGGGCGTTCGCGGTGGAGCGGTGCGGTCGGTGGGCGCTGCGGCGACCGATGTCTCCGGCCGACCCTTCTCCTCCTACTTCTCCGGCAACACCATCCAGATCTGCCCGGTGGGTGCGCTGACCTCAGCCACCTACCGGTTCCGTTCGCGCCCATTCGACCTGGTCTCGAGCCCTTCGATCGGTGAGCACGACGCGTGTGGTTCGGCGATCCGGGTCGACCATCGGCGTGGCGTGGTGCTACGCCGTCTCGCCGGTGATGACCCGGTGGTGAACGAGGAGTGGATCACCGACAAGGACCGCTTCGCCTTCACCTGGCAGAACGCCCCGGACGTGCTCGAGGCACCGATGGTGCGCGATGAGGAGACCGGGGAACTGGTCGCCACCAGTTGGTCCGAGGCGCTGGCGGTAGCCGCCGAAGGGCTGCAGCGTGCCCGCAGCGCCGGGGGCGTGGGCGTACTGCCCGGCGGTCGGCTGACCCTCGAGGACGGCTACGCCTGGTCCAAGTTCGCCCGGGTGGTGCTGGGCACCAACGATGTGGACTTCCGCGCCCGCGTGCACAGCGACGAAGAGGTACAGTTCCTCGGCCACCACGTGGCGGGCTCGGAGATGGACGTGACCTTCTCCGACCTGGAGCGCGTACCCAGGGTGCTGCTGGTGGGTCTGGAGCCGGAGGACGAGGCCGGCACCATCTTCCTGCGCCTGCGCAAGGGAATGCTGGCCGGGAGGGTCCACGTGACCACTATCGCGCCGCTGGCCTCCCGCGGTACCACGAAGATGCGCGCCGACCTGATCTCCACCACTCCCGGTGGGGAGGCTCAGGTGCTCGACGCCCTGGCCGGTACCGTCGGCCTCGATGAGGCCGGTTCGGAGATCCCCGCCGATCTCGCCGAGGCCCTGGCCGAGCCGGGCGTGGTGGTCCTGGCGGGTGAACGACTCGCCGCGAGCCCCGGTGCACTGAGTGCGCTGCTGCGTTACTCCCGGGCGCGTCAGGCCCGGCTGGCCTGGGTGCCACGGCGTGCAGGTGACCGTGCGGCTGTCGAGGCGGGCCTCCTGCCCACACTGCTGCCGGGGGGGCGTCCGGTGACCGACGCCGAGGCCCGGGTCGACCTGGCCGCGCTGTGGGGGTCGGACTCCCTGCCCCAGACCCTCGGACGTGACCACACCCAGATCCTTGCCGCCGCCGGTTCCGGCGAACTGGGCGGCCTGCTGGTCGGGGGCGTGGACCTGTCCGACCTGCCCGATCCTGCCGGGTCGGAGCGAGCCATCCGGGACGCCGGTTTCGTCGTCCAGCTCGAGGTCCGGCACTCCCTGGTGACCCCCCACGCCGATGTGGTGCTGCCGGTGGCGCCGCCGACGCGCAAGTCCGGCACCTTCCTGACCTGGGAAGGCCGCCCGCGTCCGTTCGAGGAGGTCTTCACCTCTCACGACATCTCTGATGCCCGGGCGCTGGACCTGCTGGCCCGCCACTACGGTGTCGAACTCGGCACCGGATCGGTGACCGAGATCCACCATGAACTCGCCGAACTCGGAGGCTGGTCCGGAGCCCGGATCCCGGCTCCGGACACCGCGGCCGACACCACGCGGGTGCCGGGCGCCGGTAACGAGGTTGTCCTGGCCACCTGGCGGTTGATGCTCGACGCCGCTCGCGGTCAGGACGGCGAGCCGCACCTGGCCGGAACGGCCCACCGGCCGGTGGTGCGGATGTCGGCCCGGACCGCCGAGGCCGCAGGTGTGGCCGGAGCGGGCAAGGTGACGGTAGCCGGCCCGAAGGGGTCGATCACGCTGCCACTGGTCATCACACCGATGCCGGACCAGGTGCTGTGGTTGCCGCAGCATTCCCCGGGTTCCTCGGTACACCGGATGCTCGGCGTGACCGCCGGTCAGTCGGTCACCGTCAGTGCCGTTACTGCGGAGGTCAGGTCATGAGCCCCGTCCAACTCCTCGCCCAGTCCGCGCCGGCGGCCCCGGCGTCGGACTTCAGCAACGACTCGATCGGGCTGATGATCGGCAAGGCCGTGGCGATCCTGCTGTTCCTGCTGCTCTCGGTGCTCTTCGCGCTGTGGTTCGAGCGCCGCGTCATCGCCCGTATGCAGCAGCGCCTGGGCC
Source organism: Pseudactinotalea sp. Z1739 (assembly GCF_049725055.1). Next base: position 81,365 of record NZ_JBMPQA010000002.1, on the reverse strand, counting down.
CGAACGTGCGCGGGCCCTGGGGCCTGGTGCAGTCCATCCCGGACGCGCTGAAGCTGGTGCTGAAGGAGGACATCACCGTCAAGGGCGCAGACAAGGTGATCTACTTCATCGCGCCGCTGATCTCGGTGGTCACCGCGTTCCTGGTCTTCGCCGTGATCCCCTTCGGGCCCGAGGCGCGGATCCCGTTCACCGACATCGTCACCCCGCTCCAGTTGACCGACCTGCCGGTCGCGGTGCTGTACTTCTTGGGCGTGACGGCCCTGGGTGTGTACGGCATCGTGCTGGGCGGCTGGTCGTCCGGGTCGACCTACCCGCTGCTGGGCTCGGTGCGCTCCACCGCCCAGGTGATCTCGTACGAACTGAGCATGTCGCTGGCCCTGGTCAGCGTGCTGATCGTGTCCGGTTCGATGGCCACCTCCCAGATCGTGGCCGCGCAGGAGACCACCTGGTGGGCCTTCGCCCTGCTGCCCGCCTTCGTCGTGTACTTCATCTCGATGGTCGGCGAGGTCAACCGGCTACCGTTCGACCTGCCCGAGGCCGAGGGGGAACTGGTCGCCGGTTACCAGACCGAGTACTCCTCGATGAAGTTCGCCTGGTTCTACCTGGCCGAGTACATCAACATGCTGAACGTCTCGGCAATCATGGTCACCGTCTTCTTCGGGGGCTGGCGGGCGCCCTGGCCGCTCTCCCAGATCAACGACGGCATGTTCAACGAGGGCTGGTGGCCGGTCCTGACCTTCGTCATCAAACTGTGGATGGCGATGTTCGTGTTCGTGTGGCTGCGCGGGACACTGCTGCGCTTCCGGTACGACCAGTTCATGCACTTCGGCTGGAAGGTGCTGATCCCGGTCTCCCTCGTCTGGGTGATCGTGGTCGCCGTGTGGCAGGCCGTCCAGCAGTTCACCGTGGTGGGCACCTACGACCTGCGCACCTGGTTGTTCGCCGGAGCCGGCGTGCTGCTGGCGATCGCGCTGGTCCTGGCGCTGCTGCCGGAGAAGAAGAAGGACGAGGAGGACTCCTCCGGTCCCGAACTCACCGACGCCGCGCGGCGCAAGCAGGTAGCCACCACCGCTGAGGGCGAGACGGAGGGGGAGTACTTCGACGCGTTCGCCGGGGGCTTCCCGGTGCCGCCGCTGCCCGGGCAGAAACTCCCGCCGTCGCCACGCAAGATCAAGGTCGCCACGCCGGCCGGTGAGACCGACGGTGGCGCGCAAGCCTCCACCGCCGGCACGGACCCGGACGACCAAGCCCCCGACAGCAAGGAGAGCAACGATGGCTGAGCAGGGCAAGGACAAGGAAGTTGCACGGGATGAAGCGGCCGGACGCGGTCAGGACGTGGACCGCGCGGGCGGCAAACCGGCGGCGCAGCAGTTCGACGTCGACGCCGACCTGGACAAGAACGCCCTCCAGGAGCTGTTCGCCCCCGTGGCCGGCTTCGGGGTCAGCCTGTCGACCATCTTCCGTCCCACCGCTACCGAGCAGTACCCGTTCGAGAAGGTCGGCACCTTCCCGCGGTACCACGGCCGCCACCAGTTGAACCGGTACGCCGACGGACTGGAGAAGTGCATCGGGTGCGAACTGTGTGCCTGGGCCTGCCCGGCGGACGCGATCTACGTCGAGGCCGCCAACAACGCACCCGGCGCCCAGTACTCGCCCGGGGAACGGTACGGGCGGGTCTACCAGATCAACTACCTGCGCTGCATCTTCTGCGGCTACTGCATCGAGGCCTGCCCCACCCGGGCGCTGACCATGACGAACGAGTTCGAACTGGCCAGCACCAACCGGGCGGACATGATCTACGAACGTCAGGACCTGCTCGCACCGGTGGCCGACGGGATGCTCTCCGCGCCGCACCCGATGGCACCCGGCACCACCGACGTCGACTACTACCAGGAGAAGATCACCGGACCCACCACCGAACAGGTGGACTGGGTCCGGGAGCACCGGCCCGACGACCCGTCGCTGGAGGGCGCCGCCAAAGCCGCCGGCGCGGGGACCGGCGAACGGGACGAGGACCCCGCCGCCAGCCGCTCGAAGAAGGGATCCGGGCGATGAACCTGATCGCACAGACCGGGCTGGAGATCTCCACCGGTGAGGCTGTGCTGTTCTGGGTGCTGGGTCCGTTCTCGGTGCTGGCTGCCCTGAGCCTGGTGTTCAGCCGCCGCCCCGTGCGGATCGCGGTGGCGATGGCCGGGGTGCTGGTCAGCCTGGCCATCTTCTACATCATGAACGAGGCGTTCTTCCTGGGCGTGGCCCAGATCGTGGTCTACACCGGCGCCATCATGATGCTGTTCCTGTTCGTGATCATGCTCGTGGGTGTGGACGCCTCGGAATCGCGCAAGGAACCGCTGGTCGGTCAGCGCTGGATGGCCGGGGCGGTCGCGCTGGGCCTGCTCCTGCTGCTGGTGGCGATCGGCGCCCGGGTCGCGATTCCCGCCGGCGCCGGGTTGGCCGAGGCCAACGCCGAGACGAACGCGGTGGGCGTGGCCAAGTTGATCTTCGGACAGTACGTCTACGTCTTCGAGCTCACCGCGGCGCTGCTCATCACCGCCGCGGTCGGGGCGATCATCTACACCCACCGGCAGCGCGTGGAGCCCAAGGTCGGACAGGCCGAGCTCGCCGAGCGTCGCCTGGCCGCCTTCGCCGCGGGCACTGGTACGGTCGCACCGCGGCCGTCGCCGGGTGTCTACGCACGCCACAACTCTGCGGACATGCCGGCACTGGATGCCAGCGGTGAGCCGATCGAGGACTCGGTGACCACGGTGCTGCGCATCCGCGGCCAGAGCGCACAGGTCGACATCTCCGAGATGGATGAGATCGAGGCCACGGCGGAGACCACCAGCACCAGGGAGATTGACGGATGAGCCTGACCCATTACCTGGTCCTGGCCGGGATCCTGTTCGTCGTCGGCGGTGTGGCCGTGATGGTTCGCCGCAACGCCTTGGTGGCGTTCATGGGCGTGGAGTTGATGCTCAACGCCGGAAACCTGGTCCTGGTCACCTTCGCCCGGATGCACGGCAACCTGCACGGACAGGTGTTGGCATTCTTCGTCATGGTCGTAGCCGCCGCCGAGGTGGTCATCGGGTTGGCGATCATCGTGGCCATCTTCCGAACACGCGGGTCGGCGTCGATCGATGACGCCGCCCTGCTGAAGAACTAAGGGGTCTGCGGCGTGGACATTCTGAACCTTGCCTGGCTGCTGGTGGCGATCCCGCTGGTCAGCTCCACTGTGCTGCTGCTCCTGGGGCGCCGGTCCGACGGCTGGGGCCACTGGTTGGGCGTGCTGTCCTCAGCGGTTCCGGCGGTGCTGGCGATCTGGATGCTGGCGGAGATGCTGGGCGCCTCGGCGACCGAGCGCAGTACCCGCGTGCACCTGTTCGACTGGATCAACGCCGGGGACTTCACCGTGCAGGCCGGGTTGCTGGTCGACCCGCTCTCGGTGACCTTCGCCCTGCTGATCACCTTCGTGGGCACCCTGATCCACATCTACTCGGTGGGCTACATGGCCGCCGACCCCGATCGGCGGCGCTTCTTCGCCTACCTGAACCTGTTCATCGCCGCGATGCTGCTGCTGGTCCTCGGGGACTCCTTCGCCCTGCTCTTCGTGGGCTGGGAGGGCGTGGGCCTGGCCTCCTACCTGCTCATCGGCTTCTGGAACGCCCGCACCGAGTACGCGGTCGCGGCGAAGAAGGCCTTCGTGATGAACCGCGTGGGTGACATGGGCCTCCTGGTGGCGATGATGGCGATGTTCGCCACCTTCGGCTCGGTGGACTATGAGACGGTCTTCGGCGCCGTGGAGGGCGCGAACGAGGGTGTGCTGACCGCGATCGGGCTGCTGCTGCTGCTGGGCGCTTGCGGCAAGTCCGCACAGGTTCCGCTGCAGGCCTGGCTCGGGGACGCGATGGCCGGCCCCACCCCGGTGTCGGCGTTGATTCACGCCGCCACCATGGTCACCGCCGGTGTGTACCTGATCGTGCGCGCCGGGGCGATCTTCGAGGCCGCCCCCGTCGCCCAACTCGTCGTGGTCATCGTGGGTGCCGTCACGCTCCTCTTCGGAGCGATCGTCGGTTGCGCCAAGGACGACATCAAGAAGGTCCTGGCGGCCTCCACGATGTCCCAGATCGGGTACATGATGCTGGCGGCCGGACTGGGCCCGGTGGGGTACGCGTTCGCGATCTTCCACCTCATCACGCACGGATTCTTCAAGGCCGGGCTGTTCCTGGGCGCCGGGTCGGTCATGCACGGCATGAACGACGACGTGAACATGCGTCACTTCGGTGCGTTGCGCACCTCGATGAAGATCACCTGGGCCACCTTCGCGCTGGGCTGGCTGGCCATTCTCGGCATCCCGCCGTTCTCCGGCTTCTGGTCCAAGGACAAGATCATCGAGGCTGCGTTCACCGGATCGGGCTGGCAGCCCTGGGTGTTCGGCATCGTGACGTTGCTCGGGGCCGGGATCACCGCCTTCTACATGTCCCGGTTGTACTTCATGACCTTCCACGGCAAGGGTCGCTGGCACGAGCCCGGGCAGGACGGCCCGGGCCCCGAGCGGAAGCCGCACGAGTCCGGTGCGCTGATGACGGTGCCGATGATCATCCTGGCCGCTGGGTCGGTGGGCCTGGGCCTGGCGCTGTACCAGGGCGTGCCGTTCCTGGAGTTCCTGGCGCCCGTGACCTCCGACCCGGGTCACCTGGAGCCGGTGCTGCCGGTATGGCTGCTGATCACGCTCACCCTGGTGCTGGTCGCGGTCGGTGTGGCGATCGCCTGGTTGCAGTTCGGTGCCCGGGACGTCCCGCTCGAGGCGCCGGAGGGTTCGGTGCTCACCCGCGCGGCCCGGGCAGACCTGTACGGCGACGCGATCAACGAGACCCTGGCGATGCGCCCCGGCCAGGCACTGACCCGCACCTTGGTGGCGACCGACCGGGACGTCATCGACGGTGCGGTGCACCGCCTTGCCGGCGACACCACCGGGCTGGGGCAGTGGTTGCGACGGTTGCAGAGCGGTTACGCGCGCAGTTACGCCGTCACCATGACGATCGGTGTGATCGTGGTCCTTGTCCTCGTCCTCGCCACGCGAGTCTGAGCCGGAGGAAGATACATGTTCGGACTTGAAGACTTCCCCTGGCTGACGGCGATGATCGCCGTGCCGGCGGTGGCAGGTGTGGCGGTGTGGCTGCTCAAGCCGCTGCGCCGGATCGCCCGCCCGATCGGCCTGGTGGTCAGCCTGGCGGTGCTCGGGGGTGGGGTGGTGATGGCCACCGGCTTCGATGTCGGCTCGGCCGACCAGGTGCAGATGAGCACCACCGCCTCGTGGATCCCGGCGCTGGGGATCAGTTACGACGTCGGCGTGAACGGGATGGGCCTGTCCCTGGTGCTGCTGGCGGCCCTGCTGGTGCCCATCGTGCTGGTGGCCGCCTGGAACGAGGTACGCGCACCCGAACGGGTGGCCGTGACCACTTCCGGCGGCGACTCCGTCGAGGCGACCGGGGATGCGGTCGACACCGAGGCGCTGGAGAGCCGGCAGGCCACGTTCGTCGGCCTGATCCTGATCCTGCTCGCGCTGATGGTGCTGGTGTTCGCCGCGCGTGACCTGTTCCTGTTCTATCTCGCCTTCGAGGCGATGCTGATCCCGGTGTACTTCCTGATCGGCGTCTTCGGTGGCCCCGACCGCCGTGCGGCGGCGGTGAAGTTCCTCATCTACTCCCTGGCCGGTGGGCTGATCATGCTCGCCGGGTTGGTCGTGGTCTTCGCCCAGACCTGGGGTGACGCCGAGGGGATGCGGATGGACAACCTCTCCGACGTCTTCGCGGACAACCCGACGATGGGCATGTGGGTCTTCCTGTCCTTCTTCGTGGCCTTCGCCGTCAAGGCGCCGATGGTGCCGGTGCACACGTGGCTGCCCGACTCGGCCGCGCAGGCGACGCCGGGGACCTCCACCCTGCTGGTCGGTGTACTCGACAAGGTCGGGACCTTCGGGATGATCGCGATCCTGCTGCCGATTTTCCCCGGTGCAGCCGCCCAGGCGGCGCCGGTGATCATGGTGCTGGCGGTGATCTCGATCATCTACGGCGCGTTGCTGGCCCTGGGGCAGAACGACCTGATGCGGATGATCGCCTTCACCTCGGTGTCTCACTTCGGGTTCATCGTGCTGGGCATCTTCGCCGGCACCCAGACCGCCATGGTCGGTTCGATGCTCTACATGCTCGCGCACGGGCTGTCCACAGCCGCGATGTTCCTCATCGCCGGGTTCCTCATCCAGCGCGGCTACAGCGCGGACATGCGGACCTACTCCGGGATGCAGCGCGTCACCCCGGTCCTGGCCGGTACCTTCCTGTTCGCCGGGCTGAGCACCTTGGCCCTGCCGGGACTGAGCGGGTTCATCCCCGAGTACCTGGTGCTGATCGGCAGCTACGAGGCACACCCGGCCTGGGGTGCCGCAGCGGTGATCGGTGTGGTCCTGGCTGCGCTGTACATCCTGATGGCCTACCAGCGCGTGTTCACCGGCCCGATTCCCGGACCGCCCGCGGGCCGGACCCTCGGGCTGCCGGCGCGGGCCGGCCTGAGCGACCTGGTGGCTCGGGAGAAGTGGCTGCTGGTGCCCCTGGGCCTGGCCATCGTGTTCCTGGGCGTGTATCCCGCCCCGGTGCTGGACCTGTTGTCCGGCGTCGCTGATTCGTTCGCCTCGATCCTCGGGAGCGCCTGATGAACCCCTTCGAACCGCCGGTCGTGCAGTGGGGCGGGATCACCCCGGTCCTGATCGTGTTCGGCGCCGCCGTGCTCGGCGTACTGCTGGAGGGGTTCCTGCCCCGCAAGGTCCGCCGGGTCGTGCAGGTGGTGCTGGCGATCGGTTCGCTCGGTGCGGCGCTGGTGGCGGTGGGCTGGCGCTGGAGTGTCGTCCAGGCCACCGGCCCCAGTGAGCTCATCGGTGGCGCGGTCATCGAGGACGGCCCGGCCCTGGCCACCCAGGCGGTGCTGCTGGTGTGCGCACTGGTCGGTGTGCTGGTGATGGCCGACCGCGCCGGTGGTGAGGACGCCTTCACCGCCTCCGCATCCGCGGCCCCCGGCAGCCGGTACGAAGCACTCACCCGGACCAAGGGTCTGGTGCAGACCGAGGTGTTCCCGCTGACGTTGCTGGCGGTGACCGGGATGCTGGTCTTCCCGTCCTCGGGCACGCTGCTGACGCTGTTCATCGCCCTGGAAGTGCTGTCCCTGCCGCTGTACCTGCTCGCCGGGCTGGCCCGTCGGCGTCGGCTGCTGTCCCAGGAAGCGGCCCTGAAGTACTTCCTGCTCGGTGCCTTCGCCACAGCCTTCGTGCTGATGGGTATCGCCCTGCTGTACGGCTACTCCGGGTCGTTGCGCCTGGACGAGATCGCTGCAGCGGTTCCGGCGATGGCGGGTATGGACGGATTCCTCCTGGCCGGGATCACCCTGGTGCTGGTGGGGCTGCTGTTCAAGATCGGCGCGGTGCCCTTCCACAACTGGGTGCCGGACGTGTACCAGGGCGCGCCCACCCCGGTTACCGGATTCATGGCCGCCTGCACGAAGATCGCCGCGCTCATGATCATGATGCGCCTGGTCTACGTCGTGGCGCCGGGGCTGGCCTGGGACCTGGGACCGATGCTCTGGGCGGTCGCGATCGCCACCATGGTGCTGGGCACCGTGCTGGCGTTGGTGCAGAGCGACGTCAAGCGGATGCTCGCCTACTCCTCCGTGGCGCACGCCGGGTTCCTGCTGCTTGGCGTCATCGCGCTGGACGCCTACGCCGTACCGGCGGTGTTGTTCTACCTGCTGGCCTACGGCCTGGCCACCGTCGGCGCGTTCGCCCTGGTGACCCTGGTGCGCGAGCGTGATGCGGACGGCAACGTGACCGGTGAGGCCCTCTCGATGAACCAGTGGGCCGGGCTGGGGCGCACCAATCCGTGGTTGGCCGCGAGCATGGGCCTGTTCCTGCTGTCCTTCGCCGGCATCCCGCTGACGGGTGGGTTCATCGGCAAGTTCACCGTGTTCTACGCCGCCGTCGCCGGTGGGGCGTGGCCGCTGGTGGTGATCGCGGTGCTGGCCAGCGCGGCCGCGGCGTTCTTCTACGTCCGGTTGATCGTGGCGATGTTCTTCACCGACCCGGGCCCGGAGACCGGGCGTAGCACCGTGGTCGTGCCCAGCGAGGGAATGACGGTGGTGGCCGTGGGGATCGCCGCGGTGGGGACGGTCCTGTTGGGTGTGCTGCCCGGACCGGTGCTGGACGTGCTGGGCGACGCCGCTATGTTCCTACTGTGACCACCACACCCCTCCCGCTCGGCGATCCCGACGTGGACGCCACGATCGGGGCCGAGCTGGCCGCCATCGAGGAGCGGCTGATCGAGATGGCTCAGTACAACGAGCCACTGATCGAGCAGGCCTCGGAGCACCTGATCGCCGCCGGCGGGAAGCGGATGCGCCCGGCGCTGGTGCTGTTGACCTCGCTACTGGGAGAGGGCGTCGACGACCGCGTCCGGCAGGCCGCGCTGGCCACCGAACTCACCCACCTGGCCACGCTCTACCACGATGACGTGATGGACTCCGCACCGCTGCGCCGCGGTGCCCCGAGTGCCCACGAGGTGTGGGGCAACACGATGGCGATCCTGACCGGGGACCTGCTGTTCGCCCGCGCCTCCCGGCTGGTCTCCGAACTCGGCCCGGTTGCGGTGCGGATCCAGGCCGACGCCTTCGAACGGCTGGTACTGGGCCAGATGCACGAGACCCTAGGCCCGCGGGAGGGCCAGGACCCGATCGAGCACTACCTGGGCGTGCTGGCGGACAAGACCGGATCTTTGATCGCGGCTGCGGCCCGGTACGGCACCTACTTCTCCGGCGCCGACGAGCAGGTGCAGGCCGCCGCCGTGGCATACGGGGAGAAGGTCGGGGTGGCGTTCCAGCTCGCCGACGACGTGATCGACCTGTCCGCGGACGCCGACACCACCGGGAAGACTCCGGGCACGGACCTGCGCGAGGGTGTGGCCACGATGCCGGTCCTGCTACTCCAGGCCAGAGGGGAAGGCCTGGACGCCGAGGGCCGGGCGATCCTGACCGCACTGCAGGGTGACCTCTCCGACGACGACGCCCTCGATGAGGTGGTGCAGCGGCTGCGTACCCACGAGGTGACCGAGGAGGTGCGCGTCCTGGCCCGGCGGTGGGCTGCCGACGCGGTCGCCGACCTGGAGCCGGTCGCGGACTCCACCGCCCGGCGGGCCCTGGAGACCTTCGCCACCCTGCTGGTGGACCGCCTCGCCTGAGCCGGCTACCCGGGCTGACCCGTCGCCGCAGTGCCGTTCCCGGCTCAGTGCTGGGACTTCCCGGCTCAGTGCTGGGAAGGGTTGTGGGAGAGTTGGACCACCTGGACGCCCTTTGCCCGGGTGACCAACTGGCCACGACCGGGCGGGCCGGGCTGGGGCTTGGCGGTACCGATCAGGGCCCCCTCGTCCTTGCTGCCCGAGAGCACCACCCCGGGGGCGGCCAGGTCCTTCAGGGACTGGATGATCGGCTCGAACATCGCCCTGCTGGCACCACCGGTACGCCGGGTCAGGATCAGGTGCAGGCCCACGTCGGAGGCTTGGGCCAGCAGCGGTTGCAGGGAGGCCACCGGGTTCCCGCTCGAGGTCGCCACCAGGTCGTAGTCGTCCACCAGCACGTACACCTCCGCGCCGCTCCACCAGGATCGTGCCCGCAACTGTGCGGGGGTCACGTCCGGGCCGGGCAGCCGGGTCCGCAGGTACTGCGCCACCGCAGCCAGTTCCTCCGTCGCCTGCTCTGCGGTGGTGAAGTACCCGGCCAGGTACTCCTCGGGGATCTCCGCGAGCATCGAGCGGCGGAAGTCCACCACGAAGATCTGCGCCTCCTTCGGGGTATGCAGGCGCTGAACCTCCTTGGCCACCCCGCGCAGGAACGAGGACTTGCCCGAACCGGAGTCGCCGAACAGATACAGGTGGGAGTCGCTGCGCGGGTCGAAAGCGACCGGTGCCAGGGCGGCCTCGTCGATGCCGAGCAGGATCTTGGCACGCTCGGTCTCACCGGCCAGATCCAGGACCTCCTCGGCGGTGATCACCTCCGGTAGCAGCCGCAACTTCGGCGCCCGGGGCCCGGTCCAGGCCTCGTTCACCCGGGCGATGAGTTGTTCCACGCCTTCACCGAGGGTCTCGGCGTCCCCGGAGCCGTCGATCCGGGGCAGCGGAGTCAGCACGTGATGCTTGCTCACCACCAACCCGCGACCTGGCCGGTTCTTCGGCACGTTCTGGGCCACCCGGCGATCGAACTCCGAATCCATCGGATCACCCAGTCGCAGCTCCACCCGGGTGCCGAACAGGTCCTTGACCTGGGTGCGGAAATCCATCCAGCGTCCGGTCGCGGCGACCAGGTGCATGCCGAAGGTCAACCCCCGGGCCGCGACCGCCTGGATCTCCATCTCCAGCCCGTCGAACTCCGATCGCAGGGTCGGCCAGCCGTCCACGATGAGGAAGATGTCCCCGTAGCCGTCGTCGGCCCGGCCCTGGCGGCGGCGTTGCCGGTAGGTCTCCATCGAGTCGATCCCGTTCTCCCGGAAGTACACCTCCCGGTCGTTGACGAGCCCGACGATCTCGGCCAGGATCCGGCGCACCACGTCCGGTTCGGACCGGGTGGCCACTCCGGCCACGTGCGCCATGCCGGCCATCGGGGTGAACGTCCCGCCCCCGAAGTCCATCACGAAGAACTGCACTTCCAGCGGGCTGTGCGTCAGCGCCAACCCGGTCAGCACGCTGCGGGCCACGGTGGACTTACCACTGCGCGGTCCGCCCACGATCGCCATGTGGCCACCGGCACCGGACAGGGAGATGGACAGGGTGTCCCGGCGCTGTTCCAGTGGGCGGTCCACGATGCCCAGCGGGAAGGTCAGCGCACCGGAGTTGCGCCAGGACGGCGAGATGAGGCCGAGGTCGGCGTCGGTGGTCAGATCCGGCATCATCTGGTCGTAGGTGGAGGGGGTCACCAGCGGCGGCAACCACACCTGGTGGGCCGGGGGGCCCTGCCCCTTCATCCGTTGCACCGCGATGTCGAACGTGACGCGCTTCTCCTCCGGCTCGTTGCTTCCGACCGGTTCGGGTTCGTCCTGGGTCTCGGGCAGCAACACCGGCGCAGCGGTGTAGGGCTCCAACCGGATCTGCTGGGGTGCCGCCGCGGTGCGCGCCCGCCCGGCCCCCCGCCGTCGGGTCTTCGGCGGCGCGGACACGTACGCGGCCCTGAACTGGATCAGGGTGGAGGCGTCGGGCTTGAGGAACCCGTGGCCGCCGCCGCCGGGTAGTTCGAACGCGTCGGGCACCCCGATCACCGCCCGGGAGTCCGCCCCGGAGAACGTCTTCAGCCCGATCCGGTAGGACAGGTGCGACTCCAGGCCCCGCAGGCGGCCCTCCTCCAGCCTCTGGGTGGACAGCAGCATGTGCATCTGCAGCGAACGCCCCAGCCGGCCGATCGCCACGAACAGTTCGGTGAACTCGGGTTTGGCGGCCAACAACTCGGAGAACTCGTCGGCCACGATCAGCAGGGCGGGCAGCGGCTCCAGGTCGGTGCGCCCACCCTTGCGAGCCTTCTCGTAGTCGGCCACATTCGCGAAGTTGCCCGCCGAGCGCAGCAGTTCCTGACGGCGCACCATCTCACCCTTGAGGGCGTCCTGCATACGATCCACCAGCGTCAGCTCCTCGCCGAGGTTGGTGATGATCGCCGAGACGTGCGGCATGTCCGCCATGCCGGCGAAGGTGGCCCCACCCTTGAAGTCCACCAGCACGAAGTTCAGGTCCTCGGAGGAGTGCGTCATCGCCAGGGCCAGCACCATGGTGCGCAGCACCTCGGACTTGCCCGAACCGGTGGCTCCGATCAGCAAGCCGTGCGGGCCCATTCCCTGCTGCGCCGACTCCTTGATGTCCAGGGCCAGCGGCTGCCCGTGGCTGGTCAGGCCGATCGGCACCCGGAGCCGGTCGCGGGGCAGGCGTGGTTTCCAGGCCACCTTCGGGTCGAAGTCGCGTACGTCGGGTTGGCCGAGCAGATCGGTCAGTTCGGCCGAGACCGACTGTTTGGAGGTGGACTCCTCGCCGCCGGAGACCAGCATCGGCATCAGTCGGCGAGCGGTGGCCTCGGCCTGCGGGATGGACATCTCATCGGCCAGGCCCCGCACCGGGGGGTGGCCCCGGTGCAGCACCTGCAACGGCACCCGTCCACGATCGGGGCCGCTCGCGATCCGGGGGTGCAGCAGCAACCGCAACGTGTTCCAGTCGGTCAGTTCCTCCCAGGTCTCCGGCAGTTCCAGCACCGTGATCCCGCTGACCCCCTCCTCGGTGATGAGGGCGTTACCGGCCGGGACGTGCCCGCCGTCGAGCACGATCACCACGTGCGGTTCGGCCGTGGCACCACCGCGCTGGAACCGGGGGCGATCCGGCAGTCCCGCGGGCAGCAGGGACTCCACCTCCGCCAGGGACTCACCCACCATCCGGGCCGCCCCCACACCGTCCCGCTCGGCCCCGGAATGGGCGTGCGGCAGCCACTTGACCCACTCCCAGTCGGCTTGCACCGCCGCGGCGGCCACCACCGCGATCTGCAGTTGCGCAGGCTCGACGAACGTGGCCAGATGCATGAGCATCGCCCTGGCCTGGGCGCGTGCGCTCTGTTCGTCCCCGGCGATCTGCACCCGCGCGACATCGCGCAGGTCGATCGAGTCCGGTAGACCCGGCTGCTCGGCGTGGGTGAGCAGGAACCTGTGCGCGGCGCTGGCGGCGACCGGGTCGAGTTGGGACACCGGTGAACTCTGCGGTGCCTCCAGCGTCATCGCCAGGGGCTGGGTGGAGCGGCCCACGCGCACCCGGAGCAGATCGGCGTCGCCGCTGTCCCGTTCCCAGACCCGGGTGCGGTCCTCGGCGAGCATCACCAGCGCATCGGGTTCGGGCAGGAACCATTGCAGGAACCGGCGCTGCCGGCGGGCGGCGGAACGGACCGTGGCGCGCATCTCGGCCAGGTAGGCCAGGTACTCCCGCCGCATGTCGGTGACCTCGCGGGCGTGCTGGCTCTTCTGCCGCCAGATGTTCATTCCCACCATGGACAACGCCATGAACAGGAACATCCCACCCATCAGGTAGATCCGGTTGCCGGTTCCCTGGCTGAAGGAGATCATCGCGATCGAGCCCATCGACCCGACCATCGGCAACGCGGTCATCAGCGTGTTCGAGGCACCTTCGGGCTTGATCAGTTCCGGTGGGGGCTGGAGCTGGAGGTGTCCGGTGGGTGCCTTGGGCGGGCTGAGGCGCTCTGCTTGTGCAGTCACCGTCACGACCTCCATCCCCTCGGGACAACCTCGGTCAAGACTAGTATGGGAACGGCCGGTTTCAGGCATGTCCAGCGCTGAGTGGGGGGTCAGGTGAGTACGTCGACGGCGTTGCTGCGCGTGGCGCTGCTGACCGGGTCGGGCAGGTTGGATCTGGCCGTGACGCCCGAGGCCCGCCTGGCCGATATCCTGCACAGCGCCGGGATCGACGCCGAGGCCACGATGGTCACCTCGACCGCCGGTACCGAGATCGACCTGCAGGCCCCGATCGCGGGGGAGATCTCCGACGGCGCCGTGCTCAGTGTGGTCGCCGACGACCGCACCACGCCTGCCCGGCCCGGGCGCGCCGCCGCTACGCCCTCCCGGTTCCGGCGGTTGCCGGCCGGTCTGGCCGGTTGGGTCGTGTGCGGGCTCGGGCTCGCGCTGTGCGCGGTGATCGTGGCCTCCCACGCGGCGAACCTGCTCGCCGGGGCTGCGCCGTACCCCCGTTGGTTGGGGGTGGGCGCCCCGGTTCTGCTCGGCGCAACCGGGGTGCTGCTCGCCGTCCGCCGGCTGCCACTGGACGGTGGTGCCGCCCGCAGCGGGGCGGGGCCCGACGGCCCCCCGGCGCGGGAACCGGGGCGATCCGACGGCGCCGCAACCGGTGACCTGAGCGGCCGGGCCGACCATGGGCTGCTGGATGAGACGGTGCTGGCCCCGGTGTTCGGTTTCGCGTCGGGGTTCCTGGTCGCCGAGCCCGGACAGTACGGGGCGCTGCGCCTGGGTCTGGTGCTGGCGCTGCTCAGCGCCTCGGTGCTGGCGGTGCTGCGATACGCCGTCAGCCGGCGCGAGATGGCCCCCTCCCACGGGATCGCCGCGGTGCTGGCCGCGGTATGGACGGCGGTCGCGGCCCTGTTCGCCCTGGCGCTGCTGCTGGACCTTCCTGCCTATGTGGTGCCTGCGCTCATCCTCGGCGCGGCCCCACTGATGATCCGGTCGATGCCGAGCGCGGCGTTGGACATCCCGGAGGAGCAGGCGCTGGACATGCCCTTCCTGGCCCGGACCGCGATGTCGGTGCGGGGAGTGCTGCCGCGTTCCCCGGCCCGAGTGCGCATCGACCACGTCTCCCGCCGGATCCGTCAGGCCGAGCACCGGGAGCGTGCCGGGATGATCTCGGCCAGTGTGCTGGTGGCCGCGATGATCCCGGTGGTGCTGGCCGGTTACGAACCCGGCGGTCTGCGCGGCTGGGGCACGGTGGCCCTGGTGGCGTTGCTGGTGCTGTTCCTGACGTTGGCGCCACGCTCCTTCCGGCGGCCGGCGGACAAACTCCCCCCGCGTCTGGCCCTGTTCAGCGTGTTGGTCCAGTTGGCGGTGGGGGTGCACAGGTTCCCCGACGCGCTGGCCTGGGGACTCGTGTTGATCGTGGCTGCGGTGGGGTTCGCGTTCCTGGCGGTTCCGCTGGCCCGCGGGTACCGCTCCGTGCGCTTTTCCAGGATGGGCGACATCCTCGAGGCGATCACGGTGGGGCTGGTGCTCCCGGCGGCGTTGCTGGCGGCCGGTGCGGTGGAGGGATTGCAGACGTTGACTGCCCGGTAGCGGCATTAGACTCCACACCAGCGAGCAGGACAGGGGTTAGTGCGAATGAGCGTGCAGGTGGCGTCCGCGCCGCAGGTGAACAGGGGTCGTGCCGCAGCCCCCTTGCCGGCATGCGGTCCGGGCCGGCGCATTCTGGCCCACGGCATCGACCTGGCCGCGGTCGGCGCGGTGACCGCGGCGGCCTACCTGCCCACCGGAAGTGTGCTGCTCGGGGCGGTGCTGCTGCTGGAGGCGGCCCTGGGGCTGGCGGTCTGGGAAGCGCGATCCGGCCGCACCCTGGGCAAGCACCTACTCGGTGTCCGTGCCGCACAGGCCCGGTCGGACTACGCCCCCGGCCTACGCCGCGGCATGGTGCGCTCACTGCTGCTCGGAGCCTCCCACGCGGTGGTCCTGGTGGGTCAGTTCCTCCTGATCGCCACCACGGTGCTGGACCGCACGGGAAGGGGCCAGGCCTGGCACGACCGCGTGGCGGGCACCCGGGTGGTGAACGTGCGTCCCGATGCCCACCGGAAGGCACCGGCGCCCCGATACGCACCCGCCGTCCCGGCCGCCCCGCCCGGCCCGTACGGCACCGGCGCATCCGGCTATGCCGGAGGTCAGGGCGCTGGACACCCTCACCCTGCGGCGGCGCCCTCTGGTCAGCTGCCCCACGCTGCCGGTTACGGACAAGGATCCGGTGGTGCGGGCCCGCACTCATACGGTCCCCCTCCCGGCGGACCCGTCCCGCAGGCGCCGGCTGCGCCCCCGGCTGGTCAGGCGCCAGCAGCGGGAGGACCGCCACCTCCCGGACCGGACGCGGCGCCCGACGGGCAGCACAGCGCGCCGGGACCGGCGGGCCCGGTCGCTGACCTCCCGCAGGGTCAGGGGCTGCCCGGGCCACCGACCGGTGCGGTCGCCCCCGCGCACCCCTGGAGCGGCGATCTCCCGGGCACGCCGGGGCACCAGTACGGCGGTGCCGGTTCCGGTACCGCCGGAACAGAACAGGCCCGCCCGGTTGCGCCGCTCCCCCCGCCGGTCCCGGGCCGGTCTGCGCCCGGTGCGTCCACGCAGGCCGGTCTGCCCGAGCACACCTTCGATCCCGCACAGCCAGGAGCCACCCCCGCAGACCCGCGCACCCTGCACCCCACCGAACTGCCGGACCTGGAGGACGTGCGCGACTCCGGGGCCAGTGCGGTGTTCGTGCTCACCGTGGACGACGGCGTGTCGGTGACGGTCAGCGGAAACGGACTGATCGGGCGCCGCCCGCAGGCCGGCCCCGGTGAACGAGTCGCGCACCTGGTCGCCGTGGATGACCCCGGCCGTTCGCTGTCGCGCACGCACGCCGCCTTCGGTATCGACGGCGATGAACTGTGGGTGCAGGACCGCGGATCGGCGAACGGCACCGTGGTCGTCAGCGCGGACGGGACCACCACACGGGCGTTCCCGGGCACGCGGGTACCGGTGCCCGAGGACGGTCGCATCGAGGCCGGTGAACGCTCCATCACGGTGCAGCGCTGGCGGTCCTGACCGCGTGCCGACAGTCCTCATCGTGCTGCCGGCACTACTGATCGGCCTGCGGGTTTCTCCAGGCGGGGGGATGAGGGACCGGCGAGGTGGCCCGCACCGGGGCGGGTGCCGGTGGGCACTCACCCTTCGTCAGTCACCACTCGTCGTTCTCATCGTCGGGTGCGGGGGCCGGTGCCACGCTCCCGCGGGAGCCGGCGTCGGCGCCGGTGCCCAGCGACACGGTGGCGGCGTCCTCCTCCAGGGAGTCGGCCAGCAGTCCTTGGGCGGTATTGCGCCGCTTCTTCTTCTCACCCTTGCTGCCGGGGCCGCCCATCAGTCCGGCACCACCGGCACCGCGCCCTCCGGCTCCGGCACCTGGGCCGCGACCGGCACCGGGCGTGCTAGCGCCCCGCCCGCCACTACCGGCAGCACCGGGAACCATGCCGCCGACCATCGGCCGCCCGCCGCCCCCCGCAGTACCGGCACCCGGACCACCGAGCGTTCCGGCCGCTCTCGGGCCACCGCCAGCCGCCGAGAGCGCACCACGGGCAGCGCCGCCCGCTACGCCCAGGCCGGCACCGATCGCGCCGGGACCTCCGAACGCCCCTGCACCGGGGCCCCCGACCCCTCCCGCACCGGGACCACCGGTGCCACCAATCCCGGCGCCGGGGCCGCCCGGTCCCACGATGCCACCGCCGGGACCATCGATCGAGGTATCCGGTGGGGTGGGGCCAGGGCCGCCGGTGCCGTACTCCGGCGGCTCGACGCCTGGGCCGTACCCGGGCGGGTGACCGATACCCGGCGGGTCGAGCTCCCCGGGCGGCACGGGACTGACCCCACCGGGAGGCGGGGTGCCGGGCTGCGGGCCCGTCCCCGGGGGCGGGTAGGGGTGGCTTCCGCCGGGGGGCGTGGAGGTCCCACCGGGCGGGGAGTTGATGCCGGGCCCCGGACCACCACCCTCACCGGGCGCGGTGCTGCTCGGCGGGGGCGTGCCGGGCTCCCCCTGGTCTCCGGGCCCACCGGCGCCGGGCCCACCGGAACCGTCCGGGAGGCCGGGCACTCCGGGCCCGCCCGGGCCGCCGGGACCACCGCCGGAGGCGGGCACGTCGGCGACCGGGACCAGTGCGGCCTCAGCCTCGGCCATCCGCCGGTCCAGTTCGGTCATCGACTCGCGCGCCTGCTGCTCGCGGAGCCCGTCCTTCTGGTCCCACCAGAAGGAGGTGGCTTCGCCGAGCGGCACGGACCTGCCGAGCTCGGCGACGTAGATGTTCTGCTCGCCGTACTGCTGGTGCATACGGACGGAGTCCTGCTGGTTGGCGTCCAGGCCACGGGGCGGCAGGGCCTCGTAATGCACACCACCGTCGCGCAGGACCCCGAGGGCGAGTTCGGCGCCGACCGGAATCGCACCGATCTGCTCGGAGGCCCCGTTGAGTTCCCCGATCAAGGTGTTCATCGCCGTCCAGGCCGCAGCCCCGGAGCGGCCCGCGATCCCGGTCTCCGATCCGATCCGGCCGATCCGCTGGGCGATCTCCTGCAGGTTCTCCGACCAGGTGCGCACCTCGTCGGCGTCCTTCTGGATCAGGTCGAGGGTGGACTCGGTGCGCTCGTGGTACATCTTCAGGCACTCGACGTTGTCGGTCATTCCAGGCCTCCCGTCATACCGCCGTGTGCTGGTGGCCGCCCCCGGCGGGCACGCGTCGCTCGGGGACGTCCCCGAGCAACTCGTCAAGGTTGTTCAACTCACTCTCGATGGTGCCCTCGAGCAGGTTGAACGACTCCGCGGTCGCCCGCAGTTCATCGGACATGTCCTGGACGCGGCTGCGTAGACTCCGCAGGGCGTCCTCGGCGTCGGTGAGTCTGGTCCGGTAGGTCTGCACGAACTGCTGGGCAGCCGTGTTGGTCGTCCAGCGGCCGCTGTGCTGGCGGACCGGTAGGAACCACGAGCCGTCCAGCATCTCGTCGATATCGGCGACGATCTCACGGAGTTGGATGATCCGACGTTCGAGGACCGGTGCTGTGATCTCCACACCGTGACTCATGGCTTGTATCCCCCAGGTAAGTGCGGGGTGGACCGGGTTCCTCCGAGAGGCGGACAAATGGCGGCACGTGCCGAAACCGCTGGCTTCGGCACGACCGTCACGTGTTCGCGCGGGCTCAGGCGAACCGGTTCGCGTTCTGGCTGTCGGTGGTCTGGTAGTCCTGACCGCTCTGGGTGACAGCGGCGCCGATCTCGGCGAGCAACTGCTTCATCTCGTTGATGGTCTGGGTCCAGGTGGCCCGGGCCTGCTCGTAGGCGTCCGATGCCGCACCGGTCCAGTCCGACTGCAACGGACGCAACTGGGTGTCCATGTCGTTGAGCTGCTGCTCGATCTTGTTGGCGCCGTTGACGATGTCCGCTCCGGCCGTGCTGATGCTTTCGAAATTAGCCTTGAACATGTGGGTTCCTCCCGATCAGCCGAGCCGGCCCTGAAGATTGGTCATCGCCTGTGAGGCGGCGTCGTCGGACGCGGTGTACGTGGTCTGGGACTGCTTGAGGTTCTCCTCGAAGTTCTCGAGGCTGTTGATGATCCTGTTGGACTTCTCCCGCCACTGCGCCATCACATTGGCAAACGCTGCAGAACCGGAGCCCTGCCACTGTGCCCCGATGCCGGAGAGTCGTCCTTCGAGGGAGGCGAGCTCCCCATGCAGTGCGGCCTTCGACTCGGCCACGATGTTCGCACCCCGCTGGAGTGCGCCGTCTGCTGCTGAGACTTCGTGTCCCACAGTCACCTCCTGTGTTGTGGCCCCCTCGGGCCGCCTTACTACCACCATCAGGGTGGGCTCACCGTGTGCGGTGAATACCTGCCACTGTACGAACTCACCCCCGGTGCGTACATGGGCAGAGGTCCCCATCGGGGCCACCGAGCGACGTGCCCATGGTGTCCCCATCGGCTTGGCGCGCCCTTTACAGTGACGACATGAACCCAACTCGGACGCGCCGAACGGGCCTGCGCACGGGACCCGTCGCGCTCGTGGCGCTCGCCGTCGGCCTGGCCCTGGCCGGGTGCAGTGACGAGGAGCCGCACGAGGAGCCGAGGACGCCGGAGGAGTCGGTGGCCGGTGCCGCCCCCGAGGAGACCGAACCGGAACCGGACGCCGAGGCCGCGTCCGAGCCGGAGCCGGACCTCCCGCGCGTCGAGGTGGGCGAGACAGTCCAGACGGTGGAGGGTGGCCCGGGAGAGTGGGAGGGCACCCTGGTAGTCGCCGAACGCGGCGTGGTAATTCTGGAATCGGTGGCCGGAACGCGGAACTCACGCACCGAACTGACACTGACCGGGCCGGACGGGCAGGTGTACGCCGACAAGGTCGGCAGCCGGGACCCGGGCGAGGCGCGCTTCAGCGATGCCTCCCAGATCGATCCGCTGGTGATCCGGACGCTGGACGCGGGGGAGTACCGGGTGCACGTCCGTGGCTTCGACGAGCGAGCCTCCACCGACTTCGAGGACGGGGCGCAGTTGCGATCGTGGGTGCCCGACCGGGTCGAGATCGGCTCGACCACGGAGATCGACTTCGCCGAGGGCTTCGGGGGTGGCTGGCACGGGGCGGTGACGATCCCGGAAGGCGGTGAGTACACGTTCACCGCATCCCGCACCGATGAGCACTCCCAGCCGGTGCTGCTGGTGGTGCAGGCATGGGAGGGATCGGAGCCGGACCAGGACCTGCCGGACCTGTACGACGTGCACGTCGATGGCGTGGCGCAGTTGCAACATGAGCTCCCGGCGGGGGAGTACGTGGTCATGGTCGCCGAGGGGCTGGAAACGTCCGGGGCGGCGACGATCGAGATCGCGGGGCCGTAAGTATCGCCGGGGTGCGGACCGGTGCTGGGCGCCCGGGCGAAGCGGAACGGGCCGGTGCGATGCGGGAGCGTGGCAAGGTAGTTCATGGATGGGGTAGTAGTAACTCGGACTGTGCTGAGCCGAGGATTCGGGCGGGGATGAGATGAGTGAGACCACCAGCACCGAGCGCGCTGTGGGCCAACGTGTGCGGGTGTCCGTCGTGGCGGGCGACCGCCGGATGGACATCGCCGCACCCGCCGGCGTCCCGGTCGTGGAGATCACCCCGGGCCTGGCCCGGCACCTGAACATGCTCGAGGCCGGCACCGCCTACGCCGGATACCGGCTGACCCGCGCCGACGGCCACGAGTTGGACGACGACCGTAGCCTGCAGGCCCAGGGCGTGGTCGATGGTGACGTGCTCACCCTGGCGTCGGGGGTGGACAGCGCCGAACTACGGGTTTACGACGACATCGTCGAGGCCGTGGCCGACGTGGTCGAGAGTGAACAGAAGCCGTGGTCGCCCCAGGACGCTGCCACCACGGCGGTGCTGGCCGCGGTGACGCTGCTGACCACCGTGGCGATCATGCTCACCGGAGCGGGGGTGGGCGGCGCATCGGCGCTGGTGACGGTCGCAGCCGCCCTGACCTCGGTGATCCTGCTGGTCTCGGCGGCGGTGATCGGGCGCATCGGCGGGCCACCGGCGGCACCTGTGGCGCTGGTCCAGGTGGCCGCCCTGTACGCAGCCGTGGCCGGATTCACCCTCACCGCGGCCGAATCGTTGTGGGGAGCCCCGGCACTGTACGCCGGTGCCGGGGCCGCAGTGACCGGAGTGCTGGGCCTGTTGCTGCTGCGCGACAACCGCGAGTTCACGCTGGTCCCGGCGATCCTGGGCGCCGCAGTGGCGGCCGTCGGGGCGATCGTGGAGTTCACGGGTTTCGAACCCGGCCATGTGCTGGCCATCGCCGTGGCGGTGGCCGGCCTGGCCGGCATCGGTATCCCGTGGCTGGCACTGTCGGCCACCCCGTTACGGGTGGCCACCGCAAGCGCCGATGAGGAGATCCTGGCCGACCCCGAGGAGTTGGATGCCGAGGAGGTGGCGGGGCTGTGGCATCGCGGGCACCGGATCCAGGTGTCCCTGCGCATCGCGGTCGCACTGCTCACTCTGATCGCCACCCCGATGGTGCTGGGCACCGGGCTGTTCGGACTGGTCCTGCTGTTGCTTGCCTACGCCGGGATGATCCTGAGCGTGCGTGAGTCCTACGCCCGCTTCGACGTCGGCGCGATGATGTCGCTGGCGGTGCTGGGATTGGCGCTGACCGGGGTGGTCGGTGCGCTGCTGCACCCGACCTGGCGTATCGGTGTCACGCTCGGGGTCGGCATCGTGGCCGCCGCCATTGTGGGCCTGTCCCTGGTGGCACCCAAGCAGCGGCTCTGGCTGGGTCGGCTGGCCGACGCCGCCGAGCTGGCCTGCCTGGCGCTGTTGCTCCCCGCCGCGATCGTGGCCGCCGGGCTGGTGTAGCCGATGGCCTCGAAGAAGGAACTCCTGCAGGCCCAGACGTTCTCCCGGCGCCGGCTCCTCACGGCCTTCGTCTCCGGGGCGCCCGGGGGGCGCGAACTCGAACCGGCCAAGCCGCTGCGCGGGGTGATCACCGGGATCGTGCTCAGTGTGCTGGTGGTAGGCGGCAGCCTGATCGCCGGGCTGTTCACCGGGGAACAGGATGAGGACTGGAAGGTCAACTCCCTGGTGGTGGTCAGCGAGACGGGGGCGCGGTACGTGGCCGTCAACGGCGAGCTATACCCGGTGCACAACATCACGAGTGCCCGGCTGCTCGCCTTCGCCGAGACCTTCCGGGTGGTCAACCTCAGCGAGACACAGCTCAGCGATGTACCGCGCGGCACGATGACCGTGGGAATCCCGGGGGCACCGGATGCCCTGCCACCACCGGAGAACCTGATCAACAACCAGTGGCTCTCCTGTGCCGTCGGTCCGGAGCGGGAATGGACCTCGCTGAATCCGGACCGCGCTGTACCGGAAGAAGGCAACGCGGCACTGGTGAGCGTCAACGGGCAAACCCACTACGTGCACGACGGGCACCGCTACCGGATCGCCGATGACGACCTGAACGCGGTCAGCCATGCCCTGGAGTTCCACCCGGACAACGTCTCGGCGGTCGGGGGGCGCTGGCTGAACATCTTCACCGAGGGCACCCCGCTGGCCCCGTTCACCATGGAGGGCCTCGGGTCCACCCCACCCGGGCCGGCCGCCCAACTGGACGTGGACCTGAGGGTCGGCACGGTCACCCTGCTGCGCAACGCGCAGGGCGAGACCGGCGCACCCCACGTGCTCACCGACGAGGGAGTGCTGGTCGAGCTCAGCCCCCTGGCGGTAACGCTGTACTACCTGGGTACCGGCCTGGGGCCCGACGACGTGGTGACCCTGGACTACTCCGAGCGCCAGAGCCTGCAGGTCGACCCGGCTTCGGACCTGGTGCCCTCCGACTGGCCCGAGGAGGTACCCGCGGCGCTGGAGTCGGAAGCGACCCCGTGCGTGCAATTGGACCGCGCCGAACCGGAGGACAACGACGACGCCCCGTCGGCCACGCACCTGCACGTGGTCGGCACCGAGGAGGAGGTGGGATCCGAGCCGGTGGACGTTGCCGCCGGGCACGGCGCCGTGGTGCGCCAGGACGGGGGCGGCGACCTCGGCGCCTGGATGGTGATCGATGAACGCGGCACCATGTACCAGGTCCCGCCCGGGCACGAACAGGTGCTGGGGCTGCTGGGCTACGACGAACTCGAGCCGCCCCCGGTCCCGGGGTCCTGGGCCGGGTTGTTCCGGCCGGGCCCGACGCTCACGGTCGAGGCGGCCCGCTCCGGGCTTCCGGCCGAGGCGGTGCAGGGCATGGACGAACACGTCCCTGAGCCCGCGGAGGAGGAGTGACCCAGCGCGGTGGTGCACCGGTGACGTGGTGTCGCATCCTCGCGGCGGCGCTGGCCGGCGCCCTGACCGTGGGTCTGGTCGCGGTGTCGGTCTCCGGACCAGGCGCCGCACCGGCGAGGGCGCTGGCCCCCGGACAGGAGTGTGATCCGGAGGATCCACAGTTCGTCACCCAGGCACCGCCCGCCTTCGACGCGCTCGGCATCCCCAGGGCACATCAGTACTCCCGGGGAGCGGGTGTGACGGTGGCCGTGGTGGACTCCGGGGTGCACGCACAGAACGAGCACCTGCGCGAGGTGGTGGTCGACGGGGTGAACGTGGTCGAGGACGACCCCCACGACCGGGATGCCTTCGAGCACGGCACCGTGGTGGCCGGCATCATCGCCGCCCGCCACGTGGACGGATCGGCGGTGCTGGGGGTGGCGCCGGAGGCGATGCTGCAGTCGGTGCGGGTCTACTACGCCGACTCCGAGCGCGCAGAAGAAGAGGATGTGCACCCCACACCGCAGCGGATCGCGGACGGGATCGCCTGGGCGGCGCAGAACGGCGCGCAGATCATCAACGTCTCGATGAGTACCACCGAGGACCACCCGGATCTGCGTGCAGCGGTTCAGGCTGCCTCCGACAACGGCGTGCTGGTGGTGGCCAGCACCGGCAACCGCGGGACCGCCCAGGTGCAGGAAGCCGTGCCCCGTTACCCCGCCGCCTACGACGGCGTGCTCGGGGTCTCCGGGGTGGACCGGGCCGGGATCTGGCATGCGGTCGCCTCCTTCGAGAGCGAGCACGTGGATGTCGTCGCCCCGGGCCAGCATGTGCCCTCGGCCTACCTGTTCGGCGGGGACTGCATCTTCTCCCCGGGGGACTCGGCGCCCTCGTCCAGCTGGGCGACCGCCTACGTCTCCGGGGCCGCGGCTCTGGTGGCGGCGCGGTATCCCGACGAGACGCCGCAGCAGTGGGCCCACCGCCTGCAGGCCACCGCAACCCGGGCCAGCACCGCCGAGCGCGACGACCGGATGGGCTGGGGCCTCATCCAGCCGGTCGCAGCCCTGCAGTTCATCGATGACGGCACCGCACCCGGGCCGGCCTCACCGGTCCACGGGCCCGCGCAGCCACTGCCCGACCCGGCGGCGGATCTGGACCTGGTCGCCTACCCGGATCCGATGGCCCCCGCGCAACAACTGACCCGGGCCTGGCTCGTCGGTGCCGCTGCGCTGATCGTGCTGGCGCTGCTGTACTCGCGCATGCCGCGACGTCCTCGGCCGCGCTGATCGCCGGACCCGCCCGACGACGGCGGGCACGACGCGCCCCGGAGCGCCCTGCCGAACGCGCGCCTCAGGACCGGGTGAGGCTTCGCCGTCGCCGGCTCCTGGCCTGCTGCCCCTCCACTCCCAACAGCACCAAGCCCACCCAGACCAGCACGAACCCGGCCAGGCGCGCCGGTGGCATCTCCTCACCCAGCACCAGCACGCCCAGTGCGAACTGCATGATCGGTGCGATGAACTGCAGCAATCCGACGGTGCTCAGCGGTAACCGGCCCACGGCTGTGGCGAACAGCATCAGCGGCACCGCGGTGGCGATCCCGGCGCCCATCAGGACCAGGCTGTGCCAGGGCTGTCCCAGTGCCGTGCCGGCAGAACTGACGGCGAAGGTGCCGGTACCCAAGCCCGCCAGCAACAGCAGGTACAGCAGCGCCACCGGGGTCAGCGCCGCAGTCTCCACGACCAGCCCCGGCAGTGCCGGCACGGTTCGGCCCAGCCGGTTCTTGGCGAGCCCGTACAGGCCGAAGCTACTCGCCAGCACCACCGCGATCCAGGGCACCGTCCCGTACCCGATCGCGATCACCACCACCCCGATCGCGGCCACGCCCACCGCCGCCCACTGGCCGGGACGCAGCCGCTCGCGCAACACGACAACCCCCAGCAGGATGGTGACCAGCGGGTTGACGAAGTAGCCAAGGGCGGCATCGACCACCCGGTCGGTGAACACCGCATAAAGGAACGTCACCCAGTTCGTGGCCAGCAGCACCGCGGCCACCGACAACCCCACCAGCACCCGACGGTCGGCCAGCAGCGTGCGGACCTGGCCCAGTTTGCGCACCAGCATCAGCAGCCCGGCGCACAACACCAACGACCAGAGCACCCGGTGCGCACCGATCTCCCACACCCCGGCCCCGTCCATCAGCGGGAAGTACAGGGGCAGCAGGCCCCACAGGGCGTAAGCGCTCACCCCGGCGATCAGCCCGGAACGCGAGGTCGGCTCGGCCTGCGGCCGGGGGGTGAGGGGCACAGCGTGAACCTATCCCTCCTTGCGCGGAACAGGCACATCGGTGAGACCAGCCACACACGACCCGCACTGCCCGCCGTGGCGCGGGTTGCCTACACTGGCAGGTAAGACTTCCTTCTTCTCGAAAGGCAACACCATTCCCACTCCACAGTTGCGGGTCGCCATCGTGGGAGCCGGGCCGGCCGGCATCTACGCCGCCGATATCCTCGCCAAGACCGATCTGGACGTGGCGATCGACCTGTTCGAGCGACTGCCCGCGCCCTACGGACTGGTGCGCTACGGCGTGGCCCCGGACCACCCCCGGATCAAGGGCATCGTGAACGCGCTGTACAAGGTGCTGCAGCGTGGGGATATCCGCCTGATCGGCAACGTGGACGTCGGCACCGACCTGACCGTGCCGCAACTGCGGGAGTACTACGACGCCATCGTCTTCTCCACCGGCGCGATCCGGGACGCGGACCTGAACATCCCCGGGGTGGACCTGCCCGGCAGTTACGGTGCCGCCGACTTCGTCTCGTGGTTCGACGGCCATCCCGATGTCCCGCGAACCTGGCCGCTGGAAGCCGAGAAGGTCGCCGTGATCGGCAACGGTAACGTGGCGCTGGATGTGGCCCGGATGCTGGCCAAACATGTCCCGGACCTGATGGGCACCGAGATCCCGCAGAACGTGATCGACGGCTTGGCCGCCAACCCCGTGACCGATGTGCACGTCTTCGGACGTCGGGGCCCGGCCCAGGCCAAGTTCACCCCGTTGGAGTTGCGCGAGCTGGGCAAGGTGCCCGGTGTGGACGTGGTGGTCTACCCCGAGGACTTCGAGTTCGATGAGGGTTCGGAGGAGGCGCTGGTGGCCAGCAACCAGACCCGGCAGGTGGTCAAGACCCTCACCGACTGGACCATGCGCGATCCCGCCGAGATGACCGCGTCGCGACGAATCCACCTGCACTTCCTGCACCGGCCCGTGGAGGTCCTGGGCACCGATGCCGTCACCGGGCTGCGCACCGAGCGCACCGAACTGACCGGGGACGGTTCGGTCCGGGGGACCGGCCGGTTCGAGGAGTTCGAGGTCCAGGCGATCTACCGCGCGGTGGGCTACTTCGGCTCCTCCGTGCCGCAGGTGCCCTTCGACCCGGTGGCCGGAGTGATCCCGAACGAGACCGGCCGAGTGCTGGATGACGACGGTGAGCACGTACGCGGTTTGTATGCCACCGGGTGGATCAAGCGGGGGCCGGTGGGACTGATCGGGCACACCAAGTCCGATGCGCAGGAGACCATCGCCAACCTGATCCAGGACGTCCAGGCGGACCTGCGGGCCGGCGTGTTGCCGGGAGCACCGAAAGCTGACCCGGAGGCGATCCTGGAGCGGTTGCGGGCCGACGGTGTGCCCTATACCTCCTGGACCGGCTGGGAGTTGCTGGACGCCCATGAGCGTGCCCTGGGCGAGAAGCAGGGGCGCGAGCGCGTCAAGGTGGTCCCTCGCGAGGAGATGACGGAGATCTCCCGCGGGGGTATGTTCGTCGAGGCTGGTGCGGGCGGCGCACCCCCGGTGGCTTAGGAGGTCACCACCATGGGAACCGGTGTGGGCAACACGGTCAAGACCGCAGGCCTGTTCGCGGTGATGTGGGCGGTGACGATGGCCCTGGGCGCCCTGGTGGCGGCCGGGACCGGGAACTCCTCATTGATCTGGGTCTTCGCCGGCGTGGGCGTGGTGATGACCTTCGTGAGTTTCTGGAACTCGGACAAGATCGCCATCCGGGCGATGAAGGCCCAGCCGGTGACTGAGGCCCAGGCCCCGCAGATGCACCGAATCGTGCGCGAACTGGCCGCCAGGGCCGAACAGCCGATGCCGCGGCTGTACATCTCGCCGACCCGGTCCCCGAACGCCTTCGCCACCGGCCGCAACCCCCGCAATGCCGCGGTGTGCTGCACCGTGGGCATCCTGGAACTGCTGGATGAACGGGAACTGCGCGGGGTGCTCGGGCACGAGTTGATGCACGTGTACAACCGGGACATCCTCACCTCCTCGGTCGCCGCGGCCATGGCCGGTGTGATCACCTCGGTGGCCCAGTTCCTGCTGTTCACCGGTGGCGCCGGCCGGCAGCGTACCGGGGGAGCGCTGGCACTGGTCGGGATGCTCGCGATGGCCCTGCTGGCCCCGTTCGCCGCCGGACTGATCCGGATGGCCATCTCGCGCACGCGTGAGTACGACGCCGACGCCTCCGGGGCCGATCTCACCGGTGACCCGTTGGCGCTGGCCTCCGCGCTGCGGAAACTGGAGCGGGGCACCGCCGCCCGGCCGCTGAAGCCGGCCGGCGACCTGGCCGATGTCTCGCACCTGATGATCGCCAATCCGTTCCGGGCCGAGGCGGTCTCCAGACTCTTCGCCACCCACCCGCCGATGAGCGAGCGGATCGAACGCCTGGAGCGCAGGGCGACCGGGCAGCGCTGACCTGCTCTCCTCGGCCGCCCGGCCCGTCGGCCCGGCGGCTCGCCCCTCCGGTCCGGGCGGAGGCGATGCGCTACCCCCTACCGCCTATCGATGCCTGCGCACGCAACGGAGCCCGGACCCTCGTGTGGGTCCGGGCTCCGTGGTGGTGGCGGGTGCAGGATTCGAACCTGCGAAGCGTGACGCGGCTGATTTACAGTCAGCTCCCTTTGGCCGCTCGGGCAACCCGCCGTATGGTCGGCACTAGCGCCGGATGGCAGAATACCAAGTTCGCGGCGCGGCTGTGACCATCGGGTCGCCAACGTCACATCCCCAGTTCCCCCAGCACCAAGGAGGGCCACCGTGGCCAGCGTTGCCTCGTTCGACGTCGTCAGCAAGATCGACCGCCAGGAGGTGGACAACGCGCTGAACCAGGCCGCCAAGGAGGTCTCCCAGCGTTACGACTTCCGGGGCGTGGGCGCCGGGATCGAATGGTCCGGCACCGAGGCGGTGGTCCTGACCGCTAACTCCGCCGAACGCGTGTTGGCGGTGCTGGACGTGTTCCAGAGCAAGCTGGTCCGCCGGGGCGTCTCGCTCAAGGCCCTGGACACCGGTGAGGGGGAGCCGCAGCCCTCCGGCAAGGAGTACCGCCTCGTGGCCACCCTCAAGGAGGGCCTGTCGAGTGAGAACGCCAAGAAGATCACCAAACTGATCCGCGAGGACGGGCCCAAGGGCGTCAAGACCCAGATCACCGGGGACGAGGTGCGGGTGAGCGACAAGTCCCGGGATCATCTGCAGGCCGTGATCGCGATGCTCAAGGAGGCAGATGACATCGATGCGGCCCTGCAGTTCGTGAACTTCCGCTGAACTGGCTGCGATGAGACGTGGTCATTGTCACGTCCCGACGATTTCGCTGAACGGGCACTGACGTTGTAGCCTCGATGCGCCGCCCCGATAGCTCAGTCGGCAGAGCGTCTCCATGGTAAGGAGAAGGTCAAGGGTTCGATTCCCTTTCGGGGCTCTGGTTCATCGCGCGGGCTCTGTGGCACCATGCGTTGAGCACGGCGGGGTAGCTCAGACGGTAAGAGCGCACGACTCATAATCGTGAGGTCGCGGGTTCGATCCCCGCCCCCGCTACTCGGAGAATCACCAGCACCACCACCTGCCGGAACCGTCGCGGCAGGACCTGCGAGCGTAAGGAAGACCAGTGGCCAGCAAGTCCGCGGACGTCCGCCCCAAGATCACCCTTGCCTGTGAGGTGTGCAAGGAGCGCAACTACATCACCAAGAAGAACCGTCGGAACAACCCCGACCGGTTGGAACTGGCCAAGTACTGCTCCCGCTGCAACGCCAAGACCAACCACAAGGAGACGCGCTGAATCGGCGCTAGCATGAACGGCATGGCCCAGGTCGATGCCGACTACCTAGGGCGGGTGTTCACCGGAACCCCGCCCTACGTCGTCTCCGAAGTCAAACTCGCCGAGTTCGCCGACGCCGTCGGCGCGACCTCCCCGTTGCACACCGATCCCGAGGCGGCGCGCGCCCGCGGCTACCGCCACGTGATCGCGCCGGCGACCTTCGCCGTCGTCGTCGCGCAGCGCGCCGAGGCAGAGTACATCTCCGATCCCGGTGCCGGGATCGACTTCTCCCGCGTGGTCCACGCCGAGCAGGCCTTCGACCACCACCGCCCGATCACCGCCGGGGACCGGCTGCACACCGCTGTGCACGTGGCCGGCATCACCGAACGCGCCGGCATCACGATGGTCACCACTCGTACCGAGATCGCCGACGACGACGGCGCACCGGTCTGTGCGGTCACCTCCACCCTGGCCGTGCGCGGGGAGGGGCGATGAACCCGCTACGCGCCGGCGTCGAGCCCGGCACCGAACTGTTCACCGTCACCACCGAGGTGGATCGTGACCGCCTGGTGCGCTACGCCGGTGCCAGCGGTGACTTCAACCCGATCCACTACAACGACCGCATCGCCACCGAGGTCGGCCTGCCCGGGGTGATCGCCCACGGGATGCTGACCATGGGCCTGGCTGCCTCCGCCCTGAGTGATCACCTGGGCGATCCCGGGGACGTGCTGGGCTTGGCCACCCGGTTCACCCGTCCCGTCCCGGTACCGGACCCCGGTCAGGTGCAGGTACGCATCAGCGCCACCGTGCGCAGCGTTGAGGGCGACGTCGCGCTCGTGGACCTGGCCGTGAAGGTCGAGGACCGGGCGGTGCTGGGCAAGGCGCGGGCGAAGGTCCGGCTGCACTGAGATGACCGGTACCCCCTCGCTGGCGGAGTTGACCACCCTGCGCGTGGGTGGGCCGGTGCACACGTTCGTGGCCGCAGCCGACCAGGCGACGATCATCGAGACCGTGCGGGGCGCCGACGCCGACTCTCGCCCACTGCTGGTGCTCGGTGGCGGGTCGAACATCCTGGCACCGGATGCCGGATTCGACGGGATCGTGGTCCAGGACCAGCGCACCGGGGTGTCGGTGCAGGAGTCCGGGACCGGCCAGGGCGTGACCGTCACCGTCCCCGCCGGCCAGGACTGGGACGGGTTCGTCGCCCGGGCGGTAGCCGAGGGGTGGCAGGGGGTGGAGGCGCTGTCCGGAATCCCCGGGTCCACCGGCGCCACCCCGATGCAGAACGTGGGCGCCTACGGTCAGGAGGTCAGCGAGGTGATCGTCGCGGTGCGCACCTGGGACCGGGCCGAGAGACGGATCCGCACCCTGTCCCGGACCGACCTGGCCTTCGACTACCGCAACTCGGTGCTGAAGGAGTCGCTGTACGCCCCGGACTCGCCGTGGTTCCCCACACCCAGGTACGTGGTGCTGCAGGTGCAGTTCCAGATGGTGCGGGCTGACGCCTCCGCACCGATCCGGTACGCCGAACTGGCCAGGACGCTCGGGGTGGCCGTGGGCGAGCGGGTGCCGTCGGCGCAGGTGCGCGAGGCGGTGCTGGCCCTGCGGCGCGGTAAGGGCATGGTGCTGGACGCCGATGATCACGACACCTGGAGCGCCGGGTCCTTCTTCACCAACCCGATCCTGGACGCCACCCGGGCCGCGGGGCTGCCGCCGCAGGCGCCACGGTTCGACGCCGGGCAGGGCCGGGTGAAGACCTCGGCTGCATGGCTGATCGCCCAGGCCGGATTCGACAAGGGGTACGGGCTGCCCGGAGCGGCCGCGTTGTCCACCAAGCACACCCTGGCGCTGACCAACCGTGGCGGCGCGCGCGCAGCCGATCTGGTCGCCCTGGCGCGCACGGTCCGCGCCGGCGTGCAGGAGCGCTTCGGGGTGGAACTGGTCCCGGAGCCGGTTGTGCTGGGCGGGAGGCTGTAGCGCCGACGCTCTCGCGGTGTGGCGTATCCGCCCCTGACCGGTGGCCCGGAGGTACCTGCCGTCAGTCTCCGGCGAGCCAGTCGTCCACACCGGTCAGCAACCGTCGGCGCACTGAGTCGGAGGCCAGGCTTGCGCGGATCGAGGAGCGTGCCAACTCGGCCAGTTCGGCGTCTGTGAACCCGTGCACCTCCCGGGCGGTGCGGTACTGGTCGGTGAGCCGGGAGCCGAAGAGCAGCGGGTCGTCGGCGCCTAGCGCCACCTGCGCTCCGGCGCCCACCAGTGTGCGCAGCGGAACCTCATCCGAGCCCGGGTAGACACCCAGGGAGACGTTCGAGCCCGGGCACACCTCCAGAGCGATCCCGGCATCCACCACCCGGTCCAGCACGCGGGGATCCTCCGCCGCCCGGACCCCGTGGCCGAGCCGATCCGGTCGCAGGGTGCCCAGGACCTCCTCGATATGGTCCGGACCGAGGAGTTCCCCGCCGTGGGGTACCAGGGCCAGCCCGGCCCGGGCCGCGATCGCGAAGGCAGGGCCGAACTCGCTGGTGTCACCGCGCCGTTCGTCATTGCTCAGCCCGAACCCGACCACACCGCCCGGGGAGTCCGAGGCATACCGGGCCGCCAGTCGGGCCAGCACGCGGGCATCCAGGGGGTGGCGCACCCGGGAGGCGGCCACCACGACGCCGATATCCACTCCGGTGGCCGTGCTGGTCTGCTCGGCCTCATCCAGGACCACCTCCAGGGCCGGGGTCAGGCCGCCCACGAACGGGGCGTACGAGGTGGGGTCGACCTGGAGCTCCAGGCGACCGGAGCCCTCCTCGGCATCAGCCTGTGCGGCCTCGCGCACGATCCGGCGCATGGCCGACTCCGAGCGGACCGCTGCCCGGGCGGCGTCGTACAGGCGCTGGAAGCGGAACCAGCCGCGCTCGTTGGCCGGCAGCCGCAGTGGGTCCAGCCCGGCGGCATGCTCCCGCAGGCTCTGCGGCAACCTGATGCCCGCCTCGTCAGCCAGGTCCGACAACGTCTGAGGGTGCATCGAGCCGGTGAAGTGCAGATGCAGATGCGCCTTGGGCAAGGAGGAGAGATCGCGAGGCACGGTCCTACCCTAGGACCCCTCCGGCACTGCCCCGGGCCGGTGCTGCGGCCGGTAACGGGTCCCCGACGTGATGGGCACCACCTCGCCGCCGGGCCGCTGCGGTCGCCTAACCGCTGCCAGCGCGCGAGGATGAGAGGGTTCTCATCCGGGGTTCATCCGATCGTCATCGTGTTGGAGTGTGGTGCCACAATGACCTCCTCCGGGGCCACGTCCCGCACCGATGCCGACTCCGAGCACGCCGACCTCGCACTCCTGCGCGGTTCCGGCCGCACCGCCATGGTCGAGGCGGCCCTGACCGGCTCGAAGCAGTTCGATCCGGGAACCGACACCGACCTGCAGGTCAGCGTGCACCAGGTGCACCACCGGCCGGGCGCCGGCGTCAGCGTGGGCTACTCGGTGAGTTTCCTCTCCCGGGGGCGTCGGGTGCACGACTACGTGGTGGCGTCCACGTCCCC
The DNA here is from genome assembly GCF_049725055.1 of Pseudactinotalea sp. Z1739. The sequence continues at coordinate 48,647 of NZ_JBMPQA010000002.1, read as the reverse complement.
TGCGGCGACCGGTGGGGAGGGGGTGGCACTGCTGGACGACGGCGTGCGTCAGGTCCGGATGTGGCGCCGCCCGTTCGACCCGCTGCTGCCCGGGCTGCGCTCGGCAAGCGACCCCGAGGTGGTGAGTTCCTGGCTGGCGGCGATCGGGTTGGGCAGTGCCGGTGCGGTGACCATGCGAACGGTCAGTTACCGGCCGACCCGTCGAGCGGTGCTGCGGGTGGAGAGCGCTGCGGGCACGGTGTTCGTCAAGGTGCTGCCCGAGCGGAGGAGTGCCGACCTGATCGCTCGGCACCAGTTGCTCGAATCTGCCGGGGTACCGGTCCCGCGAGTCCTGGCCACTCCCGTGCCGGGCGTGTGCGTGCTCAGCGCGGCTCGCGGCTCGCCGTTGGCTCAGGCGATCGCCGGTGCCGACACCCATCCCGAGAACCTGCCCGAGCCTGCGGAACTGGTGCGCTGGCTGGATCTGCTGCCCGAGCAGACCCTGACGCTGCCCCGGAGACCGTCCTGGTCGGATCGGCTGGACTTCCACACCGCAGCGGCCGCCGCAGCACTTCCGGAGCAGGCCGATGAGGTGGTGGACCTGGGCGCCCGCCTGGCCGAGGCGTTGACCGCGGTACCCGAGGAGGAGGTGCCCACCCACGGGGACTACTACGAGGCCAACGTGTTCACCAGTGGTGGCGCGGTCAGCGATGTGATCGACATCGACTCCCTCGGGCCCGGCCGGCGCAGTGATGATCTGGCGACGATGCTAGGGCACGTGGCGGTCCTGCCGGACCTGGCTCCCCGGGTCTACGCCCACACGCCCGAGGTTCTGCAGCGGATGCGGCAGGACTTCGAAACCCGGGTCGGTGCGCACGCGTTGCGCGTGCGCACCGCCGCCGTGGTGCTGTCCCTGATCGCCGGTGCCACCCCGGAGCAGGCCCGGGCAAGGCTGCGGATCGCCACCCAGTGGGCGCGCGCCTCGGTCCGCACCCGGCGCGGGGCGAACTCCAATCTGAGAGACCTCTCATCTGCATCTCCGGTCCCTCTCATGCACGCCACCGATGATGAAGCCTTCGCGAACTCGCTCGAACAGAAGGACGGATGATGAGTAGACGTACATGGACGGCCGCCGGCGCACTGGGTGTGCTGGGCGTGGCCGGTGGCGGCATCGTGGCCATGGCCGATGCCCCGAACGACGCGAGCCTCGAGGGGGTGTCCCTGGCCGGTCAGAACGCGGACCAGAGCGCGGTGGAACGCAGCGGGACCGCGGTGAGCCAGGTACGCGCCGCTTCCGGTCTGACCAAGACCGAGCCGGGGAACGTGAGCTTCTCCGCACCCTCACTGACCAGCCCGGTGAGCCCGGACAGCCCCGCGACGCCGCCGAGCCCGAACTCCCCGCCCTCGCCGGTGAGCCCGCCCAGCCCGAACACACCGCCGTCTCCGCCCAGCCCCGCCAGCCCGCCCAGCGCCGAGTCCCCGGATTCGCCGGACTCCCCGCCGTCGGCTGACTCCGGCGACTGAGGCAGCCGGTCTCCACCGGTGGCGGCCTCAGGGCGAACTGAGTCGGTAGCCCATTCCGCGCACGGTCTCGAAGTGCTCAGCGCCGAGTTTCTTGCGTAGGTAGCGCACGTACACATCCACCACGTTGGAACCCGGGTCGAAGTCGTAACCCCACACCCGGGAGAGCAACTGCTCGCGGCTGAGGACCTGGCCGGGGTTGCGCAAGAACGTCTCAGCAAGGGCGAACTCGCGTGCGGACAGGTCAACGGCCTTGTCACCCACGTGAGCCTTACGGGTGCGCAGGTCCAGGGACAACCCTCCATGGCGCAGCACGGTCGTCTCGCCGGAACTGCCATCGGTGCGCAGCCGCAACCGCACCCGGGCGAGCAGTTCCTCGAACTGGAATGGCTTGGCCATGTAGTCATCCGCGCCTCCCTCCAGCCCGGCCACGGTGTCGGAGACCGAGGAGCGAGCGGTCAGGATGATCACCGGCATCATGCTCTGCATCGCCCGGATGCGCTTGAGCGCGGTGAAGCCGTCCTGGTCCGGCAGGCCCAGATCCAGTATGAGCAGGTCGAACTCTCCGGTGACGGCGAGGTCCACCGTCTCCCTGGCGGTGCCCACCACGGTCGGCGAGTAGCCGGCAGCGCGTAGCCCCTTGGCCACGAACGAGGCGATTCGTGGTTCATCCTCGGCGATGAGGATCTGACTCATGCTGGCTGCTCCGTCCTGTCGAGCTGATCGGTGAGGCCGTACAGGGGCAGGACCAGGGTGACCGTGGTGCCTTGTCCGAGCGCGGACCGGATGGTGACGTGCCCTCCGTGGGCCTCGGTGATGGATCGCACGATCGGCAGGCCCAGCCCGGAGCCCTCGATCGCCGGATCCAGCCGCTCGAACCGCCCGAAGATCTTCTCGAAGTTCTCCTCGGCGATCCCGCTGCCCTCGTCGCGGACCCACAGGTGCAGGGCGGACTGCTCAACGCGGGACCCGACCGCGATCCGGCTCCCGGGCTCGGAGAAGCGCACGGCGTTGACGCACAACTGCAACAGGGCCTGGGTCAGCCGCTGGGGGTCCACCGGGGCGGTCACGTCGGCCAGGGAGTCCAGGCTCCACTGACGCTCCCCGAGCAGGCGTGCCTTGCCCAGCACCTCGTCGGTCAACATCGCGATGTCGGTGGGGCGCGCGGCCACGAAGTCCGGTCGGCGGGCGCGTGCCAGCGTCATCAGGTCGTCCACCAGGCGGTTCATCCGGCCGATCTCGTCCAGCAACACGTCCTTGGTGGCCCGGGCGTCCTCGGGGTCGCTGGGGTCCATCAGTTCCAGGTGTCCCTGCACGATCGTCAGCGGCGTGCGCAGTTCGTGGCCGGCGTCGTCGAGCAGTTGGCGCTGGGAGGCGAAGGCCTGCTCCAGGCGTTCCAGCATCTGGTTGAACGTGCCCGTCAGTGCGGCCAGGTCGTCATTGCCCACCACCGGTATCCGCAGCGACAGGTCGGTGGAGGAGATCGACTCGGCAGTCTCACCCAGCAACCGGATCGGGCGCAGCACCCGGCCCACGGTGAACCAGCCGATCGCACTGATCACCAGCAGGGAAACCACACCCACCAGGGCGTAGAGCTGGTAGGTATCGGCCATGGCCGTGTGCTCGGCGCCCCGGTCGAAGGCCATCACCAGCGTGCCCAGACTCTCGTCGCCCTCGATGCGCACCGGCACTACCGCCGCGCGGTAGGTGGTCTCGGAGGTCTCGATCATGGTGAGCCGGCCCTGCGGGGTGGTGCCGGCGGCGCCTGCGGCGGCCTGGGCGGTGAGGATCTCACCCAGAGCCGCCATCAACTCCGGATCGTCCTCCAGCCGGAGCTCGACGGTAGTGGGCGCGGTGTTTCGGAGTTCGCCCTCCAAGAAGGCCAGGCTGCCCTCGTTCGGGGACATCGCGATGCGTTGCAGGCCAGTGCGCAGCAACGCCGCGACCGAGTCGAAGGGCGCACCGGTGCGCGGGTCCAGTCCCTGATCTGCCAGGGTGTGGAACTCGCTCACGTTGCGTTCCAGCGCGTCGTCGATCTGGGCGTCCACCCGCTCGCGCTCGAAGTAGAACGCCGTCAGCCCGGCCACCGCCAGCGCGAGCATCGCCATGAACACAAGGCTGCCCAGTACGCGCGTACGCACGCTGATCCCGTGGCGTCCTGCCTTGGTGTTCACCCGGCAAGTATGACCCGTCCACCCGTGGCCGAGGCGCATCGTCCGCCCGGGCCACGCGACAGCTGAACGGCTGCTGACGTGATCTTGGCGACGGTGGTTCGACCTCGGGGTCGGATGCGCGTACACTCGAGGCCGGTGGTTGACGTGCACCAGGCTGGTGTGTGCCCTGAATCAGGGATTCCCGGTCGTCACGACAGCATCGAAGGGCAGTGGCGCAATTGGTAGCGCACCGGTCTCCAAAACCGGCGGTTGTGGGTTCGAGTCCCGCCTGCCCTGCAGAGCAGGTCGTCCCAGGGACGACCGGCCGAGCACCTTCGCGAGTTGCGTTGAGTGCACCACCTGGACACCCATGGAGTAGGGGAAGACTGTTGTGAGCACATCCACGAACGCGCCCGGTGATCCCGGACGCGACCGGGATGATGACGCCGCCGATCCCGACGGCGCTCAGGCGCAACCTGCCGAGGGTGTCGACAAGGCCCGGGCGAACCCGGCTTCCGCGGGTGAGGATGCCGGCGCCGGCGCGGAGGGCACCGCAGTATCCAGTGGCCGCGATGTGACCAAAAAGGTACGCCAGGAGGCCCGCAGGTCCGAGGCGGCGGCACGCAAGACCGGGGGCGCCGAGGGCAAGCGGCCTGCGCGCAAGCCGGCCCCGAAGACCTCCGCCGTTCCCGGTCGGGAGGGTGAGGACCTGGGGTTCTTCGCCAGGATCGTCTTGTTCGTGCGTCAGGTCATCACCGAGATCCGCAAGGTGGTCACCCCTACCCGCAACGAACTCGTCACCTTCTCCGTGGTGGTCGTCGTGTTCATCCTGGCGATGATGGCCTATGTGGGCGTGCTGGACTACGCCATCGGCCGGCTCGTGCTGTGGGTGTTCGGCAACTAGTTCTATGACCGGGTTGTGCCACCCGGCCCCAATCAAGTGAGGAAAGCAGGACAGGACGTGTCTGAGGAGACCCCCGACGTGCACGAGCGGACCGACGACGCCGTCGGCGACGGCGCGGCCCCGGCCGAGACCGCCGAGCAGGAGGCGACCGAGGCGCCTGTGACGACGACGCCAGAGTCCACCGAGCAGGACGCGACCGAGGACCAGGCGCCAGAGTCCACCGAGGTGGACGAGAGCGCTGCGGCCGGACCGAGCGAAGGCGACGCGAACGGCGACGGCGCGGCCGCCGCCGTGGAGGACGAGGACCCGGTGGAGGCATTCCGCAGGGAACTGCGGACCCTGCCCGGCGAGTGGTACGTGATCCACTCCTACGCGGGGTACGAGAACCGGGTGAAGGTCAACCTGGAGTCGCGGATCCAGTCCTTGAACATGGAGGACTACATCTTCCAGGTCGAGGTGCCGATGGAGGAGGTCGTGGAGATCAAGAACTCCGTCCGCAAGGTCGTCAAGCGCGTCCGGGTGCCAAGTTACGTGTTGGTGCGTATGGATCTGACCGATGAGTCCTGGGGAGCGGTCCGCCACACCCCTGGGGTGACCGGCTTCGTCGGGCACGCCCACGCCCCGGTGCCGCTGACCCAGAACGAAGTGGTCTCCATGCTCTCGCCGATGATCGAGCAGAAGGCCCCGGTGCAGCGCGCCGGTGCCGCCGCCTCCGGCGCACCCGCAGTGCAGGTGGACTTCACCGTCGGGGAGTCGGTCACCGTCACCGACGGCCCCTTCGACACTCTCCCGGCTACGATCTCGGAGATCAACGCCGAGGGCCAGAAGCTCAAGGTGCTGGTGTCGATCTTCGGCCGGGAGACCCCGGTGGAGTTGTCGTTCAACCAGGTCGCCAAGATCTAGTCGGGGAACGAATCAGATGTGGGGGATCCACCCCCGAACCGGGAGCGCCGCTCTCGGATGCAACCGGGTCATCGCCCATGGCGTGGGCCCACAACACAGGAGAGAAACATGCCCCCCAAGAAGAAGGTCGCAGGCCTGATCAAACTCCAGATCCAGGCTGGTGCCGCTAACCCCGCGCCGCCGATCGGCCCCGCGCTGGGTCAGCACGGCGTGAACATCATGGAGTTCTGCAAGGCCTACAACGCCGCCACCGAATCTCAGCGCGGGAACGTGGTCCCGGTGGAGATCACGGTGTACGAGGACCGCTCGTTCACCTTCATCACCAAGACCCCGCCGGCCTCCGAACTGATCAAGAAGGCCGCCGGTGTGGCCAAGGGGTCGGGCACCCCGCACACCTCCAAGGTCGGGTCGCTGACGGCGGACCAGGTCAAGGAGATCGCCCAGACCAAGATGGAAGACCTCAATGCCCGGGACGTGGACGCGGCGGCGAAGATCATCGCAGGCACCGCCCGCTCGATGGGCATCACGGTCCAGAACTGATCAACCGATCACCCCAGTGGGAGGGCCGGCGCGGCCCGCACCACGACTGCACAAGGAGAAGCAGATGACACAGCGCAGCAAGACCTACCGCAAGGCGGCCGAGAAGGTCGACCGTTCCCGCACGCATAGCCCGATCGAGGCGATCCGGCTGGCCAAGGACGGCTCGGGCACCAAGTTCAACGCCACCGTGGACCTGGCCCTTCGCCTGGGCGTGGACCCTCGCAAGGCCGATCAGATGGTGCGTGGCACCGTGAACCTGCCCCACGGCACCGGTAAGACCGCCCGCGTGGTGGTATTCGCCGTCGGCGAGCGCGCCGAGCAGGCCCTGGCCGCAGGTGCCGACGAGGTCGGCGGTGACGAGCTGATCGAGAAGGTCGCCGGCGGGTACACCAACTTCGACGCCGCCGTGGCCACCCCGGACCTGATGGGTAAGGTCGGTCGGCTGGGCCGGGTGCTGGGCCCCCGTGGCCTGATGCCCAACCCCAAGACCGGGACCGTGACGATGGACGTGGCCAAGGCCGTCACCGACATCAAGGGCGGACGCATCGACTTCCGCGTGGACAAGCACGCCAACCTGCACCTGATCATCGGCAAGACCTCCTTCTCCGAGACCCAGCTCGCGGAGAACTACGGTGCGGCCATGGAGGAGATCCAGCGGCTCAAGCCCGCCTCCGCCAAGGGCCGCTACATCAGCAAGGCGACGCTGAGCACCACGATGGGTCCGGGCATTCCGGTCGACCCGACCCGCACCCGGAACTTCACCGAGGAGGATGAGTGAGTCACTGACTCACCTCCGCCTGCGACGGCCCGGTACCCACGCGGGTACCGGGCCGTCGGCCTGCCAGGCCTGTGGTGGTGTTCACAGTGCCCGGACTTGGAGCCGCGGATCGACCGCGCTACAGTGGAGGTTGCCCAAGACCGCAGGTCGCCCGTCACCCGACGGGGCTAAGCCCGCATGACGCGGGGCCGGCGCAGGTGATCGAGTTCGGCCCGGAGTTTGCCTCCGGTCCACGAGCCCCGTCACGTGCGCGGGGCTTTTGTCATGTCAGGCCCGGCTCGCGGCAAGCAACGCGAATAGGAGGGCCCATGGCACGCCCTGACAAGGCAGCCGCGGTTGCCGAACTGACGGAGCGCTTCCGGCAGTCCGACGCCGTTGTGCTGACCGAGTACCGCGGGCTGACGGTGTCCCAGCTCAACGAGTTGCGTAACTCCCTCGGTGCCACCACCACCTACCGGGTGACGAAGAACACCTTGACCGCGATCGCGGCCAAGGAAGCCGGTGTCACGGCCTTCGACGACCAGCTAAACGGTCCCACTGCGATCGCCTTCATCGACGGCGACCCCGTCGAGGCGACCAAGGGTCTGCGCGACTTCGCCAAGGACAACCCGAGCCTGGTGATCAAGGCCGGTGTCCTGGACGGACGCTCGCTCAGCGCCGAGGAGATCAACAAGATCGCCGACCTGGAGTCGCGCGAGGTGCTGCTGGCCAAGTTGGCCGGGGCCCTCAAAGCGACCCTGCACCAGGCGGCCTATGTCTTCAACGCCCCGGCGGCGAAGGCAGTGCGCACCATCGAAGCCCTGCGTGAGAAGCAGGACAACCCAGAGAACTCTGCCGCGGCCTGACCGCCCGGAGACTCACCATCCCCACTGCTTCTCCCGCAAGCAGTACCAACCAGGAAGGAACGCCAACCATGGCGAAGCTCAGCACCGAAGAGCTCATTGACGCTTTCAAGGAACTGACCCTGCTCGAGCTCTCCGAGTTCGTCAAGCAGTTCGAGGAGACCTTCGAGGTCACCGCTGCCGCCCCGGTCGCCGCTGCTGCTGCCGGTCCGGCCGCTGGTGGCGGCGAGGCCGAGGCTGCCGAGGAGCAGTCCGAGTTCGACGTCGTCCTCGAGTCCGTCGGGGACAAGAAGATCCAGGTCATCAAGGAGGTGCGCGCGCTGACCAGCCTGGGCCTGAAGGAGGCCAAGGACCTGGTCGACGGTGCACCCAAGCCGGTCCTGGAGGGGGTCGACAAGGAGGCCGCGGACAAGGCCAAGGAGGCCCTCGAGGGCGCCGGAGCCACCGTCAACCTCAAGTGATCCTGCACACGGGCAGGTTGTCCACCAGCCTGCCCGTGTGATCTCGGCCGAGGCCGAGGCGAGGCCCGCATCCCTGCGAATCAGCGGATGCGGGCCTCGCCCGACCGGCCGCCGCTCTCCTCACGGCCCGGACCGGGGATGTGAACCCCTCGGATCACCTCCCCGACCCGTCGCCGCACCAGTCACGCTGTTGGACAAGACTCGCGTCAACGGCTATGCTGTCGCTTTGCGCTGTCGTATGCCCCTGGCGGCCCCCACCGGACACCCGCGCAAGTCACGAATCCATACCGATTCGTCGTGTGCCCGGGCCGGAACCCGGGAAGTCGCCACCGGGATCTAGCAGCGCGCGTGCTCACGATCTGCAGGGAAGGACCCCTCTTGGCTGCCTCGCGCACCCCTTCTGCTCCCACCACCGAAGCTATCGAACAACGAACCGCTTCCCGTCGCGTTTCCTTCGCCAGGATCCACGAACCCCTCCAGGCCCCGGACCTGCTCGGTCTGCAGACCAACAGTTTCGACTGGCTGCTGGGTAACGACCGATGGCTGGCCCGCCTGGAGAAGGATGGCGACCCGGCCACCAACTCCGGTCTGGAGGAGATCTTCGAGGAGATCTCCCCGATCGAGGACTTCGGCGGCACCATGTCCCTGTCCTTCCGCGACCACCGCTTCGAGCCCCCGAAGTACAGCGCGGAGGAGTGCAAGGAGAAGGACTTCACCTACTCGGCGCCACTGTTCGTCACCGCTGAGTTCGTCAACTACACCACCGGTGAGATCAAGTCCCAGACGGTCTTCATGGGCGAGTTCCCGTTGATGACCGATCGCGGCACCTTCATCATCAACGGCACCGAGCGCGTCGTCGTCTCCCAGTTGGTGCGGTCCCCGGGGGTGTACTTCGAACGTAGCCCGGACAAGACCAGCGACAAGGACATCTTCACTGCCAAGGTGATCCCCTCCCGGGGCGCCTGGCTCGAGTTCGAGATCGACAAGCGCGACGCCGTGGGCGTGCGGGTGGACCGTAAAAGAAAGCAGTCGGTCACCGTCTTCCTCAAGGCTCTGGGGATGACCGAGTCCGAGATCCGCGAGGAGTTCGCCGACTACCCGGCCGTGCTGGACACCCTGGAGAAGGACACCGTCTCCACCCAGGACGAGGCACTGCTGGACATCTACCGCAAGATCCGGCCGGGCGAGCCGCCCACGGTCGAGGCGGGCCAGGCGCTCCTGGACAACTTCTACTTCAACGCCAAGCGCTACGACCTGGCCAAGGTGGGCCGCTACAAGCTGAACAAGAAGCTCGGTCTGGACGCCCCGCTGTCGGACTCGGTGCTCTCCCGTGCAGACGTGGTCGCCACGATCCGGTACATGGCCGGCCTGCACAAGGGCGATCGGTCCATGGAGGGCGTGCGTGCCGGGGAGCCGATCGAGTTGCCGGTGGAGACCGACGACATCGACCACTTCGGTAACCGGCGCATCCGCGCCGTGGGTGAGCTGATCCAGAACCAGGTGCGCACCGGGCTGTCCCGGATGGAGCGTGTGGTCCGGGAGCGGATGACCACCCAGGACGTGGAGGCGATCACACCGCAGACGCTGATCAACATCCGTCCGGTGGTGGCCTCGATCAAGGAGTTCTTCGGCACCAGCCAGCTCTCCCAGTTCATGGACCAGAACAACCCCCTGGCCGGGTTGACGCACAAGCGTCGTCTGTCCGCGCTGGGCCCGGGTGGCCTGTCCCGTGACAGGGCCGGCATGGAGGTGCGCGACGTGCACCCCTCGCACTACGGCCGGATGTGTCCGATCGAGACCCCTGAGGGTCCCAACATCGGACTGATCGGCTCGCTGGCGACCTACGCCCGGATCAACCCCTTCGGCTTCGTCGAGACCCCCTACCGCAAGGTCGTCAAGGGTGTCGTCACCGATGATGTGGAGTACCTGACGGCCGACGACGAGGACCGCTTCGTCATCGCCCAGGCCAACGCCGCGGTCGATGAGAAGGGCCGGTTCACCGAGGAGACCGTGCTGGTCCGCACGCGTGGCGGTGAGGCGATCGACGTGCCCGCCGACCAGGTGGACTACATGGACGTCTCGGCCCGCCAGATGGTCTCGGTTGCCACCGCGATGATCCCGTTCCTGGAGCACGACGACGCCAACCGCGCCCTGATGGGTGCGAACATGCAGCGTCAGGCGGTGCCGTTGTTGCGCTCGGAGGCCCCGTTGGTGGGTACCGGGATGGAGCGGCGCGCAGCGGTGGACGCCGGCGACGTGATCGTGGCCTCCAAACCCGGTGTGGTGACCGAGGTCTCCGCCGACGCCATCGTGGTGGCGCTGGACGACGGGGGCACCCAGACCTACCGGGTGGCCAAGTTCAACCGCTCCAACCAGGGCACCTCCTACAACCAGCGGGTGCTGGTGGACGAGGGCCAGCGCATCGAGGTCGGCTCGGTGCTGGCTGACGGCCCGGCCACCGATGAGGGCGAACTGGCACTGGGCAAGAACCTGCTGGCGGCCTTCATGTCCTGGGAGGGGCACAACTTCGAGGACGCCATCATCCTGTCCCAGCGACTGGTGCAGGACGACATCCTCTCCTCCATCCACATCGAGGAACACGAGGTCGACGCCCGCGACACCAAGTTGGGCCCGGAGGAGATCACCCGGGACATCCCGAACGTCTCCGACGAGGTGCTGGCCGACCTGGACGAGCGCGGCATCATCCGGATCGGCGCCGAGGTCGGAGCCGGCGATGTGCTGGTCGGCAAGGTCACACCCAAGGGTGAGACCGAACTGACCCCCGAGGAGCGGCTGCTGCGCGCGATCTTCGGTGAGAAGGCGCGCGAAGTGCGCGACACCTCCCTGAAGGTTCCGCACGGCGAGTCCGGAACCGTGATCGCGGTGCGGGAGTTCAACCGGGACGACGGCGACGAGTTGCCCCCCGGCGTGAACCAGCTCGTGCGGGTCTACATCGCCCAGCGACGCAAGATCACCGATGGTGACAAGCTCGCCGGGCGGCACGGGAACAAGGGTGTGATCGCCAAGATCCTGCCCGTGGAGGACATGCCGTTCCTGCCCGACGGCACCCCCGTCGACATCATCCTGAACCCCCTGGGCGTGCCCCGGCGGATGAACGTGGGCCAGGTGCTCGAGACGCACCTGGGCTGGGTGGCCAAGCACGGCTGGGACGTCGGCGTGGAGCAGGCCAAGAGCGGCAAACTGCCCGCGTGGGCCGAGCACTTCGCACCTGAGGCCCTCAGGGGCGATCCGGAGAGCCCGGTGGCATCGCCGGTGTTCGACGGGTTGCATGAGGAGGAGGTACGCGGCCTGCTGGCCTCGACCAACCTCACCCGCGACGGTGAGCAGTTGGTGGACTCCTCCGGCAAGGCGGTGCTGTTCGACGGCCGTTCCGGAGAGCCCTACCCCGAGCCGGTCTCGGTGGGCTACATGTACATCTTGAAACTCCACCACCTGGTGGACGACAAGATCCACGCCCGCTCAACCGGCCCGTACTCGATGATCACCCAGCAGCCACTGGGCGGTAAGGCACAGTTCGGTGGCCAGCGGTTCGGGGAGATGGAGGTCTGGGCCCTGGAGGCCTACGGCGCCGCCTACACCCTGCAGGAGCTGCTGACCATCAAGTCCGACGACGTGCCGGGCCGGGTCAAGGTGTATGAGGCCATCGTCAAGGGTGAGAACATCCCCGACTCGGGCATCCCGGAGTCGTTCAAGGTGCTGCTGAAGGAGATGCAGTCCCTGTGCCTGAACGTGGAGGTGCTCTCCTCCGACGGAACCTCCATCGAGATGCGTGAAACCGATGAGGAGGTCTACCGGGCTGCAGAGGAACTCGGTATCGACCTGTCTCGTCGTCCCGACGCCAGCAGCGTCGAAGAGATCTGAGGCGCCGCCCTGCCCGGTCCGCGCACGCGCGATCCGGGCAGGGCGAAGCGGCCCATCGCAAAGTTCCACACGGTGATCCACCGAAGGAAGTAGGAAAAGTGCTCGACGTCAACGTCTTCGACGAGCTCCGTATCGGCCTGGCTACAGCGGACGAGGTGCGCGCCTGGTCCCACGGCGAGGTGAAGAAGCCCGAGACCATCAACTACCGGACCCTCAAGCCGGAGAAGGACGGGCTGTTCTGCGAGAAGATCTTCGGTCCCACCCGGGACTGGGAGTGCTACTGCGGAAAGTACAAGCGGGTTCGTTTCAAGGGCATCATCTGCGAACGGTGTGGTGTCGAGGTCACCCGCTCCAAGGTGCGCCGCGAGCGGATGGGCCATGTCGAGCTCGCCGCCCCGGTGACCCACATCTGGTACTTCAAGGGTGTGCCCTCCCGCCTGGGCTACCTGCTGGACCTGGCCCCGAAGGACCTGGAGAAGGTCATCTACTTCGCGGCGTACATGATCACCTGGGTCGACGAGGAGGGCCGGCACGAGGACCTGCCCAGCCTGCAGAACGAGATCGACCTGGAGGCCGAGCAGATCACCAAGCAGCGTGATCTGAACATCGCCCAGCGCGGTGAGAAGCTCGAGGCCGACCTGGCCGAGCTCGAGGCCGAGGGCGCCAAGGCCGACGCACGCCGCAAGGTCAAGGACTCCGCCGAGCGGGAGATGGCCCAGATCCGCAAGCGCGCCGACGCCGAGCTGGAGCGCCTGGAGCAGATCTGGGACCGGTTCAAGAACCTCAAGGTCGCCGACCTCGAAGGTGACGAACTGCTCTACCGCGAGCTGCAGAGCCGCTACGGCACGTACTTCGAGGGCTCGATGGGCGCCGGTGCTATCCAGAAGCGCCTGCAGTCCTTCGACCTGGAGGCCGAGTCCGAGGCACTGCGTGAGGTGATCCGCACCGGGAAGGGCCAGCGCAAGACCCGGGCCCTGAAGCGACTGAAGGTCGTCAACGCGTTCCTGACCACCACCAACTCGCCCGAAGGCATGGTGCTGGACTGCATCCCGGTGATCCCGCCGGACCTGCGCCCGATGGTCCAGCTCGACGGTGGCCGGTTCGCCACCTCGGACCTGAACGACCTGTACCGCCGGGTGATCAACCGGAACAACCGGCTCAAGCGGCTGCTGGACCTGGGTGCCCCGGAGATCATCGTCAACAACGAGAAGCGGATGCTGCAGGAAGCCGTGGACTCGCTGTTCGACAACGGTCGCCGTGGCCGGCCGGTCACCGGACCGGGGAACCGCCCCCTGAAGTCCATCTCGGACATGCTCAAGGGCAAGCAGGGCCGGTTCCGGCAGAACCTGCTCGGCAAGCGCGTGGACTACTCCGGCCGGAGCGTCATCGTGGTGGGTCCGCAGCTCAAGTTGCACCAGTGCGGCCTGCCCAAGCAGATGGCCCTGGAACTGTTCAAGCCGTTCGTGATGAAGCGGCTGGTAGACCTCAACCATGCCCAGAACATCAAGTCCGCCAAGCGGATGGTCGAGCGTGCCCGCTCGGTCGTGTGGGACGTGCTGGAGGAGGTCATCACCGAGCATCCGGTGCTGCTGAACCGTGCACCCACCCTGCACCGCCTGGGCATCCAGGCGTTCGAACCGCAACTGGTCGAGGGTAAAGCGATCCACCTGCACCCGCTCGTGTGCGCGGCCTTCAACGCCGACTTCGACGGTGACCAGATGGCGGTGCACCTGCCGCTGTCCGCCGAGGCTCAGGCCGAGGCCCGGATCCTGATGCTGTCCAGCAACAACATCCTCAAGCCCTCGGACGGACGTCCGGTGACCATGCCCTCGCACGAGATGATCGTCGGGCTGTTCCACCTGACCACCGCCCAGCCCGAGGGTGTGGGTGCCGGCCGCACCTTCTCCTCCATCGCCGAGGCGATCATGGCATTCGACGCCGGTGATCTGGCACTGGGTGCCCCGATCGGCATCCGGATGACGGACCTGGTGCCCCCGACCAGCGGTTGGGACGCACCGGAGGGGTGGAGCGAGGGCGACTCGGTCACCTTCCCCACCACCCTGGGCCGGGCGCTGTTCAACGAGGCGCTACCGGTGGACTTCCCGTACGTGAACTCCCTGGTGAACAAGCGGCTGCTGTCCTCGATCGTGAACGACCTGGCCGAGCGCTACCCGAAGGTGGCCGTCGGGGCCAGCCTGGACGCGCTCATGGACGCCGGGTTCTACTGGGCCACCCGTTCGGGTGTCACCATCGCGATCTCCGACGTGGTCGCCCCGCCGACCAAGAACGAGATCCTGGCGGCCTACGACGAGAAGGCCGCCAAGGTCCAGGCCCAGTACAACCGCGGTCTGATCACCGACGACGAGCGTCGTCAGGAACTGATCGAGATCTGGACCCAGGCGACCAACGAGGTGGACGAGGCGATGCGGGTGCACTTCCCGCAACTGAACCCCGTGTACCGGATGGTCGACTCCGGCGCCGCCGGTAACTGGATGCAGGTGCGTCAGGTCGCCGGTATGCGTGGGTTGGTGGCCAACCCCAAGGGTGAGATCATCCCGCGTCCGATCAAGTCCAACTACCGTGACGGACTGTCGGTGCTGGAGTACTTCGTGGCCACCCACGGTGCCCGGAAGGGCATGGCCGACACCGCGCTGCGGACGGCTGACTCGGGGTACCTGACCCGGCGCCTGGTGGACGTCTCCCAGGACGTCATCATCCGCGAGCACGACTGCGGCACCGAGCGTGGGTTGACGCTGAAGATTCTGGAGACCGCACCGGACGGCGCCACCTGGCTGGCCGACACCGTGGAGACCTCGGTGTACGGGCGCTCCCTGGCCGGCCAGGTCACCTCCGCCGACGGCCAGGTGCTGGGTGAGAACGGTGACGACGTCGGTGACGTCCTGATCAGCAAGCTGCACGCCGTCGGGGTCACCGACCTCAAGGTCCGCTCCGTGCTGACCTGTGAGTCCCGCGTGGGCACCTGCGCTACCTGCTACGGACGCTCGCTGGCCACCGGTAAGCTGGTCGACATCGGTGAGGCCGTCGGCATCATCGCCGCCCAGTCCATCGGTGAGCCCGGTACCCAGTTGACCATGCGTACCTTCCACACCGGTGGTGCGGTCAGCACCGAGGACATCACCCAGGGTCTGCCCCGTGTGACCGAGTTGTTCGAGGCCCGCACCCCCAAGGGTGAGGCACCGATCAGCGAGGTCGCCGGACGAGTGGCGATCGAGGAGACCGAACGCTCCCGCAAACTCGTCGTCACCCCCGACGACGGCAGCGAGGAGATGTCCTACCCGGTCACCAAGCGTTCGCGTCTGCTGGTCGCCGACGGCGATCACGTGGCCGTCGGACAGCAACTCGTGGTCGGTGCGGTGGACCCGAAGAAGGTGCTGCGCATCCTCGGCCCCCGTGCGGTGCAGAAGCACCTGGTGGACGAGGTGCAGGAGGTCTACCGCTCCCAGGGCGTGGACATCCACGACAAGCACATCGAGGTCATCGTGCGCCAGATGCTGCGCCGGGTGACCGTGCTGGACTCCGGGGACTCCAGGCTCCTGCCCGGCGAGCTCTCCGAGCGCACCGTGTTCGAGGACGAGAATCGCCGGACCGTTTCCGAAGGTGGCCAGCCCGCCTCCGGACGGCCCGAGTTGATGGGGATCACCAAGGCCTCCCTGGCCACCGATTCCTGGTTGTCCGCGGCCTCCTTCCAGGAGACCACCAAGGTCCTCACCGAAGCCGCGATGAGCGGACGCTCGGACTCCCTGCGTGGCCTGAAGGAGAACGTCATCCTCGGTAAGCTCATCCCCGCCGGCACCGGACTGCCCCGCTACCACAACGTGCGGGTCGAGCCCACCGAGGCGGCCAAGGCCGAGTTGTACCCGAGCTTCGGTTACGACGAGATCGACTACGGTCCGGCCGGCGACGGCGGCGAGTCCATCGCGCTGGAGGAACTGGATCTCGGGCAGGGGTACGAGGCGCCGTACCGCTGACCTCCTGCTCGACACTGAACGGCCCGGCACCGACACAGGTGCCGGGCCGTTCGTTGTTCGCCGCCGGTAGCGGCTCCTCAGGTCCGGATGTTCGCCGCCGCCAGGTCGTGGTGCAGGTCGCCGGAGACCAGCAACTGATACTCCCAGACGCGTTTGCGTGAGTCCGCAGCGCCGGAACCGGGGTGAGTCGCGCCGTCGCGGCCATGCTCGCCCGAACGAGACGTCCCGACCGGAGTGCGCCCGCCCGGGTGGGACCCGCTGCGGTGCGCCCGACCGCCGGGGCGGGTTCCGCCGTCGGGGGCCCGGCCGCCGGGGCGGGCCCCGTCGTCGCCGGCTCGGCTGCCCGGGTGAGTCCCGTCGTCGTCGGACTCGGTCCCGGAAGGGACAGCAGGGTGCAGGAAGACCTCGCTGCGGCCGGCCGGCAACTGGGCCATCAGGGCCCGGTAGTGGGCGCGCAGGTCGCCGTAGCCGGAAATCTCCTGCCCCGGCCGGAAGTCGGTGCAGATCGCCTCGGGCAGGACGACCCCGGCCTCGTCCGCCGCTGCCAGGAGCGCCGCGTGTCCCTCGGTGCCGTCGGCGAACCCCGGGGGCAGCACGCGGGGCAGCCGCAGCGGCACCCGGTGCGCGGCCGCCACCGCCAGCGCCTCGACGAGTACCCCGCCCGGACGCAACGCCTCCGCGCCCACCCCGTACAACGCGGCCGTGTGCAGGTCCAGGTGCGACGGTGTGCGGCCGTGGCGGACCATCCGGTCCCACTGGCGCTCGATCTCGGCGTGGATCTGCTCGCCGGTGGCCCCGGCAAGCATGGCCGGCGCCAGGGCCACGTGAAGACCGACGGCGATCGGCACCTGGGCTTCGAGGGCCGCCGCGGCATGGGGTGCCTCCACCAGCACCGAGGCGGCGTGCAGCCGACCGGAGACGCCCAGTTCGATGATCGCGGCGTTGATGGCGGGGTCGAGGCCGAAGTCGTCGGCGGTGATGGTCACGGAGCGGGCCGTCATCGGCTGCTCGGGTCCGTTCCGGTACGGGGAGTGGCCGGCTCCTCGACGGCCTGCTCCGACGGGCGCGCGCCGGCCTGCTCCGGTCCGGGCACCAGCGCTACCTCGGAGATTGCGGGGCGTTGGAACCGGACGAACACCGACAGCACCACGGCCGCCGACACCGCTAGGGCCGGCATGTAGGAGATCAGGAAACGGGCCGCGTCGCCGGGCCGCTCGCCGGGGACATCCCCGCTGATGAACCCGTACCGAGCCTCCACCAGCAGGAACGCCAAGCCGATGAAGGCGGCATTGAGCCGGTTGAAGAACCCGAACGCGGCCAGGAACATCCCTTCGCGGCGCTGCCCGGTGCGGGCGGTGTCCTCATCCAGCAGCCGGGCCACGATCAGGTCCATCGTGGCCATCACCCCGGAGTAGCCCAGCCCGACGCCCAGCCCGTAGGCGATCGCCGTGGCCAGGGATTCGGCCCGGGACAGGTTCAGCAGCGCCAGCGCCAGCGTGAGCAGCGCGATCCGCCAGACGAGTTCGGGTCCGAAGCGCCGCACCAGCAGCGTCCAGAGCGCCAGGCACAGCACCGAGGAGCCGATCACCGCAGCGAGCAGATAGGTGGCGTAGGCCAGATCCAGGTCCAGGGTGAAGGTGACGAAGAAGGACACCGCGGCCAGCACCAGTGCCATCCCGGAGGAGTAGGCCCCCGAGGTGAGCGCGATCAGCCAGAACTTGCCGTTGCTCGCCATCGCCTTGATGGAGGCGACGATCCTGGGGCGGTCGGTGCCCAGTGCGGCCGGGTCCTCCCGGGCACCGAGTGCGGAGAAGGTGATCACCACGGCGGCCACGACCCCGAACACCACCGCCACGCTCACGTAGCCGAAAGCGTCGACCAGCATCGGGGAGGCGGCCACCGAGATGATCATCGCGAGCAACTGGAAGCCCTGGCGCATCCCGTTCGCCAGCGCACGGCGCTTCTCGTTCCGGAACAGTTCGGGCAGCAGCGCGCCGTAGTTGGCGTTGATCATCGAGTCGGTGGTGCCGGTGATGATGGTGAAGACGGCGAACCAGACCACCAGAGCAGTGCCGGTGAGGGCATCGGGGGGCCAGAAGAAGCAGATCAATCCGATCGCCAGGGCCGGAGTGGCCAGGACGATCCACGGCTTGCGGCGTCCGAAGCGGGTGCGGGTCCGGTCCGACAGGAAGCCGTACACCGGGTTGTCCAGGGCGTCGATGGCGGCGTAGACGCCCATGGCCGCAGCGAAGGCCCTGCCGTCCATGCCCAGGGCCACCACGTAGAAGTAGGTACCCAGGGTGTTGAACATGTTGATCGGGATGGAGGTGCCGAACATCCCGACGGCGTAGCGGGCCGGGGAGGTGGCACGCACGCCCGGTCCAGGGGCGCCGGCGCCGTCGGGAGCCGGCCCGCTCGGTCGCGCCATGGTGATCCTCACCTCGGTGGGTGCGCCCGCTGCGAACCCGTCCAGAGCACGATAGCCCGCCGGGTCGTCGCCGGCGGAGGGGTTGGGGCATGCGGTGCGGCGCGTTGCGCCGCACCGCAGCGGTGGAGCCACTAAGGTGTTGTCTGTCGCCGCCGAACGACCGTGGCGAACGACCGGGTACGGTTCCCGTCGCCCGGGCGTCGAGGTCGTTCACCGGCGCGCCACAGGGCGGGAAGTGGTCAAGACCACAGCCCGCAGGCACGATGACGCCTTTGACCATGCCGGGCGCGGGGAGTACTCTTGTCGCCAGTGCCCGCTTCGTCGGGCCTTTGCGTGCGTGCGCAGGCATGTGTGGATGAGCCATTCATCCACCGAGTCGGCCGCCAGGTATGTCGCACCTGCCGACACCCACCGGGATCGTTCTCACGGTGGCGCTGTGGTGCCGGGGCTCGACACACCCGAGCGCGGGGGTCCAACGGGGTGGAATGCCGGAACCGCCGGCAACGATCGGCAGATCACCCCCCACGAAGCAACCGAATTTTCGAGACGGAGATTAAGTGCCCACCATCCAGCAGTTGGTCCGCAAGGGCCGCAGCACCAGGACCGGTCACGGCAAGACGCCGGCCCTGAAGGGAAGCCCGCAGCGACGTGGCGTGTGCACGCGTGTGTACACCACCACCCCGAAGAAGCCGAACTCCGCGCTGCGTAAGGTCGCGCGTGTGAAGCTCTCCAGCGGTATCGAGGTCACCGCCTACATCCCGGGCGTGGGTCACAACCTGCAGGAGCACTCCATCGTGCTGGTCCGTGGCGGTCGTGTGCGTGACCTGCCGGGTGTGCGCTACAAGATCGTGCGCGGTGCGCTGGACACCCAGGGTGTGCGCGGCCGTCAGCAGGCTCGTAGCCAGTACGGCGCCAAGAAGGAGAAGAAGTAATGCCTCGTAAGGGCCCAGCGCCGAAGCGGCCGGTCGTCGCCGACCCGGTCTATGACTCCCCGACCGTGACCCAGTTGGTCAACCGGGTCCTGGTGGACGGTAAGAAGTACACCGCCCAGCAGATCGTCTACGGGGCGCTCGACGGCGTCCGGGACAAGACCCAGACCGAGCCGACCGTGGTGCTCAAGCGGGCACTGGAGAACGTGCGCCCCACCCTGGAGGTGCGTTCGCGCCGCGTGGGTGGTGCGACCTACCAGGTGCCGGTCGAGGTCCGCGCGAGCCGCCAGACCAACCTGGCGCTGCGCTGGCTGGTCGACTACGCCCGGGCGCGCCGGGAGAAGACCATGACCGAGCGTCTGATGAACGAGATCCTGGATGCCTCCAACGGACTGGGTGCCGCGGTGAAGCGCCGTGAGGACACCCACCGCATGGCCGAGTCCAACAAGGCGTTCGCCCACTACCGCTGGTAGACGCCACTTCCGGGGCCGGTCCGCCGGCACCGATGATTGACCTGAGCTCAGACGACTAAGAAGAGAGCAAACGTGGCACTCGACGTGCTGACCGACCTGAAGAAGGTCCGCAACATCGGCATCATGGCCCACATCGATGCCGGTAAGACCACCACCACCGAGCGCATCCTGTTCTACACCGGGGTGAACTACAAGATGGGTGAGACGCACGATGGTGCGTCCACCACCGACTGGATGGACCAGGAGAAGGAACGCGGCATCACGATCACCTCGGCCGCGGTGACCAGCTTCTGGGACGGCACCCAGATCAACATCATCGACACCCCCGGGCACGTGGACTTCACCGTTGAGGTGGAGCGCTCCCTGCGGGTGCTCGACGGCGCGGTGACGGTCTTCGACGGTAAGGAGGGCGTGGAGCCCCAGTCGGAGACGGTGTGGCGTCAGGCGGACAAGTACGACGTGCCGCGCATCTGCTTCGTCAACAAGATGGACAAGCTCGGTGCGGACTTCTACTACACCGTGCAGACGATCGTTGACCGCCTCAAGGCCAAGCCGCTGGTCATCCAGTTGCCGATCGGTGCCGAGAGCGACTTCGAGGGCGTCGTGGACCTGGTGAAGGAGCGCGCGCTGACCTGGCGCGGGGAGACCTCCCTGGGTGAGGCCTACGAGGTCGAGGATATCCCGGCGCACCTGGCCGACAAGGTCGAGAAGTACCGCAGTGAACTGATCGAGGCGGTGGCCGAGTCCGATGAGGAACTCCTCGAGAAGTACCTCAACGGCGAAGAGCTCACCGTGGCCGAGATCAAGGCAGGTATCCGCAGGCTCACCCTGGCCGGCGAGGCCTACCCGGTGCTGTGCGGCTCTGCGTTCAAGAACAAGGGCGTGCAGCCGATGCTGGACGCGGTCGTGGACTACCTTCCCTCGCCCCTGGACGTGCCCGCCATCGAGGGGCACGCCGCCGGGGACCCCGACAAGGTCATCGAGCGCCACGCCGACGCCACCGAGCCGTTCTCGGCGCTGGCGTTCAAGGTTGCCTCGCACCCCTTCTTCGGCAAGCTGACCTACATCCGGGTGTACTCGGGCACGATCGCCTCGGGCCAGCCGGTGATGAACTCCACCAAGGGCAAGCGGGAGCGGCTGGGCAAGCTCTTCCAGATGCACTCCAACAAGGAGAACCCGGTGGACTCGGTCTCGGCCGGACACATCTACGCCGTCATCGGCCTGAAGGACACCACCACCGGCGACACCCTCTCGGCGATGGACTCACAGGTGGTGCTGGAGTCGATGACCTTCCCCGAGCCGGTGATCTCGGTGGCCATCGAGCCCAAGACCAAGAGCGACCAGGAGAAACTCTCCGAGGCGATCCAGAAGCTCGCCGAGGAAGACCCCACCTTCCAGGTGCGCCTGGATGAGGAGACCGGCCAGACCGTGATCGCCGGAATGGGCGAGTTGCACCTGGACATCCTGGTGGACCGGATGCGGCGGGAGTTCAAGGTCGAGGCGAACGTGGGTAAGCCCCAGGTCGCCTACCGCGAGACCATCCGCAAGACCGTGGAGAAGGTCGACTACACCCACAAGAAGCAGACCGGTGGCTCCGGCCAGTTCGCGAAGGTGCAGGTCACCTTCGCGCCGCTGGACACCGAGTCCGGTGAGATTTACGAGTTCGAGAACAAGGTCACCGGTGGTCGCATCCCGCGGGAGTACATCCCCAGCGTCGACGCCGGTATCCAGGACGCCATGCAGGTCGGTGTCGTGGCCGGCTACCCGATGGTGGGCGTGAAGGCGACCCTCCTGGATGGTCAGTTCCACGACGTCGACTCTTCGGAGATGGCGTTCAAGATCGCTGGTTCCATGGTCTTCAAGGAAGGCGTCAGGCTGGCCAGCCCGGTGCTGTTGGAGCCAGTGATGGATGTCGAGGTACGCACACCCGAGGAGTACATGGGTGAAGTGATCGGCGACCTGAACTCCCGTCGCGGCCAGATCCAGTCAATGGAGGACGCGAGTGGCGTCAAGGTTGTTCGAGCCTTGGTGCCGTTGTCGGAGATGTTCGGATACATCGGTGACCTGAGGTCGAAGACCCAGGGTCGCGCGGTGTACGCGATGCAGTTCTCCAACTACGCCGAAGTTCCTCGGAGTGTTGCCGAGGAGATCGTGGCAAAGACCCGGGGCGAGTAGTCCCACTGGTCGACCTGTAACACAACAACCCAAACCGACCCGTAGGATCTGCGAAGCCGGAAAGATCGAGAACCTCGATCCGCAAGCTGCGTACAACTACCCGAGTTCCAGGAGGAACCACAGTGGCGAAGGCCAAGTTCGAGCGGACCAAGCCGCACGTCAACATCGGCACCATCGGTCACGTTGACCACGGCAAGACCACCCTGACGGCTGCCATCTCCAAGGTGCTGGCCGACAAGTACCCCGACCTGAACGAGTTCCAGTCGTACGATCAGGTCGACAACGCTCCGGAGGAGCGTCAGCGTGGGATCACCATCAACGTCTCCCACGTGGAGTACCAGACCGAGAAGCGCCACTACGCGCACGTCGATGCCCCCGGTCACGCTGACTACATCAAGAACATGATCACCGGTGCCGCCCAGATGGACGGCGCGATCCTGGTGGTCGCCGCGACCGACGGCCCGATGGCCCAGACCCGTGAGCACGTGCTGCTCGCCCGTCAGGTGGGCGTGCCCTACCTGCTGGTCGCCCTGAACAAGGCCGACATGGTCGACGACGAGGAGATCCTCGAACTCGTCGAGATGGAGGTCCGTGAACTGCTCTCCAGCCAGGACTTCGACGGCGACAACGTGCCCGTCATCAAGGTCTCCGGCCTGAAGGCCCTGGAGGGTGACGAGAAGTGGGTCAAGTCCATCGAGGAACTGATGGAGGCGGTGGACGAGTCCGTGCCGGACCCGGTGCGTGACACCGACAAGCCGTTCCTAATGCCCGTCGAGGACGTCTTCACCATCACCGGCCGCGGCACCGTGGTGACCGGCCGGGTGGAGCGCGGGACCCTGAACGTGAACGACGAGATCGAGATTCTCGGCATCCGGGCACCGCAGAAGACCACCGTCACCGGTGTGGAGATGTTCCGGAAGTTCATGGACTACGCCGAGGCCGGCGAGAACGTGGGTCTGCTGCTGCGCGGCACCAAGCGTGAGGACGTCGAGCGTGGGCAGGTCATCGCCAAGCCGGGTTCGATCACCCCGCACACCGACTTCGAGGCCCAGGTCTACATCCTGGCCAAGGACGAGGGTGGACGGCACAACCCGTTCTACTCCAACTACCGTCCGCAGTTCTACTTCCGCACCACCGACGTGACCGGCGTGATCACCCTGCCCGAGGGCACCGACATGGTGATGCCCGGTGACAACACCGAGATGTCCGTGGAACTGATCCAGCCGATCGCGATGGAAGAGGGCCTCGGCTTCGCCATCCGCGAGGGCGGGCGCACCGTCGGCTCCGGCCGGGTCACCAAGATCACCAAGTGATCCAGCGCTGGGCGCTCCGCCTGGCACAGTGAGTCCCACAGGGCCCGTCAGCCTCGGCTGGCGGGCCCTGACTCATGCCCGTCCCGTGCCTGCCACGGCGTCGTCGGCAAGCAGGTTGGCGCGGGTGCTGTGAGCACTAGGATCGCTCCCATGTCATGGTTCACCACCGGCAAGCAGGTCAGCCCCACGGCCGCAGAGGCGGAGGCGCTCTGGGATGACGAGCCGCCCGCACCGGGACGGGACACCGGGGTGCTGCGTCTGGTCGGCGCCTTCCAGGTGGCCGGTCAGCCGGTTGTCTTCACCGGCTGGGTGGAGAACGGCACCTTCCGTAAGGGGCAGGGTGTGCTGATCCACGGCAGGTCCGGCTTCGCGCGGGGGGTTCTGGGCGATATCGCCGACGGCCCCAGGAAGGTCAGCGAGATCAGTGCCCGGGCCTACGTGAGTGTGCAGGTGCGCAACTTCAGTGTTCGCCTGGAGATCCTGGGCCTGGACGAGGGGTGTCGGATCACCGGTATCTGACGAACCTCGGCCTGGTCTGGGTCAGGTGTGGCCTATCCCACGGCGGTCAATCCGATCTGCGGCTTGGGTTCTCCACCGTGCTGTGGCAAACTAATCAAGTTGCCTCGTCGCGGGTGATTGATTCGGTGTGCATCTGATGTGAGTCGGTGCGTTCGGGTCCGGAACCGACGAGTAACCAACCAGAAGATCGGCCGACTGCCCTCCGGTAGGCGGACGAACTTCACCAGTCATCTCCGACCATCACCTTTATGGTGCCTGCCGGTGTGGAGTGTTGCGAGAGCGACACGCCCGAGCGCGGGGGTCGGTCAAGCGGTACGAGAGAGAGAGTCAGACGACGCATGGCGGGACAGAAGATCCGCATCCGGCTCAAGTCCTACGACCACGAGGTCATCGACAGTTCGGCGCGCAAAATCGTCGACACGGTGACCCGCGCTGGTGCGACGGTCGTGGGCCCGGTGCCGCTGCCAACCGAGAAGAACGTGTTCGTTGTCATCCGTTCACCGCACAAGTACAAGGACAGCCGCGAGCAGTTCGAGATGCGGACCCACAAGCGGTTGATCGACATCGTGGACCCGACGCCCAAGGCTGTGGACTCGCTAATGCGCCTGGACCTGCCTGCGGACGTCAACATCGAGATCAAGCTCTGAGGACGCACCCATGACTTCACTTCCCCAGGCTTCCGAGCGCCCCATCAAGGCGGTGCTCGGCACCAAACTCGGCATGACGCAGGTGTGGGACGACGAAGGTCGTCTGCACCCGGTCACCGTGGTGCGGGTGGACACCAACGTGGTGACCCAGGTCCGCACCCCGGAGCGGGACGGGTACTCAGCGGTTCAGATCGGCTACGGCCAGATCGACCCGCGCAAGGTGACCCAGCCGCTGCGCGTGCGTGCCGAGAAGTCCGACCTGACTCCTCGTCGCCACGCCGCCGAGTTCCGCACCTCCGACGCCGCTGAGTACAGCGTCGGCCAGGAACTGACCGCGGAGACCTTCGAGACCGGCCAGTTGGTCGACGTCGTGGGCACCACCAAGGGCAAGGGCACGGCCGGTGTGATGAAGCGGCACGGCTTCGCCGGTGCGGTGGCCTCCCACGGTGCGCACCGCAACCACCGCAAGGCCGGCTCCATCGGTGGCGCCGCCACCCCGGGCCGGGTCTTCAAGGGCCTGCGTATGGCCGGGCGGATGGGCCACGAGCGCCAGACCACACAGAACCTGACCGTCCAGGCCGTGGATGCCGACAAGGGCTTGCTGCTGATCACCGGCGCGGTTCCCGGCCCCAAGGGCGGCCTGGTCATGGTCCGTACCGCTGCGAAGGGTGCGTGAACGCCTTGACTACCCAAACTGCTTCCCGAACGGTGGACGTGCTGGACGCCACCGGCAAGGCAACCGGCTCCGCCGAATTGCCCGCCGCCATCTTCGATGCGGCTGCCAACGTCCCGCTGATCCACCAGGTCGTGGTGGCCCAACTGGCCGCAGCCCGCCAGGGCACCCACGCCACCAAGTCCCGCGCCGACGTGCGCGGCGGTGGTCGTAAGCCCTGGCGTCAGAAGGGAACCGGCCGCGCCCGGCAGGGCTCGATCCGGTCCCCGCAATTCACCGGTGGTGGCATCGTGCACGGCCCGGTGCCGCGTGACTACAGCCAGCGCACCCCGAAGAAGATGAAGGCCGCCGCCCTGCGCGGGGCCCTGTCGGATCGGGCCCGCGGGGGTCGTGTGCACGTGGTGAGCGCCTTCGCCGAGACCGATGTGCCCGCAACCAGCACCGCGGTGAGCCTGCTGAACCAGGTGGCCCCCAGCCGGCACGTGCTGGTTGTTCTGGCCCGCGGGGACGACCTGACCTGGAAGTCGCTGCGGAATGCACCCACTGTGCACCTGATCCACCCCGATCAGCTCAACACCTACGACGTCCTGGTCTCCGATGACGTGGTCTTCACCACCGAGGCACTGGAGGCCTTCGTCTCCGGCCGGGCCCCCGGCGCCGGCTCGACGGACACCACTGAGGAGGACCAGTGAGCACGCCGACCATGAACAAGGACCCCCGGGACGTGATCCTGGCCCCGGTGGTCTCGGAGAAGAGTTACAACCTGCTCGATGAGGGCAAGTACACCTTCCTCGTCGACCCGCGTGCGAACAAGACCGAGATCAAGGTCGCGATCGAGAAGATCTTCGACGTCAAGGTCGACAGCGTCAACACCGCGAACCGACTGGGCAAGACCCGCCGGACCCGGTTCGGGATGGGTAAGCGTAAGGACACCAAGCGCGCGATCGTGACGCTGCGCGAGGGCACCATCGACATCTTCGGCGGCGCGGTCTGAGAAGGCCGGCAGCCAGTAAGAGATTGAGGAAGACACTTCATGGCCATCCGTAAGTACAAGCCGACGACACCGGGCCGACGCGGCTCCTCCGTCGCCGACTTCGTCGAGGTCACCCGAACCACGCCGGAGAAGTCGCTGGTCCGACCGCTGAGCAAGAGCGGTGGGCGCAACTCCTCCGGGCGGATCACCGCCCGGCACATCGGCGGCGGTCACAAGCGGGCCTACCGCGTGATCGACTTCCGTCGCAACGACAAGGACGGCGTGCCCGCGAAGGTCGCACACATCGAGTACGACCCGAACCGGACCGCACGCATCGCGCTGCTGCACTACGCAGACGGGGCCAAGCGCTACATCGTGGCGCCGGTCAAGCTCAAGCAGGGCGACATGGTCGAGTCCGGTCCCGGTTCGGACATCAAGCCCGGCAACAACCTGCCGCTGCGGAACATCCCGGTCGGCACCGTGATCCACGCGGTCGAACTCAAGCCCGGCGGAGGCGCCAAGATCGCCCGCTCGGCCGGTTCCTCGGTGCAGTTGGTGGCCCGTGAGGGCGGCAACGCCCAGTTGCGGATGCCGTCCGGGGAGATCCGCAACGTGGACGCCCGCTGCCGCGCCACCGTTGGTGAGGTCGGCAACGCCGAACAGGCCAACATCAGTTGGGGCAAGGCCGGTCGGATGCGGTGGAAGGGGAAGCGTCCCACCGTGCGCGGCGTGGCGATGAACCCAGTGGACCACCCCCACGGTGGTGGTGAGGGCAAGACCTCCGGTGGTCGCCACCCGGTCAGTCCCTGGGGCCAGAAAGAGGGCCGAACCCGCCGTCCGAACAAGCCGAGCGACAGCCAGATCGTGCGCCGTCGTCGCACTGGCAAGAAGCGCTGATAGGGAGCCACGATCATGCCTCGTAGTCTGAAGAAGGGCCCGTTCGTCGACGACCACCTGCAGAAGAAGGTGGACGCACAGAACGAGGCCAACACGAAGAACGTCATCAAGACCTGGTCCCGTCGGTCGGTCATCACCCCCGACTTCCTTGGCCACACCTTCGCGGTGCACGACGGTCGCAAGCACGTCCCGGTGTTCGTCACCGAGTCGATGGTCGGCCACAAGTTGGGCGAGTTCGCCCCGACCCGTACCTACCGAGGGCACGACAAGGACGACCGTAGGGCGCGGCGTCGCTGAGAGGCGCGCCCGAGGACACCGAACACTTGTGATTGAGAAAGCAGGACTAACGATGGAAGCCAAGGCGCAGGCGCGATACGTGCGCGTCACGCCCCAGAAGGCTCGGCGGGTCGTGGACATCATCCGCGGCAAGCAGACCGATGAGGCCCTCGACGTTCTTCGCTTTGCCCCGCAGGCAGTGGCGCAGGACGTGCGCAAGATCGTGGAGAGCGCGATCGCCAACGCCCGCGTCAAGGCGGATGAGCAGTCGGTGGCGTTCAACGCCGGCGACCTGGTCATCTCCCAGGCGTACGTGGATGAGGGCCCGACCCTCAAGCGCTTCCGCCCCCGCGCGCAGGGGCGAGCGAACCGCATCCTCAAGCGCACCAGCCACATCACCGTGATCGTGGCCGATGAGCGTCAGATCAAGGGAGGGCCTCGCTGATGGGCCAGAAGGTACACCCCACCGGATTCCGCCTGGGCATCACCACCGACCACCGGTCGCGCTGGTTCGCTGACTCCACCACCAAGGGCCAGCGCTACCGCGACTACGTGAACGAGGATGTCCAGATCCGCAAGCTGATGGCCTCCGGGCTGGAGCGCGCCGGGATCTCCAAGGTCGACATCGTCCGTACCCGCGACCGGGTGCAGGTGGACCTGCACACCGCTCGCCCGGGCATCGTGATCGGGCGCCGTGGCGCCGAGGCCGACCGCCTGCGCGGTGAGTTGGAGAAGCTCACCGGCAAGCAGGTGCAGTTGAACATCCTCGAGGTCAAGAACCCCGAGATCGACGCCCAGCTCGTGGCCCAGGGTATCGCCGAGCAACTCGCCTCGCGCGTGTCCTTCCGTCGTGCGATGCGCAAGGGCATGCAGTCCGCTCAGCGGGCCGGCGCCAAGGGCATCCGGGTGCAGGTTTCCGGTCGGCTCGGTGGCGCCGAGATGAGCCGGAGCGAGTTCTACCGCGAGGGCCGGGTGCCCCTGCACACGCTGCGCGCGTTCGTGGACTTCGGCTTCTTCGAGGCCCGCACCACGTTCGGTCGTATCGGCGTGAAGGTGTGGATCTACAAGGGCGACCAGACCGAGAAGGAGTTCGCCGCCGCGCAGGCCTCGGCAGCGCCCGCGCGTGGACGCGGCCGTGACCGTGACCGTGGCGAGCGCGGGGGCCGTGGCCGCCGCCCTCGTGAGGGCGCACCGGCATCCCAGCCCGCGCCCGGATCGCAGCCCAGCGAGACTGCGGGCGCTCCAGCCACCGGCCAGGCGGCACCGGCCGCCACCGAGACAGCCACTGAGACGGAGGCCTGAGCCATGCTCATCCCCCGGCGCACCAAGCACCGTAAACAGCACCACCCCAAGCGCTCCGGCGTGGCCAAGGGTGGCACCTCGATCGCCTTCGGTGATTACGGCATCCAGGCCCTGGAGCCTGCGTACGTGACCAACCGCCAGATCGAGGCCGCCCGTATCGCCATGACCCGGCACATCAAGCGTGGCGGAAAGGTGTGGATCAACATCTTCCCCGACCGGCCGCTGACCAAGAAGCCTGCCGAGACCCGCATGGGTTCCGGTAAGGGTTCCCCGGAGTGGTGGGTCGCAAACGTCAAGCCCGGACGCGTGCTCTTCGAGCTCGCCGGTGTTGACGAGGACCTTGCTCGCGAGGCGCTCCGCCGCGCGCAGCACAAGCTCCCGATGAAGACGCGGTTCCTGAGCCGCGAGGGTGGTGACGTCTGATGGCGATCGGTTCCAAGGACCTGATGCCCGATCAGCTCGATGGCATGGACTCCGAGATCCTGCTGGGTGAGCTCAAGAAGGCCAAGCAGGAGTTGTTCAACCTCCGCTTCTCCTCTGCCACCGGGCAGTTGGAGGACCACGGGCGGCTGAAGACCGTGCGGCGCGACATCGCCCGCATCTACACGATCCTGCGGGAGCGCGAACTGGGTATCCGGACCGCGCCGACCGCTGACGCGAAGTGAACGAAGAGGCGACGATGAGCGAAGTCACAGAGACCGCGACGCCACAGGCGCCGGCAGAGGACGCAACCACCGCGCGCGGGTACCGCAAGACCCGTCGTGGCTACGTGGTCAGCGACAAGATGGACAAGACCGTGGTGGTCGAGGTGGAGGACCGGGTCAAGCACCCGTTGTACGGCAAGGTCATCCGCCGCTCCACCCGCGTCAAGGCCCACGACGAGGCGAACGAGGCGGGCGTCGGTGACCTGGTCCGGATCATGGAGACCCGCCCGCTGTCCGCCACCAAGCGCTGGCGGATCGTGTCCATCGTCGAAAAGGCCAAGTGACCACCAGGGATTGATCCCGCTAAGTCCACCAATCCGTTCGGCCAGGCTCGAGGAGTAGTCGAGAACCGGCACGACGACAGGAGTAGAACGAATGATCCAGCAGGAGTCGCGACTCAAGGTCGCCGACAACACCGGTGCCAAGGAGATCTTGTGCATCCGGGTGGTCGGTGGTTCCGGGCGTCGCTACGCCGGCATCGGCGACGTCATCGTCGCCACCGTGAAGGACGCGATCCCCGGCGGGAACGTCAAGAAGGGCGAGGTCGTCAAAGCGGTTGTGGTGCGCACCCGTAAGGAGCGCCGCCGCAACGACGGTTCCTACATCCGCTTCGACGAGAACGCCGCCGTCATCCTGCGGGCCGACGGCGAGCCGCGCGGAACCCGAATCTTCGGCCCGGTAGGCCGTGAGTTGCGGGACAAGCGGTTCATGCGCATCGTCTCGCTCGCCCCGGAGGTGCTGTAAGCAATGGCAAAGATCAAGAAGGGCGACCTCGTCGTCGTCATCTCAGGACGGGACAAGGGTCAGACCGGCCGGGTACTGGAAGTCCAGGCCGAGACCGGACGCCTGGTGGTCGAGGGTGTGCAGCGCGTGAAGCGCCACTCCAAGGTCACCGAGGCCGGCCGCGGCGGCTCGACCGCCGGTGGTATCGAGACCATCGAGGCGCCGATCCACATCAGCAACGTGATGCTGGTCGACCCGGAGACCAAGAAGGGCACCCGGGTCGGCTATCGCAGCGAGCAAGTCGAGCGCGACGGCCGCACGCGTACCGCCCGGGTCCGCGTCGCCAAGCGTTCCGGTAAGGACATCTCATGAGCACCAGTACCGACTCCGCCACCCAGAGCGCAGCCGTGCTGCCGCGGTTGAAGAGCAAGTACCGCCAGGAGATCCTGGGCGAACTGCAGACCGAGTTCGGTTACGGCAACGTCAACCAGGTGCCCGGTCTGGTCAAGATCGTGGTGAACATGGGCGTGGGGGACGCGGCCCGCGACTCCAAGGTGATCGAGGGCGCGATCAGCGACCTCACCCAGATCACCGGCCAGAAGCCTCGTGTGAACCGGGCCCGCAAGTCCATCGCCCAGTTCAAGCTCCGCGAGGGCCAGGCCATCGGCGCCAGCGTCACGCTGCGCGGTGACCGGATGTGGGAGTTCCTGGATCGGCTGCTGACGCTGGCCCTGCCCCGGATCCGCGACTTCCGCGGGCTGCCGCCCAAGCAGTTCGACGGGCACGGCAACTACACCTTCGGGCTGAACGAACAGTCGGTCTTCCTGGAGATCGACCCCGACAAGATCGACCGGGTCCGCGGCATGGACATCACGGTTGTGACCACCGCCGACACCGACGACGAGGGACACTCGCTGTTGCGTCGTCTCGGCTTCCCGTTCAAGGAGAACTGACGTGGCCAAGACTGCACTGATCAACAAGGCCAACCGCAAGCCCAAGTACGGCGTGCGCGCCTACACCCGATGCACCAGGTGCGGCCGTCCGCGCTCGGTGTACCGCAAGTTCGGCCTGTGCCGTATCTGCCTGCGGGAGATGGCCCTGAAGGGCCAGCTCCCCGGCGTGACCAAGAGCAGCTGGTAAGACGACTACGTCGAAGGTCCGGGTAGGAAACCACGACGAGGAAGGGCGCAGAGCCCATGACTATGACAGACCCCATCGCCGACATGTTGACGCGGTTGCGCAACGCCAACTCGGCGTACCACGAGTCGGCTGCGATGCCGTACTCCAAACTCAAGGCCCACATCGCCGAGATCTTGCAGGCGGAGGGTTACATCAGCGACTGGAGCGTCGAGGACGCCGAGGTCGGCAAGACCCTCACCCTGAACTTGAAGTTCGGGCCGAACCGGGAGCGCTCGCTCGCCGGTGTGCGGCGCGTGTCCAAGCCGGGTCTGCGGGTGTACGCGAAGTCCAACAACCTGCCCAAGGTGCTCGGCGGCCTGGGCGTGGCGATCCTGTCCACGTCCTCGGGTCTGCTCACCGACAAGCAGGCCGAGAAGAAGGGCGTGGGTGGGGAAGTCCTCGCCTACGTCTGGTGACGGGAGGGATCGAAACATGTCACGCATTGGAAAGGTCCCAGTAGCCGTGCCCGGCGGCGTCGATGTCAGCATCGACGGCGCTGCGGTCACCGTCAAGGGCCCCAAGGGCACCCTGAACCACACCGTGCCGGACCCGATCACCGTGGTCCGGGACGATGACGGCGCCCTGGTGGTGTCCCGCCCGGACGAGGAGCGGGAGTCCCGCGCCCTGCACGGCCTGACCCGGACCCTGCTGGCCAACCTGGTCCAGGGGGTCACGCAGGGGTACGAGAAGAAACTGGAGATCGTCGGTACCGGTTACCGCGTCGTGGCCAAGGGCTCCACCCTGGAGTTCGCGCTCGGCTTCTCCCACCCCATCACGGTCACCGCCCCCGAGGGCATCACGTTCACGGTGGAATCGCCCACCAAGTTCTCCGTCTCCGGCATCGACAAGCAACAGGTCGGTGAGGTCGCCGCGAACATTCGTAAGCTGCGCAAGCCCGAGCCCTACAAGGGCAAGGGTGTGCGGTACGAGGGCGAGCAGGTCCGCCGCAAGGTCGGAAAGGCTGGTAAGTAAGCCATGGCTGTCTCCATCAAGGGAACCGGGAAGCGGAACGCCCGCGCCCGCCGGCACCTGCGGGTGCGCAAGCGCATCAGTGGCACGCCGCAGCGTCCCCGCCTGGTGGTCAACCGCTCGGCGCGCCACATGGTGGCCCAGTTGGTCGACGACACCACCGGCACCACGCTGGCCTCGGCTTCCACCCTGGAAGCCGACCTGCGCGCCGCGGACGGGGTCAAGACCGACAAGGCCCGCAAGGTCGGCGAACTGATCGCCGAGCGCGCCAAGTCCGCCGGCGTCGAGACCGCGGTGTTCGATCGCGGCGGTAACCGCTACCACGGCCGTGTGGCCGCGCTCGCGGAGGGCGCACGTGAAGGAGGTCTGTCCCTGTGACCGACCGAATCCGCACCGACAAGCAAAGGAATCGATGATGGCTGCACCGCAGCGCAGTAGGAACGAGCGCAGTAGCAGTGGGAGCGCCGACAACCGATCCGAGCGCACTGACTCCCGTGGCGCCGACTCCCGCAGCGGGGGTCGGCGCGACCGCCGCGGTGGCGATGGCCGCCGTGGTGGGAACGAGGAGAAGAACTACGTCGAGCGCGTCGTGACCATCAACCGCGTGTCCAAGGTCGTCAAGGGTGGCCGCCGGTTCAGCTTCACCGCACTGGTCGTCGTCGGCGACGGCGACGGCACCGTGGGTGTGGGCTACGGCAAGGCCAAGGAAGTGCCTGCGGCGATCGCCAAGGGCGTGGACGAGGCGAAGAAGAACTTCTTCCCCGTGCCCCGGATCAAGAACACCATCCCGCACAAGGTGCAGGGTGAGGACGCCGCCGGTGTGGTGCTGCTGCGCCCGGCGTCCCCGGGTACCGGAGTCATCGCCGGTGGTCCGGTCCGCGCCGTGCTGGACTGCGCCGGGATCCACGACGTGCTGTCCAAGTCCCTGGGCTCGACCAACGCGATCAACATCGTGCACGCCACGGTGGCGGCGCTGAAGTCCCTGGAGCAGCCCGAGGCTGTCGCGGCACGCCGTGGCCTGCCCCTGGACCACGTCGCGCCGGCCGCATTGCTGCGCGCCCAGGCCGAGGGCCGTGGGCAGAACGCCGATGATGCGGCCTCGGGTGAAGGTTCGACCGACGCCTCCGCGAGCGTGGCGTCATGAGTGAACTGAAGGTCACCCAGAAGAAGTCCGCGATCGGCGGGCGACAGAGCCAGCGCGACACGCTGCGGAGCCTGGGCCTCAAGCACATCGGTGACACGGTGGTGCAGGAGGATCGTCCGGAGATCCGCGGGATGGTCGACAAGGTGGCCCACCTGGTCACCGTTGAGGAGGTCGAGTAAGCCATGGCCGAGCAGAACGACAAGCAGGCGGGCGAGTCCACCGAGTCGGCGGCGCCGGCGCTGAAGGTGCATCACCTGCGTCCCGCACCCGGCGCCAGGACCCGCAAGCAGCGGGTGGGACGTGGGGACGGCTCCGGTCGCGGCACCACCGCCGGCCGTGGCACCAAGGGCACCAAGGCCCGTAACCAGGTTCCGGCCCGGTTCGAGGGTGGGCAGACCCCGCTGCACATGCGCCTGCCGAAACTGCGCGGGTTCAACAACCCGTTCAAGACCGAGTATCAGGTGGTCAACCTCGACCGGTTGTCCGCCCTGTACCCCGACGGCGGCACAGTGACCGTGGAGGACCTGGTGGCCAAGGGCGCCGTGCGCGGCGGTCACCCGGTCAAGCTCCTCGGTTCGGGCGAGATCAGCGTCAAGATCGCCATCACCGTGGACGCGGCCTCGGCCTCGGCCAAGGAGAAGATCGAGGCGGCCGGCGGCAGCGTCGAGCAGGCTTGAGACGATGCGTGAAGGCGGCGGCATCGGGAGTCATATCCCGAGCCGCCGCGTTCGGCGTCCCGAGGCCCGCTGCCGACCCGGCCAACCCATCATTGCCGATGCGTGATGCCCGGTAGGGTCGTAGTGGAGCACACCGCCACGCCCGGACCGGGCCGTGCGCGGCCGATGTAGCAGGAGGACCATTGCTCAGCCCATTCGTGCGGGCTTTCCGCACACCCGATCTGCGGCGGAAGTTGCTGTTCACGCTGTGGATCATGGCGCTCTTCCGCCTTGGTTCCTTCATCCCCACCCCGGGGGTCGATTACGGCAACGTGCAGGTCTGCATCGCCGGTCAACCCACCGAGGGCGGGGACGTGCTGGGGCTGATCAACCTGTTCAGCGGGGGCGCCCTGCTGCAGTTGAGCGTGTTCGCGCTGGGGATCATGCCCTACATCACCGCGAGCATCATCGTGCAACTGCTGCGGGTCGTGATCCCGCGGTTCGAGGAACTGCACAAGGAGGGCCAGTCGGGCACGGCGGTGCTGACCCAGTACACCCGCTACCTGACCATCTTCCTGGCCGTGCTGCAGGCCACCACGATCATCACCGTGGCCCGCACCGGGAACCTGTTCCCGGGCTGTGAGGTCCCGATCATTCCGGACGACAACTGGTCCACCCTGGTCCTGATGATCCTGACCATGACCGCCGGGACCGGGCTGATCATGTGGCTGGGTGAACTGGTCACCGAGCGCGGCGTCGGCAACGGCATGTCCCTACTGATCTTCACCTCCATCGCGGCCAGCTTCCCCAGTGCGGTCCAGCAGATCGCGGCCGCCGAGGACGGCGTGCTGAACGTGGTGCTGTTCCTGCTGATCTGTGCGGTGGTGATCGTGCTGATCGTGTTCGTGGAGCAGTCCCAGCGCCGGATCCCGGTGCAGTACGCCAAGCGGATGGTGGGCCGGCGGATGTACGGCGGTTCCTCCACCTACATCCCGATCAAGATCAACATGTCCGGTGTGATCCCGGTGATCTTCGCGTCCTCGCTGCTGGCACTGCCGACGCTGGCGGTGCAGTTCGCCGAGGATCAGACCACCGGCTGGGTGCAGTGGGTCCTCGAGAACCTGCAGGACCCTGCGGCGAACATCCACATCGCCATCTACACCCTGCTCATCATCTTCTTCGCGTTCTTCTACACCTCGATCACGTTCAACCCCGACGACGTGGCGGACAACATGAAGCGTTACGGCGGCTTCATCCCAGGTATCCGCGCCGGCCGGCCCACCGCGGAGTACCTGCGGTACGTGATCACCAGGATCACCACGGTGGGCGCGATCTACCTGGCCATCGTGGCGCTGATCCCCACCATCGCGTTCAAACTGATGGGTGTCAGTTCCAACATCCCCTTCGGTGGGGTCTCACTCCTGATCCTGGTTAGCGTCGGCCTCGATACGGTCAAGAAGATCGACGCACAACTCCAGCAGCGTCACTACGAAGGGTTCCTGCGATGAGCAAGTGCATCATCCTGCTCGGCCCGCCCGGAGCGGGCAAGGGCACCCAGGCGGCCCGCCTGGCCGAGCAGCTCAACATCCCGGCCGTCTCCACCGGCGATATTTTCCGGGCCAACGTGGCCGAGCGCACCGAACTCGGCCAGCGCGCCCAGCGGTACATGGACGCCGGCGAGTACGTACCCGATGAGGTCACCAACGCGATGGTGGCCGACCGCCTGGCCCAGCCCGACGCCGCCGAGGGCTTCCTCCTGGACGGCTACCCGCGCACCGCTGTGCAGGTGGCCGAACTGGACCGGATGCTCAACGAGGCGGGCAAGAGCCTGGATGCGGTGGTCGAACTTACTGCGGGCACCGATGAGGTGATCGCCCGGCTGCTGGGCCGTGCCGCCGAGCAGGGCCGTAGCGACGACACCGAGGACGTGATCCGCCGCCGGATGCAGGTCTACGCCGAGCAGACCGCGCCGCTGACCACCGTCTACGAAGAGCGTGGGCTGCTGGTGCAGGTGGACGGTCTGGGCGCGGTCGATGAGGTGACCGAGCGGATCCTGGCGGCATTGAACCCGCGGCTGGGCCAGGCTGCCGGCCACGACGACGCTGCCCCCCAGGAGTAGGCGCCAGGCGGTTGTTCTCGAAGATCGAGTACAAGACCACCGATCAGATCCGTCGGATGCGCAAGGCGGGCCTGGTGGTGGCCGATATCCATGCGGCGATCCGCGCGGCGGCGGTGCCCGGAGTGCGCACCGCAGAGTTGGATGCCGTCGCTGCCGGAGTGCTCGAGCGCGCCAGTGCTACCTCGAACTTCCTCGGCTACCACGGCTACCCCGCGCACGTGTGCCTGTCGGTCAACGATGAGGTGGTGCACGGCATCCCCGGTGAGCGGGTCCTGGAAGCAGGCGACGTGCTCTCGGCCGACTGTGGTGCCGTGGTGGAGGGCTGGCACGGCGACGCCGCGTTCACCGTCGTGGTGGGAGCCGGTGACGGCGATCCCGGAGATCCGGGTGACCACCTGCTGAGCCAGGTGACGCAATCGGCCATGTGGGCCGGGATCGCTGCGCTTGCCAAGGGGCAGCGCCTGGGCGTCGTCGGCGACGCGATCCAGGACGAGATCGAGCGCGCCGCGGCCCGGGAGAACACGACGCTGGGCATCGTGGCCGAGTATGTGGGCCATGGCATCGGGTCGGCGATGCACCAGCCTCCCGACGTGCTGAACATCCGCTCCACCCACCGTGGACCCAAGGTCCGCTCCGGCCTGTGCGTGGCGATCGAGCCGATGATCACCCGTGGCGGCGCCGAGACAAAGGTGCTGGCCGATGACTGGACCGTGGTCACCACCGACGGGTCCCGCGCCGCCCACTGGGAACACACCGTCGCGGTGCACGACGGCGGGATATGGGTGCTGACCGCACCCGATGGGGGAGCAGCCGAACTGGCCGCCCGCGGCGTCGCCGTCGCACCGCTGGACTGACACTCGTGCTGAGGGCAGCCACCACGCACTGACCGGGGCCGACCAGCCCACCCCCGCCCACGTCATCGGGCATGCCCTGGGCGGGCCGGACGGGCCGGACTTCCCCCCGTCCACGCCGTCGGGCATGCTCCACGGGTGACCCGCGCGGGCTGAACGTACCCGAGCGACGTCGTCGGACCCGCCCGAGCGACGTCGTCGCGCCCGCCCGCGGCCGACATGTCCGTCCCCGGCCCCGCCACATCGAGGACGGCGGTACCCCGCACACGACCGGTGCGGGTGAGCCGGGGGTGAGGCGGGTTCACCCGCCCGTTCCGCGGAGATTCGCCTTGCCGTGGACCCGTGTTCGGCTCCCGTTCATGCTTCTGGTCACCCTGAACCCTCACCCCGCATCGTCCTGCGGTGACGTCGGAGCCTCGCGCGGCTCACCCGACGTCCGGGCGGAATCATCCGGTCCCGTCATGGATCCACGGCACCGATGAGGGGTTGACTCAGCAGTGTTCGGGGGAGCGCCCTCTCGGTATCGGATCCGGGGCAGCAGGGCCCTCCAGTAGGAATCGGAGGGATCGCGATGGTCGTATCGACGCGCCTGTCCCTTCGCACCTTTGGCCCCCGGACCGCACCTACCGGGACAAGCGTATGAGCGTCTACTCGGCGGTTCTGGATCGCTTCGACCTGGTCAACCGGCGCACCGGATGGCTGCGGGAGACGCTGCGGCCCCAGGCCTCGGTGCTCACCGTCGGGATGGCCACAGCGGACCTGATGGCCGTCTCGATCGCCGTCGCCGTCGTCACCGGGCTGACGTACTCCCCGTTGCACGCCCTGGCCGCCGGATTCTGTGCCGGCGCGGTGATCACCGTTGTGGTCGCCCTGCGCGGAGGGTACCGGCGCGACCACTGGGGCCTGGCCCGCCAGGACCTGCGGGCACTGCTCAACGGGATCCTCGTGGCAGTGGCCGTCGCGATGGGCCTGGCCTACTTCGGCGTGGTGGAGATCCCGCAACCACTGCTCCTGCACTCCGTGAGCGTCAGCGTCGCAATGGCGGCCCTGATGCGCGGGGTGCACCAGTTGGTGATCCGGCGCCTGCGCCGGGACGGCGATCTGGACCGGCGGGTGCTCATGATCGGGGCAGCCGACTCCTTCGGTGGGCTCGCTGGTCTGATGCGCGAGCCCGGCGGTCAGGGAGTGACCATCCTGGGCCGGTGCCGGCCCGGGGGCGCACTGGGCAAGGACGACGACGTGCTCGGCGGCGTAGCCGAGGCGCCCGGACTGGTGCGGCAACTCGGTGCGGACACGGTGCTGGTGGCCGCGGACGCCCTCACCGCGGAGGAACTGCGGCAGTTGAGCTGGCGGCT
This sequence comes from Pseudactinotalea sp. Z1739, assembly GCF_049725055.1. Next base: position 10,390 of record NZ_JBMPQA010000002.1, on the reverse strand, counting down.
CGAACCGCTCGGTGTGAACCTCCTGGTGGCGCCGGACGTCGCCGAGGTCGCCTCACACCGCACCGAACTGGTCTCGGTCAAGGGCACCCCGATGGTCCGAATCGCGCTGGGCCCCTCCCGGGTCACAATGTTGCTGAAGGCGGCGATGGACCGCGGTCTGGGCCTGGTGCTGACCGTGATGGCGATGGCCGTCTTGGCGCCGGCGATGCTGGCGGTCAAGGTGACCAGTCCCGGCGCGGTGTTCTTCCGTCAGACCCGGGTCGGTGAGGACGGAGTGCCTTTTACGATGCTGAAGTTGCGCACCATGTACGTCGACGCCGAGGAGCGCCTGGCCCAACTGGTCCAGCAGAGCGATGGCAACGGCGTGCTGTTCAAGATGCGCGAGGACCCCAGGGTCACACCCGTGGGCCGGATCCTGCGCCGCTTCTCCATCGACGAGTTGCCCCAATTGTGGAACGTCGTGCGGGGCGACATGTCCCTGGTGGGGCCGCGTCCGCCGCTGCCGCGCGAGGTCGCCGAGTATGACGACCGCGCCTACCACCGGCTGCTGGCCAAGCCCGGGCTGACCGGCCTGTGGCAGGTCTCGGGGCGCTCTGATCTTGACTGGAACGAATCGGTCCAACTGGACCTTCGGTACGTGGACAACCGCAGTGTGCGGGCCGACCTGAAGATCCTCGCCCGCACCGCGGGCGCGGTGGTCGGAGGTCGAGGTGCGTACTGACATCACAAACTGCCGTGCGCTCGCGCCGGCTGGAGGAGGTGCGCCCTCGGACCCCCGACGGGGGCGTACCTCCGCTTGCCGGCGTGAGCACCATGGTTTCGGAATCGATCGGGGAAGACGCTGATGACTGTTGTGGGATATGTGCCCGGAGGTTTCGACCTGTTCCATATCGGACACTTGAACGTGCTGCGAGCCGCCCGTGAGCGCTGCGACTATCTGATCGCGGGTGTGGCCACGGATGAGTCTCTGGAGGCGATGAAGAACCGGTCACCGGTCATCCCGTTCAGTGAGCGGCTGGACATCGTCGCCAATCTGCGCCTGGTGGACCGCGCGGTCGCGGACCACTCCCAGGACAAGCGACTCGCCTGGCACGACAACAGGTTCGACGTGCTCTTCAAGGGCGATGACTGGCAGGGGACCGTCAAGGGGCTCCTGCTCGAGCAGGAGATGGCTGAGGTCGGCGCCCAGGTCGTCTACTTCCCCTATACCGCTCGAACTTCTTCGACTTCGTTGCGGGAGTTCATACACGCCGCGAATACAGCCGCACGGCTGTAACTGACTGAAGGACATCGGGGATGAGAAGCAAGGTCGTAGGGTCAGGCAGTCCAGGCAGTCCAGGCGATTCCGGCCGGGGTGGGCGTGATGGCCACGCCGGGCCACGGCGTCGCAGGATCCGCTGCGTCGCCGCACTAATGCTCATGGTGCTGGTGGTGGCTGGCTGTTCCAGCGAGAGTCAGGAACCCGCCGCACCACAAGAGTCACCGAGCTCGGCCCCTGATGGGGCAGCCGGGCAGGACGATCCGGAGCAGGACCAGGATGCCCCTGGTGCCGGTGCCGACGACGCCGGCTCCGATGCCGACGACTCGGGTGATCCGGCCGACTCGGCTGATCCGGACGACCAACCCACCCCCGGTGGGCCGAGCAGTCCCGCCGCCGCACCCGGGGGCGGGGACATCTATACCGAGGTCGCCGTCGAGGATCAGGAGTTCCTGCCGGCCGTAGACCTCGGGACCGAAACCGAGGTCGGGGACGTGGCAACCGTCACCGTTCTCGACCTGGCCCGGGCCGACGTCGAGGCCCGGACGGCCGGTGAGATCAGCGGTCCGGGGATCATCGTCTCGGTACGCCTCTCCAATGACACCGAGGAGCAACTCGACCTCGGCTGGGTCACAGTCAATGCCGAGGACGCTGACGACGTGCCTTTGAGCCCGATGGGTGGCCCGCCAGCCGATCCCTTCTTCGGTCCGTTGGCCGTCGGCGACAGCGCCGAGGCCACCTACGTCTTCCGGCTCCCGGAGGACGTCGCCACCCCGATCACTGTCACGGTCAACCCGGTCCCGGATGTTGCGGTCGCAGTCTTCACCGGCGATCCCTCCTAAGGAGATCTGATGTCTCGGAAAACCGCTTCTCCTCGTCGTCGACTTGCGGCGGCCCTGGTCCTGGCCCTTGGCCTGGGGACCGGTCTCCTCGCACTGACCGGGTCCGAGCGCGCCGAAGCGGCGGTCAGCCCGTTGCTGCCGCGACCCGGCGAGGTGGTCACCGCTGACGCGCTCCCCACCGCGCAGATCAACGGTGTGGCGTGGGACCAGGAGGTCGTCGGCAACACCGTGTTCGTGGGCGGGAGTTTCACGCACGCACGTCCCGCCGGCGCAAGTGCCGGGACGAACCAGAGTCCGCGTCCGAATCTCATGTCCTACACCCTGAGCACCGGGGTGATGACCTCGTGGAACCCGACGGTGAACGGCCAGGTACGGGTGGTGAAGGCCTCACCCGACGGGAGCCGGATCTACATCGGCGGAGACTTCACGCAGGTGAACGGACAACCTCGGGGACGCATCGCGGCGTTCGATGCCGCCACGGGTGCGCTCATCTCGAACTTTGCCCCGAATATCACATCGACCGTACGGGGCATCGCGGTCAGCGGGAACACGGTCTACGCCGGCGGTTCCTTCTCGAGCGTCGGTGGCCAGGCACGCCAGAACCTTGCCGCGTTCAACGCCGGCAACGGCGCGCTGCTCGGGTGGCAGCCTCGTGCGAACCGGCCGGTGCACGCCCTGGATGTCACAGAGGACGGCGGGTACGTCATCGCCGGCGGGCACTTCGAGACGATCAACGAGGCCTCCGCCCGTGGTCTGGCGAAGATCGATGCCGCCGATGGCACCGTGGTGCCGTGGCCCGTCGTGATCAGCAACGCCGGCCCGGACTCGGCGATCGACAGTGTGAAGATCGCGAACGGCACGGTCTACGGTTCGGGCTGGCACTTCGGGCCCGGTGGCAACCAGGAGGGCCCCTGGCGGTTAGACGTGGAGACCGGTGACCTGGTGTGGGTGGCGGACTGTCACGGCGACACCTACGACGTCTACCCCGGCACGCATGCGCTCTACGCGGCCGGGCACGCCCATTACTGCGGCAACACCTCCCTCGGGTTCCCGCAGTACAACCCGTGGCGCTTCCAGCACAACATGGCCTGGACCCATGAGGCCACCGGAACCAACATCCGTGAGGTGCACGGTTATGCGAACTGGGACGGCCAGCCCAGTCCCTCCATCCTGCACTGGCTGCCCACCACCTCGATGGGGTCCTACACGGGCATGTCCCAGGCATCCTGGACGGTCGAGGGCAACGACACCTACGTCGTCCTGGGCGGTGAGTTCCCCCGCGTCAACGGCTCCCTCCAGCAGGGCCTGGTGCGTTTCGCCACCCAGCCGATCGCTCCAGGCAATCGGGGCCCGGCCGTGCACGGCAACCAGTTGGTGCCGGACCTGATGCCGGTGGCGCCCGGAGCGGTCAAGGTGAGTTGGACGGCCGGCTGGGACCCGGACGACCAGGAGTTGCGTTACGAGGTCCGGCGGACACCAGGCGGGGTCGTTGCCAGTTTCGATGCGGCCTCGAATTGGTGGCATACCCCGGGACTGGCCCACGTCGACACCGGTTTGAACCCGGGGCAGACGTACACGTACCAGATCACGATCGATGACTCCACGGGCAACCGGGTGTGGGGCTCCAGCCGCCAGGTAACCGTCCCGACATCGTATGAGCGCCACGACTACGGCCAGGCCGTGCTGGCCGACGACCCGAAGATCTACTGGCCGTTGAACGATGCACCGGGATCGTCGACGATCGCCGACCACGCCGGCGGCTACCACGGCGTACCGGGCAGCGCCGTCACGTTCAACGTGCCGAACGGCCCGATCGCCGAGAATCCGGCGGTGAGCGTGAACGGAACCAACAACGGGCGGATCTACGCCTTCGGCACCGACGCTGCACCGACCGAGTTCTCCACCGAGGTCTGGTTCCGGACCGGGGCCAGTAGCGGACGGTTGCTCGGCTTCGGGGACCTGCAGGTCGGCAACTCCGCACACCGGGACCGCCAGATCTACCTCGCCAACAGCGGGCGGGTGCACTTCGGCCTTCGCTCGGACGGCGCGAAGGTGCTCAGTAGCCAGAGTCAGCACAACAACAACCAGTGGACCCAGGCGGTGGCGACCCTGTCAGGTTCCACGGCGCGGCTGTACGTCAACGGAACGCTCGTTGCCCAGCGCCACGACATCACCAACCCCGAGGAGTACATCGGTCACTGGCGCCTCGGTGGTGACAGCCAGAGTGGCTGGCCGAGCGCCGGCACGGCGAACTTCAACGGCTCGATCGCGCACATGTCGGTCTACGAGCACGCCCTGACTCCCGAACAAGTCAACGACCATTACGTGGCCTCCGGACGCGCCTCAGCGCTACCGACACCGCCGGAGGACCCCTACGGCCAAGCGGTCTTCGCCCAGGAGCCGGACCTGTACTGGCGTCTCGGCGAATCGTCGGGGTCAACGGCCAACGACTCCGGCTGGATGAACAACAGCGGAACCTACTACGGCGGCCACACCAAGGGCGAGACGGGTGCGGTGCTCGGAACGACCGACACCGCAGTAGCGTTCAACGGCTCGACCGGCTACGTCGCCTCGGTCAACACCTTCAACAACCCGCAGGTGTTCACGACCGAGGCGTGGTTCCGCACCACCAGTACTGCGGGTGGAAAGATCATCGGATTCGGGAATCAGCGGACCTCTCTGTCCAACAATTACGACCGGCATACCTACATGCTCAACACGGGACAACTCACGTTCGGTGTGTACCCGGGCGCGGAGGTGCGGGTCACCTCCCCGGACTCGTACAACGACGGCGAGTGGCACCACGTGGTCTCCACCCTCTCGGACGCGGGAATGCGGCTCTATGTCGACGGCGTATTGGTGGACAGCGACCCGAACACCGCAGCGGAGAGTTTCACCGGCCACTGGCGCGCAGGTGGCGACCGAGTCTGGTCCGGAGCCTCCAGCAACTACCTCAACGGGACGATCGATGAGGTGGCGGTCTACGCCCGCGCATTGGAGGCCGAGGACGTCCTGGACCACTACACCCTCGGCAGCGGCAACGTCCCGAACGTTCCGCCGGTGGCGGAGTTTGATCATGTGGTCGAGGGCTTGCAGGTGGCCTTCGATGCGTCGGGGTCTTCGGATTCTGATGGTGCGATTGTGTCTTATGAGTGGGATTTCGGTGATGGGGATACCGGTTCTGGGGTGAGTCCGAGTCACACGTACGCCGAGTCGGGGACGTATCAGGTGACCTTGACGGTGACTGATGATGATGGTGCGTCTGCGGAGTTGACCCGGGAGGTGAGTGTGGTTGAGCCGCCGGTGAATGTGCCGCCGGTGGCTGAGTTCGAGGTGTCGGTGACCGATTTGATGGTCTCGGTTGATGCCTCGGAGTCTTCCGATCCCGATGGTGAGATTGTGGCCTACGACTGGGACTTCGGTGACGGTAGTAGTGGTGAGGGTCTGATTGCGAACCACACGTATACCGAGGCTGGGGAGTACACGGTTACGTTGACGGTGACTGATGATGATGGTGAGGCCGATAGTGCCTCGCGTGAGGTGACGGTCATCGAACCTCCGGCCAATGCGGCGCCGACGGCGGCGTTCATGGCGGTGACCAACGATCTGACTGTGAGTGTGGACGGGTCGGATTCGACTGACTCCGATGGCACGATCGAGTCTTGGGAGTGGGACTTCGGTGACGGTGGCACGGGGGCCGGGGTGAGTGCGCAGCACACCTATGCGGAGCCGGGAACATTTGAGGTCACCTTGACGGTGACCGATGATGATGGCGCGCAGGGCACCTATAGCGAGTCGGTGACGGTGACTGCGCCGCCGGTGAACCAAGCACCCGAGGCCTCCTTTACCTCCTCGGTCTCGGGGTTGACCGTGACCTTGGATGGGAGTGGTTCCAGTGATCCCGATGGGGCGATCGAGTCCTATGAATGGGTCTTGGGTGATGGCTCCACGGCAACCGGGCAAGTGGTGGTGCATACCTACGCTGAGGCTGGTTCCTACGATGTGACGTTGACGGTGGCTGATGGTGAGGGGGCCGAGGGCAGCGACACCCAGGCCGTGGTGGTGCAGGCTCCGCCGACGGAGAATGAGCCGCCCGTGGCTGCGTTCACCGCGACGGTCAATGGGCTGGGGGTGAGCCTGGATGGTTCGGATTCGTTCGATCCGGACGGGTCGATCACCAGTTACGCGTGGGAGTTCGGGGATGGCAACTCCGGCTCGGGCAGTACCACGTCCCACACTTACGCGGCGGCTGGGACCTACACGGTCAGGCTGACCGTGGTCGATGATGATGGTGCGGAGCACTCGGTGATCGAGGAGGTCGACGTCACCGGTTCGCCGGCGCCGGTGACCCACGCCACTGACACCTTCGACCGGAGCGTTACTAATGGGTGGGGTGCTGCCGACCTCGGCGGAAACTGGTCGAGCACGAATACCGCCAGTTTGTTCTCGGTCGGTTCGGGCGCTGGTCAGATCCGGGTGCCGGGGGCGGGTTCGGGGCCGGCGATCTGGCTGAACGCGGTCTCGGCGCAGGATGTTGATGCCACCGTTGATGTGGCGATGGATCAGGCCGCCACCGGTGGTGGGGCCTACAACTACCTAGCCGTGCGGCGGACAGGCAATAACGACTACCGGCTGATCGCACGCTCGATGCCCACCGGGACGCAGGTGCTGTTGACCGCCACGGTCAATGGTGCCGATCAGTTCCTGGACAACGTCACGATCCCACTGGACTACGAACCCGGTCAGGCCCTGCGGCTGCGGTTGATCGCCGAAGGGACCACCCCGACGGAACTGCACGGCAAGGTCTGGCGCGTGGGTGACCCTGAGCCGGCGAACTGGCAGGTCAACGCCTCGGACTCGGTGCCGGAACTGCAAGGCGCGGGCGGGATTGGACTGCGCACCTACCTGTCCGGCTCGACCACGAACGCCCCGGTTGTCAGTTCCTTCGACAACCTGCACGTGGGCGCCGTGGGTGGGCAACCGGTGAACCAAGCCCCGGTGGCCGCCTTCACCAGCCTCATCGAGGAGTCGACCGTGGCCTTCGATGCCTCGGGGTCGACTGATCCCGATGGGACGGTGGAGGAGTTCTCCTGGGACTTCGGTGATGGGAACACTGGTGAGGGGGAGCAGGTCAGCCACACTTACGCCGAACCTGGGACCTATCAGGTGACCCTGACGGTCACCGATGATGAGGGCGCCACCCACGCAGTCACCCACGAGGTGGACATCGCCGACACCGAAGACCCCCCGGACAACGAAGCGCCGGTGGCGGAGTTTGATCATGTGGTCGAGGGCTTGCAGGTGGGCTTCGATGCCTCGGGGTCGACTGATCCCGATGGGACGGTGGAGGAGTTCTCCTGGGACTTCGGTGATGGGAACACTGGTGAGGGGGAGCAGGTCAGCCACACTTACGCCGAACCTGGGACCTATCAGGTGACCCTGACGGTCACCGATGATGAGGGCGCCACCCACAGCGTGAGTTACGAGGTTAGCGTGGAGAGTCCGCCTGCTGGAGAGGTCCTCCTGGCTGCCGACGCGTTCGATCGAACCGTGGCCGGTGCCTGGGGGCAAGCGGACGTCGGGGGCAATTGGCAACCGACTGGAGCCGCTTCCAACTTCCGGGTGGAGGACGGGCACGGCGTCATTCGGATGGCTAGTGCGGGTACAGGACCACGGATCCAACTCGGAGACCTCGGCGCGTTGGACTCCGATACCGCCCTCACGCTGTCACTGGACAAGCCGCCCTCCGGCGGGGATACGTACATCTCCGTCGATTCACGCCGAGTGGGGAATGAAAGTTACCGCATGAAGATCCGGTTCCAGCCGAACCAGACCATGCTTCTTCTCACCAGGACAGTGAACGGCACGGAGACGAACCTCAGTCATGTCGTCGTTCCCGGCGCCACCTATCAAGCAGGCGATGTGTTCAACGTGAGGTTCCAGGCCGAGGGAGAGGACGCGACTACGTTGCGTGCCAGGATCTGGCGCACGACCGACGAAGAGCCGACAGATTGGCAGGTCACCACCACCGACTCGACACCCGAACTACAGCGTCCCGGCGGTCTGGCGCTGGTGACCTACCTGAGCGGATCGGTGGACAACGCTCCGGTGGAGGCAAGGTTCACGGATCTCCGGACAACCACGATCCCCGAATGACTCAAGCATCTGCAGTGGCTGAAGTGTCGGTCCGCAACACCCGAGACCGGTTGGCAGGACTCGGTCGCAGTTGGGGTGCGCTCGGCGGAATCGCAGCACAATGCTCGCAGGCCGGTGCCAGTTTTGTCCTGCAGATCTTGGCGGTGCGGCTCCTCGGGTTGGAAGGACTCGGTGTCTTCGCGGCTCTCTACGGGCTCGTCATCGTGGTAACGGGTGTGTCGACGGGTTTCGTCGGTGACTCTCTGACAGTCCTCGATCGGCAGGCTGCAACAGTGCGTGCGGGGCTGCAGACGTGGTGGCTCGGTCTATCTTTCGGGTTGGGCCTTGTCGTTGCCGCCGGTGCTTGGGCCGCGGGCATGACAGGTGGGGTGACAGCCATTGCGTTTGGCGCCGCAACAGTGTTCTTCCTGCTGGAGGACGCCCTTCGCCGGCTGCTAATGGCCAACTTGCGGTTCTGGCGGATCGTCCTGGTGGACATGGCCGGGTTGCTCACCGTGGTGCTGACCATCCTCGCTGTGCTCAATAAGGGAGACCTAGAACTCGTTCATCTGCTGTTTGCGTTGGCGGTCGGACAAGCAGTCGCAGCACTGGTCGCGATTGTCCTTCTGCCCCGGTCTGATCGCTACCTCGCCCCGTGGCGGGGGGCTGACGTCGGGCTCGTTGGGAGTTATGGCACGAACCGTGCTGTTCAGTTGTCGCTTCGACCGGGGCTTCAGGCAGCGACCCGGTTGCTCGGTCTCGCATTGGTCTCGGCAGCGGCCGTCGGCGAGTTGGAGGCTTCTCGCGTCTACATGGCGCCGACGCTGATCGTGATCGGGGGGCTCGTTTCGGTGCTGTTCGCACAGTATGCGGCAGCGAAACATGTACCGCTGGAACGTCAGGTCAGGACTGCAGACCGCCACGCGTGGTTCCTGGCAGCCGGCTCTGCCTTGCTCTGTGGCACCTTCTTCCTCATACTGCCGTGGCTCGGGCCGATTCTCACCGGGGGGGAGTTCGCCCTCTCCACGGTTGGCTTGATCGGATGGGCGGTTCGTTCAGTAATCTTCGCAGGGTCGATGCCCTTCATGTCCCTCGCCGCGGTGCGGGGTATGCAGCGAACAACCCTGATGATCACCCTGGTCGAGTTCGTGATGGTCCTGGCTGCGGTGGTGCTCCTATTGACGCTCGGAGGATCGATTCTTTGGGTTCCCGTAGCATTGGCCGGCGGATCAGCCGTGACCGGTTTCATCGTCCGGGTGTGGGTTCTGCCTCAGGGTTGTGCGCGCGAAAGGGCGCTCGTGAGACCGAACTGAAACCGGCTCTTCCGGTTTGAGGGTGCGTTGAGGGGCTGATCAGGCGGCGTGGTGGGCCTGGGAGCAGGTGGGCCTTGGGTGAGGATTGGAGGTGCTAACCAGTCCGATCCAAACACCCAAGGCCCGCGATGAAATCTACCTGCTCTGCCGCTGTTTCTGGTTGCCCTGTTGCTGATGTCATCTGTCGCACCGCGGAGTTGGACCTGATGATCACCGGGGCCAGCATCGACGCCGCAGACGTCACCATCATCCAGGCCCGACCGCGCCAGGGGTTGCCGTTCTGCCCGTCCTGCGGGGCCGAAGGGGTCCTGCGGGATCACGTGGTGCGGGTGCTGACCGACGTACCGGTGGCCGGCCATCCCACCAGGTTGCACGTGCGCCTGCCTCGCTATCGGTGCACCGGGACCCAGTGCCCGCAGCGGATCTTCCAGCAACGGCTGGACTGCGCCGCGGTGGGGGCCAAGACCACCAACCGGTGCACCCGGTGGATCCTGCAGCGCTTGGCGATCGACAAGATGAGCATCAGCGCCGTGGCCCGGGCCCTGGGACTGGGATGGGACCTGGTCAATAACCTCGCGGTCGATGCCGCCCGCACCCTGGTCTATGACGACCCGACCCACCTGCAAGGGGTGCGGATCTTGGGGGTCGATGAGCACAAGTGGAAACACGTGCGCGGCGGCGGTGAGGACTCGTATGTCACGATCCTGGTAGATCTGACCCCCACGATCGAGGGCACCGGGCCGGCGCGGCTGCTGGATGTGCAAGCAGGCCGTTCGGCGAAGGTACTCACCGACTGGTTGGCCGAGCACACCCAGGAGTTCCGCGACCGCATCGAGGTGGTC